>JACXUY010000032.1 GCA_014763665.1 Gammaproteobacteria bacterium
GAGTGTGATGGGGGCAAACAGATTAGGCAGAAGGGTGCGCTCGCATTGTTCGCAGGCGCTGATAATAACCTGTTGCCAATGTGCCATGCGTTTAGCGATCTTGTCATCATCCTCAAGTTTGACTTCGCAATAGTCGGTAAACAGGGGTTGTATGGCGCTGATGCCCAGCTCAGTGGCCTTTTGCATGCTCACATCCATGCGTTCGCCACGCGAAATGCCTTGCGCCAGTGTGAGGGTTAGGGGCGATTCTTTCGATGTGTCTTTGTAGCGGCCTTCAATAATAACGCGTGCTGAACGCTTTTCAAGCTGTAAGCGCGCTTGCGCGGTGATGCCTTCGCCATTAAATAACTCGATGACAAAACCATCGCGCGCGCGTAACACAGTGGCCACATAGTGGCGCACTGTTTCGGGTAAATCGAGAGACTGACCAATATCGGGGTAATTGCCCGATACATAAACACGAATATGACGCATGCTGCTTTCAGTTCAGTGATTCAGCTTAAAAGCTTCTGAGGCGTTCTATCAGTGAACGCGTAGGCTCGATGCTATTCATGGCGTAGTAATGAACACCGGGTGCGCCACCACGCATAACACGCTCGCCAATATCACTCACCACTTCTAATCCTAACTCACTAATCGCGGCTTTGTCGTCTCCAAAGGCTTCTAGGCGTTTGCGTAACCAACGCGGTATTTCTGCACCACACGCATCGGAAAAGCGGACGAGTTGGTCGTGATTGGTAATGGGCATCAGGCCAGGAATGATGTCACCTTTGACGCCTAAATCTCGCGCCGCATTGACAAAGCGGCAGTAGCTATCGGGATTGAAGAAATATTGCGTGATGGCCGCATTGGCACCTGCTGCCATTTTGTCGGCAAAGTGCTGTAAGTCGGTTTGCCAGTTTTTCGCTTGCGGATGCACTTCGGGGTAAGCGGCCACTTCAATGTGGAAGTGATCGCCCGTGCTATCGCGAATAAATTTCACCAAATCAATGGCAAAGTTAAAATCGCCTAAATCTCGCATACCCGAAGGAATGTCGCCGCGCAGCGCGACAATACGATGCACACCCAAATCCATGTAGGTTTTCAGTAGGTCGGCAATTTTGCCGCGTTCTGAATCAACACAGGTGAGGTGAGGGGCAACATCCCAACCACGCGCGCGTAAGGCTTTGACCGTAGCGAGGGTGCGTTCTTGCGTACTGCCGCCAGCACCATAGGTTACTGATAGGTAGTCGAGATTAAAAGGACGAAAACCTTCTGCCACCTCAACCAGCTTATCTAAGCCTTCTGCTGTGCGGGGAGGGAAAAATTCAGCGGACAATTTCATGCGTGAGCATCACCTTTATCTTTTGGATGACGAGATTGGTATTCTAAATAGGCTGCAAAGAGCGTTCCAGCAATACCAATCACAATCACAAATCCAAATAACACTTGCAAGACAGGGTTTTCAAGCATCTTGTTTCTCCTTTGGAAAACTTAACATCCAGATGCCAGTCGATTGTAACCATACAAAAATTAAACCAGAAACGAAAGTTCCAAGGTAGTCAGCTGCTTGCCAAGCACTATAACCAAACACACCAAATTGAGCGTAAGCTAAGACAGTGAACGTATCTGATAGCTTCTTAATCTGTTCTTTATTTAACATTATAGCCCAGCTTGAGCACGCAACAAGGCGGCTTTATCCGTTTTTTCCCAAGTAAAGTCAGCAAGTTCACGACCAAAGTGACCATAGCTGGCAGTTTGGCGATAAATGGGACGCAACAAATCGAGCATTTCAATAATGCCGCGAGGACGTAAGTCAAAGTGCTCGCGTACCAAGCGTTTAATGAGGGCTGTATCGACTTTTGCTGTGCCGAATGTCTCAATGCTAATAGAAGTCGGTTGAGCAACACCAATGGCATAAGAGACTTGAATCTCACATTTATCGGCCAAACCAGCGGCGACAATATTCTTTGCCACATAACGACCGGCATAGGCAGCGGAACGATCGACTTTTGAGGGGTCTTTACCCGAAAAAGCGCCGCCGCCATGACGCGCCATACCACCATAGCTGTCAACAATAATTTTGCGTCCGGTTAAGCCTGCATCGCCCACGGGGCCACCAATGACGAAACGCCCCGTTGGGTTAATGTGAAATAGCGTGTCTTTGTGTAACCATTGTGCCGGAATAACTGGCTTGATGATGTGTTCCATCACCGCTTCACGTAATTCTTTAGTGCTGATGTCGGGATTATGCTGTGTCGATAACACCACCGCATCGACGCCAACAGGCACGCCATTTTCGTAACGTAGGGTGACTTGGCTTTTTGCATCGGGACGTAACCAAGCTAACACGCCTTGTTTACGCATTTGTGCTTGTTGTTCGACCAGGCGATGCGCATAGTAAATCGGTGCTGGCATGAGGGTTTCGGTTTCATTGCTGGCATAACCAAACATCAAACCTTGGTCACCGGCACCCATTTCTTTCGCCGCTTCTGGGTCTTCGTCCACACCCATGGCAATATCGACAGATTGTTTACCAATAGCAGAAAGCACAGCACAGTCGTCGCCGTTAAAACCCAGTTCACCACGATCATAGCCGATCTCTTTGACGACGGAACGCACCAAGTCTTCAATGTCCACCCATGCCGAGGTGGTGATTTCGCCGCCCACCAACACCATACCGGTTTTAACGAAGGTTTCACAGGCGACACGTGCTTTAGGGTCTTGTGCTAAGATAGCATCTAAAATCGCATCCGAAATCTGATCGGCAATTTTATCTGGATGACCTTCTGATACCGATTCTGAGGTAAAAATGAGACTACTCATGTAATGGGAACTCCGTTGGTGATTCAAAATGTTGGGGGTAGTATAAAGTCAGTAGTATAAAGTAAATTGTGTATCTATGCTTCGACAGTAGGTTTGACACTAATAGGACGATGAGAAATTAGTGGCCAAATTCCAGTACCTTGCGTCCCGTGTCGTCAAACAGAATAACCAGCTTGCGTTCTGGGTAATGCCAACGGCGAACGCCATCCTCGCCAAGGCTATCTTTACTGGGTTGACCAAAACGGTGTATCAGAGTTTCTTCATTGATTTTGGGATAAGGAATGTAGGTGAGGTGACGTATGGGTAGGTTGAGCGCATCACTTAGGTCAGTGCCAGCGAGTGTGATTTCATGAGCGCCAGAATCAGCACTTTTAACCCTTCCACCACGGCTAAACATGGCCTCTAATTGTTCCGTTGAGGTTTCAAGCGTTAAGATTAATCGTCCACGTAAGCTATAACCAATGTACATGTCTTCAAAGAAGGCCTCAACGCTGACAGGTTGATGTTGTTTATCACTAAACAACATGATTTTGGTCTCTTTGCCGTAAAGAGCCATCGCATCTTTGGTTGTGCTTTGGCCGAGGGTTAATCCCAATACCGTTAAGGTGCCTTCAGCATTGATGGTCGCATTCCAGGGCAATGCCGCCCCATCTTGGTTATTGTTGGGTGGATCAACGAAGAAATAGCTGGCCACCCAAACGATACCGGCTAAGCCAAGCGTTAGCCAGCCCCAGAAAAACATCGGGCGTTTATGCGAGGTTTCGCTCATGACTGAGTGCTCGCTGTATCTTCTGCAGCGACTTCGGGGTTGGCTGCTAGCCAAGCATCGCTGGGAGGGAAGGATTCCACAAGCTTATCACCGATCATGCCACGTTGCGCATCAAAAATCGAACCGCCTGAAAGGACGAAAGTGGTGAGTACGCCCAAAAAGACAGGTACGGCACCCATGCGCAGTGCAATGGTCGTAATGTTATCGCCTTTCAGTGGACTGAGACCAACCATTAAGTAACTAAATACGCCCAATGTAAAACCAACAGCATAGAAGATAAGCAGCATTTTTGAACGCTTGGTCATGAGCAACCAGTGAGCCGCAATGAACCAATCATCGCTCTGTTTTTTTTGCTGCGCAACACGCCATAATGCAGCCAAAATAACCATGGACACTAATGGTATGAGCAAAATCGTCATGGCAGTGCCAATTTCTAGAATGATCAGAAAGGCAAATAAATGTACGATGATTAAATTGAGAATAAACCAACTATGAGGATAGGTAGCAGATCGACTGCTCGATGGTGAAATTTGATATTGCATAGTTACCTTGCAGCGTGATTATCACGCGAAATGATTATTCGGAAGCTAGATTTACATTATAGCGTTGCAGAGCGAGTTGTTCAAAGTCGTGTGCTGACAAGGGACGACCACAATAGTAGCCTTGCAGTAGATTACAGGCGTGTTGACGCAAAAATTCCATTTGATAAGCATTTTCAACCCCTTCTGCTACCACGCTCAATCCTAAACTCTTGGCCATCGCAATAATGGCGGTGACGATTTTTTCATCCGCTGGTATGGCATTTTCGGTACCGATACGCATAATGAAACTACGATCTATTTTTAGGGTATCAACAGGAAAAGCACGAAGATAGGCAAAGCTAGAATAGCCAGTGCCGAAGTCGTCTAAGGAAAGTTGAACACCAAGCGCTTTCAGTTGATTCAGGGTTTGCGTCGTGTGTTCAATATCGACCATGGCTAGGCTTTCGGTGATTTCTAAATCTAAGGCGTCGGCTGGGAAGTGACAAATTCCTACTGCCCTTTTGACCTGATCAATTAATTGATCCGACAAAAACTGGCGTGCAGACAGATTGATACTGATATGAAAGTTTGGGTGGTTTTGTCGCCACAAACAGGCTTGGCGGCAGGCTTCAAACATAACCCAGGCACCAATTTCTATAATTAATCCCGTTTCTTCGGCAATGGGGATAAAGACTTCTGGATTCAATTGTCCTAATAACGGATGTTGCCAAACAATCAGTGCTTCCGCCCCGGCTAGTTGACCCGTTTGTGCATTGATTTTTGCTTGATAGAGTACCTTTAGCTGATGCTGACCGATGGCGTTACGCAAATCCTGTTCAAGAGCAAGTCTTTTGTGCACGGCCTGTGTCATGCTGGAGCGATAGAATTGGAATTGGTTGCCGCCTGCTTGTTTGGCTTGTATTCGCGCTTGATTGGCACGGTTCAATAAGGTTTGTACATCTTGTCCATCCTGTGGCGCAATGGCGATGCCGGTGGATAAAGCAATAAACAGCGATTGATCGCCAACAAGAAAGGGCTCATTTAACAATCGGTAGTAACGCTGTGCAATAACTTCGATACGATCCGTTTGATTCATGGCGATAAGGAGCGCGAACTCATCGGAGCCGAAGCGAGCGACTATGTCGTCATTTCGAGCAATGAGTTTGAGTCGTTTCGCTAGTGCTTGCAGAAGTGAGTCGCCACCAGTGGAACCTAAGGATTCGTTGTACACTTTGAAGCGGTCAACATCTAATGTAACAACAGCAATCTGTTGCCGTTGCTTTTGTTGGTTCAATTGTTCCAGCCATTGATGCAGGCTTTCAATAAAAAAACTGCGATTGGGTAAGTCGGTTAATGAATCGTGTAAGCTTAAATAAGCTAACTGCTGTTCATAATGATGTGAAAGTTGATCTGACATATCGCTAACTCTGAATGACTTTAGCAGCATTATAAAATGAATAGGCCTTAATGTTGACGCTTTCGTTAAAAAATACCCAGCCGAAGCTGGGTATTTTGCGTCATCACCAATGAAACAGGATTTAGTCTTTACGACCAAAACGCTTACGATCCAATTCAGTGAGGTATTTTTTACGAATACGCACGCTTTTTGGGGTAACTTCAACTAGCTCGTCATCATCAATAAATTCGAGTGCTTGTTCCAGCGTCATACGAATCGGTGGCGTGAGCACTACGTTTTCATCGGTACCTGATGCACGCATATTGGTCAACTTTTTACCTTTTAGTGGGTTCACGACCAAATCGTTATCACGGCTGTGAATACCGATAATCATGCCTTCGTAAACTTCATCACCGTGTCCAATCATCAAGCGACCACGTTCTTGCAAGTTGTCGAGTGAGTAGGCCAAGGCTTTGCCCGTGTCCATCGAAATGAGTACGCCATTGTGACGTTGCCCCATAGTGCCTGGGATACGTGGACCATAATGAGAGAAGGTTGAATACAGCAGGCCTGAACCTTGTGTGAGCGTTAGGAATTCACCACGGAAGCCGATCAAACCACGCGATGGGATAACAAAGTCTAAACGCACGCGACCGTGGCCGTCTTGGATCATGTCTTTCATTTCGGCTTTACGTTTACCCAACTGCTCCATCACTGAACCTTGGTGGATTTCTTCCACGTCAATGGTGAGGGTTTCGTAAGGTTCTTGCACTTCGCCATCCACTTCACGGAAGATGACTTCAGGACGAGAAACGCCCAACTCGAAGCCTTCACGACGCATGTTTTCAATCAATACCGACAAATGCAGCTCACCACGACCCGATACGCGGAATTTCTCGGCATCTTCAGTGTCCTCAACGCGCAAAGCGACGTTAGTCATTAATTCTTTGTGTAAACGATCACGAATCTGACGACTGGTGAGCAACTTACCTTCTCTGCCCACAAATGGGCTGGTATTGACTTGGAAAGTCATTGAAACGGTTGGTTCTTCGACGCTGAGTGCGGGAATGGCTTCAACACAGGTTGGGTCACAAATGGTGTCTGAAATAAATAACGGATCAAGGCCGGTGAAAGAAATGATTTCGCCTGCTTGCGCATCGGCAACGATTTCACGATCCAAGCCGTTAGAGCGCAACACTTCTAAAATACGACCGTTACGTTTGTTGCCTTGGCGGTCGATAACGGTGACTTGAGTATTGGTTTTAATCGTACCACGTTGGATGCGACCGGTACCAATGATGCCTTTGTAGGTGTCGTAATCTAATTGCGTCACTTGCATTTGGAAAGGGGCATCCATATCAACTTTAGGGTGTTCAACCACATCGATAATGGTTTGGAATAAGGGGGTCATGTCGCCTGAACGAACTGTTTCTTCCATGCCAGCAAAGCCATTTAAGCCAGAAGCATAAACGACGGTGAAGTCGAGCTGTTCGTCGGTTGCACCCAAGCGCACAAACAGGTCGAAAGTTTCGTCAAGTGCGGCAGCAGTACGTGCTTGTGGGCGATCCACTTTATTCACCACAACAATCGGTTTCAAGCCTAATGCTAGCGCTTTTTGTGTCACAAAACGCGTTTGCGGCATAGGACCTTCGACTGAGTCAACCAACAGTAACACCGAATCAACCATCGACAGTACGCGTTCAACTTCACCACCGAAGTCAGCATGGCCTGGGGTATCAACGATGTTAATACGATATTCTTGACCGTCACGAGTGTCTGTGTAGTTAATGGCGGTGTTTTTCGCCAAAATGGTGATGCCACGTTCTTTTTCAATGTCGTTCGAGTCCATGACGCGCTCGCCCGCATCTTTACGTGCGTCGAGAGTACCGGATTGGCGAAGCAGTTGGTCAACCAGTGTGGTTTTGCCGTGGTCAACGTGGGCAATGATGGCGATGTTGCGGATGCGATCGATAGGCGTCATGGTGTAGGACTCAAATAATTCAATAAAACAAAGCCCTACATTATACGCGAATAACAAGAGCTAAGTTGAACTTTTGATGAAGAATATCCTATTTGTTCACGCCTTGAGATGCCGTTAATCGTTATTAACGTAATGATTGTTCAATTTTACCGTAAGCCGCAGTGCCCAAAATAATGCCAGCAACCAGAAAAGCTCCTTCTATTTTGCCCTCACCAATCATGGTGGGGGCAGTGCCAGGGCAGGCGGCAGACATGCCCCAGCCAATGCCAAACAAAACAGCACCCATGACTAAGTTGGGCGTCATGCCTTTAGGGCTGAAATCAATCGAAGTGCGGGTTAACAGGGCATTGGGTTGCCAGTGTTTTAGTAAATAAACGCCTGTGATGCCTGTAGCGACAGCCGAACCAATAACAAACAAAAGCCACAGGTTTTCAAACAAAAACAATTCGGCATGTAAATTAAAGTTGGTTGCTCCGGCAAAGGCGAGTAAGAAGCCAAATAAGGTGCCTAATAGCAATGAAATGAGATGATTTTGCATGTTATTTACCCCAGAAACAGCAGTTGTGTGGTGATGAGTGCCGAGACAAAGAAAATGGCACCAGCCATAAGGCTGATTGGATTCAGTAAAGCCCCACCAACCAGTACATGTCCTGTTGTGCAGGCTCCTGCTAGTCGCGCACCAAAACCTAATAAGAAACCAGCTAATAACAACCACAGGCCTTTTGCTGAAGGAGTACTGGGTAAAATAGCATCATAAATGCCCATGCTAAAAGAAAAACGAAAGCCGTCGCCCAGTAGCGTAACGTGCAAAAAACCGCCTAAAGGCAGGCCAAACAACAGCCACAGTCTGGGGTGATTGCGTACGGCAAACTCACCTCGATGAAAAAAGGGGGTATTAAAGGTATAAGCGCAAAAATTACCATAGGCGGACGAGCAACCGACGGCACGACCAGTGATCCAAAAGTGCAGTAAAACAAAAAGACCAAGTAAGAAGCCACCGAGTATGGCAGGATAAATAGGGGCGTTCATGTATGTCTTCCTAAAAAGTGAGTTCAGTTAGTTGAGAGATGAACATCATTTTAAGGAGGAATTCGAATGAAAAACAGCTGATTTTTTCTATGTTGGAATAAAGATCGTTTATTAAAGCCAATAATAATATCTTATGATTTTTGCCACTAAATCGCGCCGATTAGATTAGAGAGAGGCTTCGAGCGCACTCAGCTGTTCTGCTTGGTATTCATTCAGTAAGGCGGTAATCACCTCTTCTAAGTCACCCTGAATGATGGCATCTAGGCGATAAAGGGTGAGGTTAATGCGGTGGTCGGTCAAACGGCCTTGGGGAAAGTTGTAGGTGCGAATGCGTTCAGATCGATCGCCGCTACCAACCAAGCTTTTACGTGCCGCTGAAATCTCTTGTGCTTGCTTGGCTTCACGTGCCGCGTTAATACGAGAAGCAAGCAGCGCCATGGCTTTAGCGCGGTTTTTGTGTTGCGAGCGTTCTTCCTGACATTCAACCACCACACCAGTAGGAATGTGAGTAATGCGAATGGCGGATTCAGTTCGGTTAACGTGCTGTCCACCTGCGCCGCTGGCACGGTAGGTATCGACTTTCAGATCTTCGGGACGTAATTCCACACCTTGTAAGGCTTCGACTTCGGGTAGTATGGCGACGGTTGCGGCAGAGGTGTGAACTCGGCCTTGTGTTTCGGTAGTCGGAACGCGTTGCACCCGATGGGCACCTGATTCAAATTTGAGTTTACGATAGGCGCCTTCGCCTTCGATGCGGGCAATGATCTCTTTGTAGCCCCCATGTTCGCCTTCTTGTTCGCTAATCACTTCTACGCGCCATCCTTGACGTTCGGCGTAACGAGAATACATGCGGAAGAGGTCACCAGCGAAAATAGCGGCTTCATCGCCACCTGTGCCAGCACGAATTTCTAAAAACAGGTTGGCATCATCGTTCGGATCTTGCGGAATGAGTAGGGTGCGAAGGCTGTTTTCTAGCTGTTCGAGTTGTTCTTTTAATTGCGGCAGTTCTTCTTGTGCCATGGCTTTTAAATCACTATCACCGCTGTTAATCCAGTCAAATGCATCAGCAAGGTCTTTTTCCGCTTGGTGAAAGGCATTCCACTGTTCCACTAACGGGGTGAGATGCGCATGTTCTTTGCTCAAGGCGCGAAAGCGCTTGTTATCATTGTGGATGTCCGGATCGGCCAGTAAATGGTCAATCTCTTGTAGGCGTTCACTGGCTTGTTCGAGTTGTTGACGAATGGAATCTTTCATGCAGATGATTTCTCAGGCAATAATAAGGTGCGTGCTTGCTGTAGTAAATTGTCGCCACCATGGTTGCCCGCTTCACGAATAGCAAGGCAAGGAGTGTGCGTTAACTTGTTGGTCAGTTGGTGCGCGAGCTTGCGTAATACAGCTTCACTGTCGTGGCCGGCGTGAAGCTCGCGTAGCGCGTGAGCGAGGGCTTCGTCACGTTGTTGTTCAGCATAACGGCGGTAGTCGCGAATCAGTGGTACTGCGTCCGACATGAGTCGCCACTGTTGCATAAAGTGGTCTGTTTTGAGTTGCACAATATCTTCGGCTTCCTGTGCTGCTTGCGCTCGGTTTTTACGGTTCTCTTCAACAATGCCCACTAAGTCATCGACAGTGTATAAATAAACGTTGTCGAGCTTGGCAACTTCTGCTTCGATATCGCGGGGTACGGCAATGTCCACCAATAACATGGGTTTATTACGACGTTTTTTTAGCGCGCTTTCTACTGCGCCCTTGCCTAAAATAGGGAGCGTGCTGGCAGTCGAGGAGATAACGATGTCTGCTTCAGGCAAATGATGCGGAATGTCGGCTAAGTTGATGGCATAACCATTCACTTCTTGCGCAAGTAAACTGGCATTGGCCAGAGTGCGATTGGCGATGGTGATATGTTTGACACCCTGCTCTTTTAAATGGCGTGCTGCGAGTTCAATAGTTTGCCCTGCGCCAATGAGTAGTACATTTTGTGTTTTTAAGTCACCAAAAATTTGACGTGCAAGGGTAACGGCGGCAAAAGCAACCGAAACGGGATTGCTGCCAATGGCGGTTTCGGTGCGAACCAGTTTAGCCGTATTGAAAACGTGTTGAAAGAGACGGTCGAGTAAACCATTTAGTGTATTCGCTTCGCGTGAAAAAGCGTAAGCGTCTTTCATTTGACCCAGAATTTGTGGCTCGCCAAGAACCAATGAATTGAGTCCAGCAGCAACCCGATTCATGTGTAACACCGCATCCCGTCCCGAATAAATATAGGTGTAAGGAGTGAGGGTGTGATGCGTTAAGTGAAAGAAATCGTGCAGCCAAGTTTGCAAAGGCGTTATGTCTTGCTGACGATGGGTTAGATAAAGTTCGGAACGATTACAAGTAGATAAGATAGCGCTTCCTTGCGCCAAACCAGACTCTCGCAATGATTTCAGCGCTTGCATCAGTCGATCGGGTGGGAAGGCGACTTGTTCGCGCACATCAACGGGTGCCGTTTGATGATTAATCCCGATCGTGGTTAACATTTGGTTGAGCATGGTATGGGGCATGGGTGTATATGTTCTTGTTAAAGTTCCCTAACTTGCCAGCGAGTTAATGTGCTAACATCATGACTCTGGTACTGCCATTTTGGTAGCGTATCATGGTAACATGAACTGTATAAAATAACGTGAAGGACTAATTGTCCGAAAATAAGGTGGGCTTTGCAAGAATTATGCGCAAAATCTCGTTAATCGCCTTCCGCGCTGATGCTAGGCGGATTGGGCTGGCTTGGTTATCTGTTTCTATGTTGTCTGCTTGTAGTGCAATTGAAACGAATGCCCCAGCGCAGCAAAATTTACCAGTCAGTGAGCCTGTAGCAAGCGTCCAGTCTAAGTTGCCAGCCGTTAAGTTGACGGCTGATCAGGTATATCGAGTCTTGGCTGCGGAGTCGCTTTACCTGCGTGGTGAAACGGCGAGCGCGGCACAGGTGTACATTGACCTTGCGCAACGCTACAGTGATGCCGGTTTAGCACAACGTGCTTATGATCTATCAGCCAGTTCGGGTAATGCGCAATTGCTCGGTCAAGCGAGTCAGTTGAATACCGAGCTTAATCCCAATCGTATCGAATCATGGCAAGTACAGGTAGTGTTGGCGTTGCGTGCCAACAATGTTGAGAAGGCTTGGCAAGCTTGGCGGTCTTTTTACGAGCAGGGTTTGGCCAAGGGCAATAGTGAAAAAAGTCTATACATGGCTACCGCAACACTCGTTCAAGATGATCTTTCGATTGATACCTTGATTGCTTTTAGTGCACGCATCGCGCAAGAACAGCCATCGCCTTATGCGGAATTTGTGCAGGTAATGTTTTTGGCTTCTGCTAATCGCTTATCTGATGCTTACAACCGCTTAACAAAAGCTCTAGAGCGTTATGTGGATCAACCAGAACTCGCCCAGATGCTGGCTTCATTATCCATGCGTTTGGCAGATGGTCGGGGTGTGGACTGGTTGGTCGGTTACGTGCAACGTCATCCGGAAGATTTGGTGGTGGGCGAACAGTTAGGCCGTTTATACGTCACCTTGCAACAATTGCCTTTGGCCAAGGCGCAATTTGCACGCTTGTTAGAACAGAATCCGCGCCTCAATTCGGTATCCATGTCGTTAGCGTTAATTGAGTTGGAATTGGGTAATGCGGCTGTTGCGGAAAAACTTTTGTTGCCCTTGGTAGATGATCGTCGCCTATCGGATATGGCACGCTACTATTTAGGACAGGCTTATTATTTTCAACAGCAAAACGATGCCGCCGTGGCGCAATGGAAGCAGGTTGTCCAAGGTAATTATCGGTTAGATGCCTTAGTATGGCGCGTACAGTTACTCAGCAAGCAAAAGCGTTTTGCTGAAGCGCAAGCGCTGATTAGTGCTTTTGAGTCGGCTAACGATGAAGAGTATGTGCGTTGGGTGCAAGCACATGTTAAGTTGCTGGTGATGCAGAAAAAAGCAAAGCTGGCTCTGCCGCTGTTAGATAAGGCTATTTTCTCCTATCCGCAGGTTGTTGAATTATGGCAAGAGCGTGCCAATATTAAATATGAGTTGTCGGATGGTGCGGGTTTTGAGCAGGATATGCGCGAAGCACTGTCGCTCGCGCCCGAAAATGCCGATGTGTTAAATGCGCTGGGTTTTTATTTGGCCGATCAAGGGCGTTCTTTGCCTGAAGCACGCCAGTTGTTAGAGAAAGCAGATCGTTTATCGCCAAATAAGCATTACATATTAGATAGTCTTGGTTGGCTGGCTTACCAAGAGGGTCAGTATGATCAAGCACTGGCCTTGTTAGATAAAGCCTATGCCATCAAGGCAGATGCAGAAATTTTACGTCATCGTTTGGCGGTATTGTTGGCAATGAAACAAACCGATAAAGCCAAGTCCTTAGCAAAACAAGAGGCTAAGCAATTTAGTGACGATGTTGCCTTAACGAAGTTCTTAAATCAAATGTCATTAATGCCTTGACCTAGATTCTAAAAATCTCTATAATGCTAGGTTCTTATCGAATTTTTTGATTTCCAGGAGTTTGGAAACATGTACGCCGTAATTAAAACTGGTGGCAAGCAGTACCGCGTAAGCGAAGGCGATCGCCTACGTATTGAAATGCTTGACGTTGAAGCTGGTAGTGAAATTTCTTTTGACGAAGTAATGTTAGTCGGTTCTGGCGACAGCGTTAAAGTGGGTAGGCCACTGGTTGCTGGTGCTGTGGTTAAGGCTACAGTTGAAGACCATGGTCGTGGTGATAAAGTGATTATCATCAAGTTCCGTCGTCGTAAGCATTACCGTAAAAAACAAGGTCATCGACAGTATTACACACAGGTTAAGATCACTGGTATCAGTGCTTAATCGTTTATAGGAGTGATTAAACATGGCACATAAAAAGGCCGCGGGTTCCTCTCGCAACGGTCGCGACTCAGAAAGTAAGCGTCTTGGTGTTAAAATGTATGGTGGCCAAGCTGCCGTTGCAGGTAACATTTTAGTACGTCAACGTGGTACAAAATTCCACGCTGGCGAAAACGTTGGTTTAGGTGTGGATCATACTCTATATGCGAAAGCAGACGGTATTGTGAAGTTTGCTCGCAAGGGTCCAAATCAACGTATGTACGTCTCAATCGAAGTGGCTTAACTTAGCACATTTCCGGTTTCGAGCGAAAAACGCCTCGCGCAAAACATTGCAGCGGGGCGTTTTTGTTTGTTGGGTTGGCATCAGCCACAAGGAATCAAAAGGAATGCATGATGAAATTTGTCGATGAAGTGCGCATCGAGGTTAAAGCCGGTAAGGGTGGTAATGGCATTGCCAGTTTTCGCCGTGAAAAATACATTCCTTTTGGTGGCCCTAATGGTGGTGATGGTGGCGATGGGGGTGATGTTTACCTAGAAGGTCATGCTAGCCTGAATACGCTAATTGATTTCCGATTTGAGCGTATTTTTGAAGCGCAAAATGGTGAAAATGGGCAACCTAACAACAAAACAGGGCATCGGGGTAAAGATAAAATTCTGTCGGTACCAGTCGGTACCGTGGTTTGGGATGCCGATACCGAAGAATGTATTGGTGAAGTATTGAGCATTGGTCAGCGCTTATTGGTGGCTAAAGGCGGGTTGCATGGTATTGGTAATTTGCATTTTAAGAGCAGTACCAATCGTGCGCCGCGTCAGTGTACGCCGGGTAAAGCGGGTGAAATGCGTAATCTTATCCTAGAGCTCAAAATTCTGGCGGATGTGGGATTGCTAGGCTTACCCAATGCGGGTAAATCGAGCCTGATTCGTGCGGTTTCAGCGGCCCGTCCTAAAGTAGCCGATTACCCTTTCACTACCCTGTATCCGAATTTGGGTGTGGTTAAAGTTGCTAACCATAAAACTTTCTGTATTGCCGACATTCCTGGGTTGATTGAAGGTGCGGCAGAAGGGGCTGGTTTGGGTGTGCAGTTCTTGCGTCACCTATCGCGTACAGGTTTGCTGTTGCACGTGGTGGATATGTTCCCCCCTGATGAAGAAACGGCTGACCCAGCGCAGAGC
This sequence comes from Gammaproteobacteria bacterium, assembly GCA_014763665.1. Taxonomy (GTDB): domain Bacteria; phylum Pseudomonadota; class Gammaproteobacteria; order Thiomicrospirales; family Thiomicrospiraceae. Next base: position 14,521 of record JACXUY010000032.1, read on the forward strand.
GTGCGCGTGGTCGAAATTGAGTTAGCTAAGTATTCAGAAGAACTGGCCGACAAACCGCGCTGGTTGGTGATGAACAAGCTGGATTTGGCGTTAGAAGAAGAGGCACAAGCTGCTTGTGATAAGCTAGTAGCTGATTTGGGGTGGACTGAGCCTGCTTTCCGTATTTCGACAGTAACGGGGCAGGGCTTGCCTGAGTTAACATGGGCGATTATGCAGTACCTTGATGAGCAGCGCGAAGCTCAAGCGCTTGCTAATGCGCCTAAAGCGGCACCCTTAGAACCCTTACCCGAAACACGCGAGGATTGGGAGGTAGCTGAGTGAGGCAACGTGCAGAGTTAGTGAAGGCCAAACGCTGGATTGTGAAAATCGGTTCGGCTTTGTTAACCAATGACGGTCAGGGGCTGAATCGTGAAGCCATGGCAGGCTGGGTCAAGCAAATGGTGGCGTTGCGTTTGGCGGGTGTCGAAGTGGTGTTGGTGTCATCTGGGGCTGTAGCCGAAGGTATTAAGCGCCTTGGCTGGACATCTCGTCCGAAAGAGTTACCTGCTTTACAGGCAGCAGCAGCGGTGGGTCAAATGGGGCTGGCGCAAGCTTGGGAGAGCTTGTTTGCCAACGATCAGATCATGACCGCGCAAGTGCTGCTAACGCATGAGGACTTGTCGGATCGTCGTCGTTATTTGAATGCCCGTAGTACGTTAAATTTCTTATTAGAACAGGGCGTAATTCCCGTTATTAATGAAAACGATACGGTAGCCACCGATGAAATTCGATTGGGTGATAACGACACCTTGGGTGCGTTAGTGGCGAATTTAGTCGGTGCGGAAGTGCTGGCAATTTTGACCGATCAGCAAGGGCTCTTTACCGCAGACCCTCGTTCCAACCCTGATGCGTGTTTATTGCACGCGGTTAAAGTTTCTGACCCAGCCATTGTCGAAATGGCCAGTCCAACCGGTGGCGCTTTAGGGCGCGGTGGTATGGCAACCAAAGTGCGTGCGGCGCAACGGGCGGCGCGTTCGGGTACGGTGACGCTCATTGCAGCTGGTCGTGAAGCGGGGGTGTTAGAACGTTTGCGTTCGGGCGAAGTCTTGGGTACGCTTTTTGAACCCGATGTTGATCCCATGCCTGCGCGTAAACAATGGCTCGGCAGTCAGTTGCAATCGCGTGGCACGCTCACTCTAGATGGTGGCGCGGTGAAAGCCTTGCGTGAGCAGGGTAAAAGCCTGCTCCCAGTGGGTGTGATGGCGGTTTCAGGCAGTTTCAGCCGTGGTGATGTGGTGATTTGTGTTGATGCTAAGGGTGTGGAAATTGCGCGTGGTTTGGCCAATTATGCTGCCGATGAAACGAAACAACTGATGGGACAGCCCACTCATGCCATCGAAGCGATTTTAGGTTATATGGATGATGATTGTTTGATTCATCGAGATAATTTAGTGCTCAGTGACTAGAACAAAGCAAGCTAAGCCCCGAATGTCGGGGCTTTTTATTGGTGGTTGATTCCCATTGTGGCTAGCGTTATAGTGTTAGGCCTATTACCGATGATTGAGGAAATGCTGTGTCTGAATCTGCAAGCGATATGCCCACCCTAACAGTGGCTCAGCCTGAATTTTTCGCTCCTTGGCATGTACGCTTAGGTACGGGTGAAATCAGTCCGCGCCGTTTGTTTTTGCTGCAAGCCATTGATGCCACTGGCAGTATTAGCCAAGCGGCTAAGCAAGTTGGCATTACCTATAAAGCAGCATGGGATGCCGTTGATGCCATGAATAACCTTGCGGGTCAGCCATTAGTGGTTAGTCAACATGGCGGTAAAGGTGGCGGCGGTGCGCAGCTCACCCATGCTGGTATGCAAATTGTCATGATGCACGAGCGCTTGTCGGCCATGCAAGCCATGTGGACTGCCAGTTTAGCAGGCGTTGATGCCGATGTTTTACCCATGCTTAGGAGACTCACCATGCAAACCAGCGCCCGTAATGCTTTTGTCGGACAAGTTAAAACCATTAAACATGGAGCTGTGAATGCCGAAGTGATTTTGGCATTGCAAGGCGGTGATGAGTTAGTCGCAACGGTGACCGACGATAGTGTTGAGCGTATGCAATTGAAAGTGGGTTCGCAAGCCTGGGGCTTAATTAAAGCCAGTTGGGTCATTTTAGCCTTGCCCGATGCCAGCATGAAGACCAGTGCGCGTAATCGCTTGTGTGGGGTGGTCAGTCGTTTGTCACATGGCCCTGTCAATACCGAAGTGGTATTAGCGCTGGATGGTGGCAACACCTTAACTGCTGTCGTCACGCATGACAGCGCGCAAGAGCTGAATCTGGCTGAAGGCAAGCCTTGTTGTGCCTTGATTAAAGCCAGTCATGTGTTGCTGGGAGTGGATGGGTAAATCGTTATTTATCTAACTAAATATTGTTGACACTATATAGGTGTTCGGGTATATTTCGCTTACCGATATGGTGTCAGCGCTATAGCAAGCGAAACTTAACCTATAAACCCTGTGGAGTCCTCTATGACATTCAAATCTTTCTTGGCAGCCAGCCTGATTGCGCTGGCGCCGCTTTCTTCTGTATTTGCAGGCGAAGCGACGATTGTTGCCGCTTCAGACCTCAAGTTTGCCATGAATGAAATTGTTAAATCTTATGAGCAAGCTAACCCTAATGATAAATTAAATGTTATTTATGGTTCTTCGGGTAAGTTTTTCACCCAAATTCAAAATGATGCGCCTTACGATGTATTTTTCTCTGCCGATGTTGGCTTTCCTACCAAGTTAAAAGCAGAAGGTAAGGCAGTAGGCGAGCCAGTGATGTATGCCTTGGGACGTATTGTGTTGTGGAGCACCAAATACGACGCCAGCACGCTAACTTTAGCGGATGCCGCAACAGATAAAATTAAGAAGTTCGCCATTGCCTCACCAGATCATGCACCTTACGGAGCCCGAGCTAAGGAAGCGTTAGAGGCGTCTGGTCTGTGGGAAAAAGTTCAGCCCAAAATTGTTAACGGTGAAAATATTTCGCACACTGCCCAAATGGTTGAATCGGGTGCTGCCGATGCAGGTATTATTGCTTTATCATTAGCTTTATCGCCCACCGTTAAAGCCAAAGCGCCTAATTATGTGCTTATCGATGATAAGTTGCACAATCCCTTAAAGCAAGCCTACATCGTGACTAAGCGCGCTGAAAATAACGATACGGCAAAGGCTTTTGTTGCATACATGGAGAGTCCAGCCGCTCGCAAGGTGATGGATGCCTATGGTTTTGTTCTGCCTAAAAAATAAGCTAGGTTAATTTGTTCAGAACGCCTGCCTATGTGTAGGCGTTCTTTATTTAAGCTATTTAAGGAGAACACAGGTGTTTGGATTAAGCCACGAAGATTGGGGCGCGGTATTGCTTACCCTTGAGTTGGCGGGGTTAACGACGCTGATTTTGTTAATCATCGCCACCCCCTTGGCTTGGTGGTTAGCCAGTGGTAAAAGCATGTGGCGTATTGCGGTGCAAGCCATTGTTGCTTTGCCGCTGGTGTTGCCGCCAACGGTGTTAGGTTTTTACATGCTCATTTTGTTAGGTCCAAATGGCTATGTGGGTAGCACACTTGAGTCTTGGGGGTTGACGCATTTAGCCTTTACCTTTGAAGGGCTAGTCATCAGCTCGGTTCTTTATTCTATCCCCTTTGCTGTTCAGCCTTTGCAAGAAACCTTTTCGCATTTAGGGCGTCGCCCGTTAGAAGTGGCGGCAGCCATGGGTGCGAATGCGCTAGACCGTTTTGTCACGGTTATTTTGCCCTTGTGTAAAGGGGGCTTTGCCATTGCTGCTACCCTGGCTTTTGCGCACACCATCGGTGAGTTTGGCGTGATTTTGATGGTAGGCGGTAATATTCCGGGTGAAACGCACGTGTTGTCAACCGTCATTTACGACTATGCCGAAAGCATGAATTATGCAGCGGCGCATCGCTTGTCTTTATTGTTATTAGTGTTTGCTTTTGCCGTACTCTTTACCGTTTTTGCGGTGAACCGACGTTTTGAGGCGGTGAAACTATGATGACAGGGCAGGTATTACAAGTAACAGGTGAAATCCTTCGCAAGGATTTTCATTTTCAGGTCGATATTCATTTGCCTATGCAGGGCGTAACGGCAATTTTTGGTCGTTCGGGTTGCGGTAAAACGACATTGCTACGCTTGGTGGCTGGCTTAGAAAGAGCCGATGGTGCTGTGGTGCGTTTTGGCGATCAGGTTTGGCAAGATACAAGGGTATTTGTGCCTTTGCACAAACGCCGCATTGGCTTAGTGTTTCAAGAACACAGTCTGTTTGCACATTTAAGTGTAAAACAAAACCTGCTCTACGGCTATGTGCGCACGCCCAAGGCGCTCAGACGTTTGGAGCTTGAACCTATCGCTCGATTACTGGGTATCGAAGAACTGCTCGAACGTCGCATTGATGCACTTTCTGGTGGCCAGCGACAAAGGGTCGCTATTGGGCGTGCCTTACTCTCCAGTCCACAACTCCTATTGCTCGATGAGCCTTTATCGGCATTGGATGCCATTACCAAGCGTGAGATTATGCCCTTTCTGGAGCATTTATCGCAACAAGTCGGTGTGCCTATTTTAATGGTTTCGCATAGCGCCCACGAAGTGGAGCGTTTGGCAGATAGAGTTATTTTTATGCACGAAGGCTTGATTGAGCGCATCGAAACGCTTAAAGAAGCCCTTTCTCGTGTCGATTCGCCTTTGTTTAGTGAGTCGGGAGCGGTAACCGTTTGGCAGGGACGTGTCGTTGAAAACTTGCAGGAACGCCAGTTTGTTTGTGGTGATATGTGCTTGCAGTTGCCACCCGGCTTGCCTGTAGGGGAACAACGTCTGCGTATTATGGCTTCTGATGTGTCTTTAGCCTTACACAAGCTGGATGCGATTAGTGTACTCAATCAAGTGTCCGTGAGTATTGCCAGCATCGAACCCTATGGTGCGGGTAAGCAGCTGGTCACCTTGCGCACAGCAGACGGACAACAGCTATTAAGTGAAGTAACCGAAAAAGCGGTACATAAGTTAGCCCTGACACAAGGGCAGTCGGTGGTAGCGCTGATTAAAGCGGTGGCACTGGTTGATTAAGGAAGGCTTGCGTAAGCTCGCCCTTCGTATCCTGTTTTGCTGCTGATCTTTAGCTTGCTAAACGGGTTTTGTTTATTTTTTTAAGCAGAATGACTGTGAAATCTGTTGGGAATCGACTGATTATCTAGGTTTTTTATCAACAAATCAGGATGATTTGTTTGCCATTCTCTCAGCTTGGTCATTGGTGAAACATGTCCAAGGTTCTTTTGTATGATGTGGTGGTTATACAGCATGAG
>JACXUY010000088.1 GCA_014763665.1 Gammaproteobacteria bacterium
TATCGACCAGCACTTCATAAGTCCCCCAAGGGCGATGGGCAAGACGATGAATTTCAGCCAGTTGAGGTTTAGACTTTTTAATTTCGGCAACGACATTTTTAACTTTTTGACTACTGCCTTTTTGGCTAATCAAGATTGCATTGCTGGTATCAACCACTAATAAATCTTGAACATCCACCAAGGCGATTTGACGATCATGCGTCACAATCAAATTGTTGGTGGAATCAACACAGATTGGTGCAGGAGAATTATCCAGTCGAGCAAGGACTGCGTTGGTTTGCGCGGCTTCTTTGACTTCATCATAAAGCGCATCAAAACTGCCTAAATCTGACCAGCCCATATCGCAAGCTACGACTTTGACTAGGTCGGATTTTTCCATCACCGCATAGTCAATGCTGTCTTCTGGAATCGCTTGCATGGCATCCAAACCAATTGAAATTTCTGCGCAATCCGTGTTTTGCGGCATCGCAGCTTTACAAGCCTGATAAATTTCCGGACTGTACTTTTCTAATTCCACCAAAAAGACTCCGGCTTTAAAGCAGAACATGCCCGAATTCCAATAATAGTTCCCTTGATCAATATAGGCTTGTGCAGTGACGGCATCGGGCTTTTCTTTGAATGAACGCACATCATGGCCAACGGCCTCTATATACCCAAAACCCGTTTCCGGGTAGGTGGGCTGAATACCAAAGGTCACCAAATAATCTTGTTCGGCCAGTTTTTTGGCTTCATTCACGGCTTTCTCGTAAGCTTGCTGGTCTTTTATCAAATGATCCGATGTGGTCACAAACACTAAATCATCGGCATCTAAAGCCATACAAGCCAAAGTAATCGCTGGTGCGGTATTGCGGCCAACGGGTTCCAATAAAAATTGGGCATTATGCGACTGAATCTGATCCAATTGATCCACCGCTAAAAAATACTGCTCGCGATTGGAGACAACCATAGAGTGCTGACAAAGTGATTGGTTACGCAAAACTGTGTCTTGAAACAGAGAGCGACCATTAAATAAACGCACAAATTGTTTGGGCAACATAGTTCGGCTTAAGGGCCAAAGACGCGATCCAGAGCCGCCGCAAAGAATAATATTAATCATAGTTTAACCACTGTTTTAAATCATCTATAAATATTTTGCTAAATGAATGAACCGTTTCATCTTGCGCAAGATCATCTACATCAACCCAGCGATAAACCTTGTGCTGTTCAGTTGGCAAATTTAATTGCTCAACAGCTAAGCGAATCCCATGGGTTGCGTTGATGTAATGTGTTGAGATTTGCTTATCAAAAAAACTATCGCTATAAAAGTGGTCAAAGAGTCCTAAAAAATGCAATGCTTCTCGATTTAACATACAGCCCAACTCAACTTGGGAAATGCGCTTCACTGCATTTTCAAGGGATTCATTTTTAAATACCCGACCGCCTGGTACAAACCAAAAACCTTTGGCCGGCGCGTTTTTGCGCTGACCAAGCAAGATTTGGTTTTGTTCATTCAGCACTACCAAATCAATCGCAAACAAAGGCGCATTTGCGACAAGCTGTTTGAAATCCTCAAGACCTAGCATACTTATTTGCGGAAGCTATCCTGATGTGCCAAGAACCAAGCATAGGTTTTGGTGAGGCCTTCTTCGAGGCTGATTTTCGCTTTCCAGCCCAAACGTTCTAAACGCGATACATCCATTAATTTACGAGGAGTACCGTCTGGCTTAGTGCTATCCCAATGAATTTCACCTTGATAACCCACCACCTTAGCAACCGTTTCCGTTAATTCCTTAATAGTGCAATCAACGCCGGTTCCCACATTAATATGCGACAGCATAGGTTGAGTTTCTCGCTGATAGATTTCTGAATCCAAGTTCATTACGAAAATTGACGCCTCGGCCATTTCGTCCACATACAAAAATTCACGCATGGGTTTGCCCGTTCCCCAGGCATTGACTACAGGCGCATTTGCCAATTTTGCTTCATGGAAACGACGCAGTAACGCCGGAATCACATGGGAATTTTCAGGGTGAAAGTTATCATTTTCGCCATAGAGGTTAGTAGGCATCACCGAACGATAATCACGACCATACTGTCGGTTATAGCTTTCACATAGCTTGATGCCCGCAATCTTGGCAATAGCATAAGGCTCATTGGTGCATTCAAGCGTCCCTGTCAGCAAGGCATCTTCTTTCATCGGCTGAGGCGCCATTTTCGGGTAAATGCAAGAAGAACCGAGAAACAGCAACTGCTGCACATCGTTTTGGTGTGCCGCATGTATAATATTTGCTTCAATCATCAAGTTTTCATAGATAAATTCAGCAGGATATTCATTATTGGCGTGAATACCACCCACCTTGGCTGCGGCCAGATAAACCTGATCAACATTTTGTTCCTCAAAAAAGCTATTCACCGCTTGTTGATTGGTTAAATCAAGTTCGGCACGAATGGCGGTAATAATAACGTTTTGAGGATCTTGCGATAGCTGGCGGACTATCGCACTGCCCACCATGCCTTTATGACCCGCAACAAAGATACGCTTCGCACTCATGACTTATCGACCTTCTTCAACCGATACCGCAATGTCATGGCCATTCGCCTTAAGGAATGCATGACGTTGAGCCACTTTCAAATCTTCAGCCACCATCTCAGCACACATTTCTTGTACAGTGATTTCTGGTGTCCAACCCAGTTTGTTTTTCGCCTTTGTTGGGTCACCCAACAGGGTTTCTACTTCCGCAGGACGGAAATAACGCGGATCCACCTGGACAATCACATCACCCACTTTCAGTGCTGGAGCTTTATTGCCTTCAATCGCTTTAACAATGCCTTTTTCATCGATGCCTTGACCTATGAATTCCACGGTTACGCCCAACTCTTTCGCTGACCATTCGATAAACTGACGCACTGAATACTGCACACCCGTGGCGATAACAAAATCTTCCGGCTGGTCTTGTTGCAACATCATCCATTGCATACGTACGTAATCTTTGGCATGGCCCCAGTCACGCAAGGCGTCCATATTCCCCATAAACAAACATTTCTCAAGGCCTTGAGCGATATTAGCCAAGCCACGGGTAATCTTACGGGTTACAAATGTTTCACCACGGCGTGGCGATTCGTGGTTAAACAAAATCCCGTTACAGGCATACATGCCATAAGCTTCGCGGTAGTTTACGGTAATCCAATAGGCATACATCTTCGCTATCGCATAAGGTGAACGTGGATAGAACGGTGTAGTTTCTTTTTGTGGAATTTCTTGAACAAGGCCGTACAACTCAGAAGTAGAGGCTTGATAAAAACGGGTTTTCTTTTCTAACCCTAAAAAGCGTATGGCTTCTAATAAACGCAAAGTACCGATTGCATCAACATCCGCGGTATATTCTGGCGCCTCAAAAGAGACCGCAACGTGCGATTGTGCACCTAGATTATAAACTTCATCTGGCTGAACCTCTGACAGAATACGAGTGAGGTTAGAAGAGTCCGTTAAATCACCATAATGAAGAATGAAGTTGGCATTATCTACGTGCGGATCCTGGTAAATATGATCTATGCGCTGGGTGTTAAGCGATGAGGCACGACGCTTGATGCCATGCACTTCATACCCTTTTTCCAATAAAAACTCTGCAAGATAGGAGCCATCTTGCCCTGTAACACCTGTAATTAATGCTCTTTTCTTCATTGATCTATTCTCAAATTTTAAATTTCTACGGATTCTAATTTATGCGGCTAAAACCACAAGCTTGCCAAGTATTTGATTCAGTAATATGTGCGCCGAGTGCTCAGATTCCGCTTCAATATAACAGCGAAGCTCCGGTGCATTTCCGGATGGGCGCAAATGCACAATCGTTTGGTCATCAAACGTCCAACGCAAACCATCTGTTTCATTTTGCTCAATTATCTTTTTGTGATTTAAACCAAGCGTTTTTAACCCTTGTTGTGGAGTTTTTGACCACCTCTGTATAAGCTGCTGTGATTTTTCGGTTGCAAAGCTTTGTAAACGGTCGCTAGCTGTAAAACGTTGTGGCAAGTCGGCCACTAAACGGGATAGCGGTTGCGCGGATTCAATAGAGGCAGCCATTAAAGCCAGTATTGGTAAAACCGCGTCCCTAGTGGGTAAAGCCGCAATCGTCTGCTCATTAACCAAAACATCAGTTCCCAACAAAAAACCGCCATTGGCTTCAAAACCAGCTACTCGATCAAAGCTCTGGTTCAGTTCTTGCATGCCTTCAATCACATAAGGCGAGCCAATTTTTGTGCGCACAACGGTTTTAAAAGCTTGCGAGGCTTCTATTGAGGTATTACAGCTAACCGGTATAGCCAAGGCATCAATTTTAAGATAGCGAGCGGTCAGCAAGCCAACAATATCCCCTCTTAACCATTTTCCAGTTTCATCAGCGATTAATGGCCGGTCGCCATCCCCATCGGTCGAAAACAAAAAATCCAGCTTTTCAGTTTTTGCCCAGATTTTTCCCTGCTCAATATCCTCTTCACGAACTGCTTCGGTATCTATCGGTACAAAGGCCACTGAACGCCCTAAAGCGATTACTTCAGCCCCCAAGAGTCTAAAGAGTTTCTCATATAAATCTCGACCTGCTGAGGAATGTTGATAAATACCGACACGCTTGCCTTGCAGTAGACTGGGCTTAACCAAATTCAAGTAACGCTCTATATACAACTGCTCTGCTTCGTGTTTAACACTTGGTACAGTCAATGTCGATATAGTTGGCACAATGGCTTCACTGCATACGATCAATTCCTCATCCACCTTGGTTATCTCACCATCCGGACGATAGAATTTAATACCATTTCGGTCAAAAGGAATATGACTGCCCGTAATCATAATGGCCGGCTGTTTTGCTTTGAGTGCCTGATAAGCCATTGCGGGCGTTGGCAACACCCCAAAATAATCAACTTCTAACCCAAGCTCTTGTACTGCTGCACAGCAGGCAGCGGCCATATCTGGGCTGCTTGGACGACGGTCAATGCCAATTGAGACGTGAGTAAACTCAAATCCTTGTCGCATCGCATCGATAAATGCAGCGGTAAAAGCAGCACAGACCTCTGGAGTAAATTGTTCGACCAATCCTCTTGCGCCGCTTGTGCCAAATTTAACCCCTGAAGTGGCTATTACATTTTTTGAAATTATTTGCATATTGAGCTTTATGTTTTTAATCCTTACCAAATAAATCGCGCGTATAGACTTTGTCCGCGGCATCACTGATTTCATCAACTAGTCGGTTAGCCACAATCACATCGCTCATTGCCTTAA
>JACXUY010000089.1 GCA_014763665.1 Gammaproteobacteria bacterium
GTTTGTGTCATGGAATTTGGCTAAAAACGGTAAATATGGTGATTTGTACTCAAGTTTGTACACACTTTCCGAGGTTACGCTTGAACATCATTGAAAAGCAAAGAAACGAGAAAAAGACAAAAAGCCTTTAAATTCAGTACGTAGAGATGTGATTGTGGTGTGCAATGAAAGGTGGTTTTAAGCGTTGAAAGGCTGGGCGGCATCCGGGTGCGAAATAATGGCAAAGGTTCTACGGCGATCAATTTCATCTTGCCAAGGAATGGTCATTTGATACCTCGTGAAGCTTCTTTTTGCAAGAAGTCCGCAATCATTTCTGCTTCCACTGCTGATTTATCCTTACCCTTATCCTTACGCATCAAATCATCTTGTGTAATACCTAAAGCTAGGGTTAATGACGAAGCCACGTAAACCGAAGAATAAGTACCAAAAGCAATACCAATAATCAGTACTAGAGCGAACAAGTGCAGCGCTTCACCACCGGTGAAAAAGAGCACCACCACCACCAACAAGGTGGTGAAAGAGGTCATCACCGTACGAGAGAGGGTTTGGTTAATGGCCGCATCCATCACCTCTTTTGGACTATAACCTCGTAAGGTACGGAAGTTTTCGCGCACCCGGTCAAACACAACAATGGTATCGTTAATGGAATAACCAATAATGGCCAAAATAGCCGCCAACACACTTAAATCGACCAGCCAGCCCATCCATGCAAAAATGCCGGCAACGATAATCACGTCATGCACCACACCCAAAATCGCTCCCAAAGAGAAGCGAATTTCGTAACGTACCGATACATAAACCGTAATAATCAAAAAAGCGGCGATTAGGGCAATTAAGCCATCGCTGGCTAACTCATCACCCACTTGCGGACCGACAAACTCAGTACGCTTAATGACATGAGGATTGGCATTTACCGACAAAACTGCTAACAGTTTTTCCGATAAAGCCTGCGCACTCACATCTTCTTGAGAAGCGGTACGAATTAATACTTCACGCGTCGAACCAAAATGCTGCACCACCGCCTGCTCAAAACCAGAAGCAGCTAATTGTTGACGCAAAGGCTCTAACTCAACCGGCTGTTCATAGGCTACTTCGACAGCTAAGCCGCCGGTAAAATCAATACCAAAGTTAAAGCCTTTAGTCACAATACCCGCTAAACACACCGCTGTTAAAATCGCTGAAAACCACATCCAGTACTTCTGGTAGTTCATGAACGGGATTTTAGTGTTAACCAAACTTAAACCAAACATCACACTTCTCCCCTTACACCGACACACGGGTTATTTTTTTATTGCTATAAGTCCAATGCACCAGCAAACGAGACACCATTAAAGCGGTAAACATCGACGTAATGACGCCAATCGTCAGCGTGATGGCAAAGCCTTTAATCGGACCTGAACCAAATGCAAATAACAATAAAGCGGTGAGTAACTGAGTTACGTGCGAGTCAGCAATGGTCCAGAAAGCCTTATCAAAACCCGCTTGAATGGCAGCAAAAGTGGTATGTCCATTGCGCAACTCTTCACGAATACGTTCGTTAATCAAAACGTTAGCATCGACCGCCATGCCCATGGTCAAAACAATACCAGCAATACCTGGTAGCGTTAAAGTTGCCTGCATCGTGCTTAACAAGGCCATAATTAAAAACACGTTTACCAAAAGAGCGATATTGGCATAAAGCCCTAATAACTTATAACGCCACAACATGAACAAAAGCACGGCGACGAAACCAACAATAATAGACCAAACACCTTTCTCGATGTTTTCTGCGCCCAATGAAGGACCAACAGTCCGCTCTTCAACAATTTCCATAGGAGCTGATAAGGCACCAGCACGCAACAACAAGGCAAGGTTACGCGCTTCATGTACTGTATCTAATCCTGTAATTTGGAAACGATTGGCAAATTGGTCACGAATAACAGCAGCGTTAATGACATCCTGAGTTGTCACACGCGTTTTAACCGTTTCACCATCCACTACTTTACTCTCAATGCGCGACTCGATAAACACCACCGCCATACGATTACCGACATTGGCTTTGGTGGTTTCGAGCATTTTACGTCCGCCCGCTTCATCCAAATTGACGCTCACCATCGGTGAACCGCCCTGCGTATCCAATCCCGACTTAGCATCAGTAACCGAGTCACCGGTAACAATCACATCAGTCTTGAGCAGTAATTGGCGGCCATCACGCGAACCATAAAGCTTGCTACCAGCTGGAACACGCCCCGCAATCGCTGCTTGCACATCGCCTTTTTCATCGACCAAACGGAATTCCAGTGTAGCTGTTGCACCTAAAATTTCTTTAGCGCGAGCAGAGTCTTGCACACCCGGTAACTGCACGACAATACGACGCTCGCCTTGCTGTTGAATCAAGGGTTCGGCAACACCCAATTCATTAACCCGATTACGCAAGGTGGTGACATTTTGTTGCACGGTGGATTTCTTAAATTCAGCAACGGCTGTTTTATTAAACTGCCAGTGACTGGTCACACCTTCATTGTCTATCAAGACTAAATCAGGCATATTTTTTTCAATCAATTGGCGAACTTTCTCAAAACTCACATCCTGACCTTCTCGCAGCTGAAGCGTAAAAATTTCATTTTCAAGCGCTACTTCTTGATAACGAATCTGCTCGCTGCGCAGTAAGCGCTTTAAATCGGTGACATGGCGTTGATAATAACCAGTGACCGCCGCATCCATGTCCACATCGAATAGAAAATGCACACCGCCGCGTAGATCGAGACCTAAAGGTGCTGGACGACCGCCAATACTGCTTAACCATTCGGGCGTGCTTGGGGCTAGGTTCAAAGCAACAATAAAACTACGTCCTAAACCCGATTTTAAGGTATCCTGCGCTTTAAGCTGAGTTTCCGTATCATTAAAGCGAACCAATACCTGCCCGTTATCCAATTCAACCGACTTAACCTCGTAACCCGCAGAAAGCAAGGCTTGCTGCACCGAAGCCAACTCACGCTCCGCTAAGGGGTCACCTTTAACTGAAGAAACCTGAATGGCTGGGTCTTCTGGATAAATGTTCGGCAATGCGTAAACAAAGCCAATAAAACAAAGTAATACAACAAGCATGGCCTTCCATAACGGATAAATATTTGCTACCGAACGGGTATTGGGTTGAACGAGCATAAACAACAAACCTTCTTTGTCGAGATGACAGAAAAAACGAAAGGGGCAAAACTGCCCCTTTCTTCAACAAAATGCATTAAGCATCAGCCATTGTTCCCTTAGGCATAATATTGGCAATACTTTGTTTTTGCACTTTAACGGTCACATTGTTGGCAATTTCCAAATCAACAAAGGCATCACCCACGTTAGTCACACGACCCAAAACGCCACCAAAAGTGACGATTTCATCACCTTTCTTCACACCTTCAACCAGTGCTTTGTGCTCTTTAACACGTTTCTGCTGAGGACGAATCAGCAAGAAATAAAACACAGCAAATAGCACAACCAGCATTAAAATGCTCATCATGCTTTGCTCGGTGGAAGCCGCTGCGGCATCATTAGCATGGGCTGAACTGATTAAAAAGTCGATCATGGGAGTACTCTCTTTCCTAAAATAAAAAATCCAGTTAAATTTACGCTATTATGCCACATCTAAAGCATCTACGCCCATAGCTTGTTCAGCATAAAACTGTTCAACAAAGGCATCGAATCGATCTTCATCTAGCGCCTTGCGCATAGCTTGCATCAATTGCTGGTAATAATGCAGATTATGAATGGTATTTAAGCGCGCCCCTAAACTTTCTCTAAGTTTGTCGAGATGATGTAAGTAACCTCTTGAAAAATTACGACACGCATAGCAAGAACAATGGGGGTCAATCGGTTTGGTATCTTTCTTGTAGCGGGTATTACGTAACTTCATCACACCACGTCGGGTAAAAATATGGCAGTTACGCGCATTGCGTGTTGGCATAACACAATCGAACATATCCGCACCATGACGCACCGCTTCCACCAAATCCTCTGGCTTACCAATTCCCATCACATAACGTGGTTTATCGGTGGGCAACTGATGCGCTGTATGATCTAAAATCCGCGCCATATCCGCTTTAGGTTCTCCAACCGATAACCCACCAATGGCGTAACCATCAAACCCAATATCCACCAGTCCTTTGAGTGAAATATCGCGCAAATCTTCGTACATACCGCCTTGCACAATACCAAACAAAGCCCCCTTACCCTGATAAGCATCGCGCGAGCGTTGCGCCCAGCGTAAGGATAACTCCATCGAAAAACGAGCTTGATCGTGAGTCGCAGGGTAAGGCGTACATTCATCAAAAATCATGACGATATCCGAACCCAACACCGTTTGAATATGCATGGACTCTTCAGGACCAATAAAGATTTTAGCGCCGTCAACCGGTGATTGAAACTTGACGCCCTGTTCGGTAATCTTGCGTAATTCTCCCAAACTAAAGACTTGGAAACCACCAGAATCGGTCAGAATCGGGCCATGCCAATTCATAAAGTTATGCAAGCCGCCGAATGATTCAATCACTTCTAAGCCAGGACGCAAAAACAAATGAAAGGTGTTACCCAGTAATATTTGCGCACCAACATCGGCAACTTCTTCTGGTGAAACCCCTTTGACTGCACCATAGGTACCAACGGGCATAAATGCTGGTGTTTCTACCACACCACGCTCGAAAACCATGCGTCCACGACGCGCTTTACCCTGTTGCTTGAGCAACGAAAACTGCATTTTACTCATACTATTCTTTATTGTTTCATTAGCTCAACGGTAGCAATAGGCGCAACCTTGTAAAATGATTACCATAGATAAGGCACATATAGCTCGCAACATTAACACTTTTCCTGAGTACAACGCGATAACAGCATCGCATCACCATAACTAAAAAACCGATATTCTTGTGCAACAGCATGAGCATAAGCCCTTTTCATGCGATCATAACCCGCAAAAGCGCTCACTAGCATTAATAACGTCGATTTTGGCAGGTGAAAATTGGTAATCAAGGCATCCACCACCTTAAAATCAAAACCTGGCGTAATGAAAATATCGGTTTCACCCACAAAGGCTTTCAATTCACCCGAAAGCGCCGCCGATTCTAATGCACGAACGACCGTTGTTCCTACTGCCACCACTTGACCCCCC
>JACXUY010000003.1 GCA_014763665.1 Gammaproteobacteria bacterium
CCCAAAAACGAACTCGATGGCAAAATGATTGAAAACGGTACGCGTGAAGGTTTCCATACCGCCATGGAAGTGAGCGTGTATAGCTTAACCGCTTTAACCAAAGCGGCTTATCCCTTAATGAAAGGTCGCCAAGCCAGCATTATTAACCTATCTTATTTGGGTGCTGTACGTGCTGTTCCTAACTACAACACCATGGGCATTGCCAAAGCGGCACTCGAAGCAACGACACGTTATTTAGCCGTCGATTTAGGTAAAGAAGGCATTCGTGTCAACAGTATTTCAGCCGGTCCCATTCGCACCCTTGCCGCAAGTGGCATTAAAGATTTCCGTACCATGCTCGACAATGTGGCTGAGATGACACCTACAGGTAAAAACGTCACCATTGAAGAAGTGGGCAACACCGCTGCATTCCTAGCCTCTGACTTGTCTAGCGGTATTACTGGCCATGTTATTTATGTCGATGGTGGATTTAATATTGTGGCTGCGGCTTAATACAAGGCTCAACAGTTCACTCACAAAGCCTCAGTTCACACTGGGGCTTTTTTGTTATCAGCACCTCAAGCATCAAATTACCTAATCTTCAAATTCAAATAGAATTGATTGACAGGCTATCCTACAGTCGTTAAATTTAAGTGGTAAACACTAGCCACGCCCACAACAGAAAAAGAGAAGACCATGAAAAAACTATCTGCATTATTATTTGCCAGTCTACTCAGTGTTTCAGGCTTAGCATCAGCAGAAGATGTGAAACAGACTTATCAAGGTAAAACATTAAACGCGAACTTGGTTTATGCCGACGGTAAAAACTATGGTGACAAGGTGGTATTACTGTTGCACGGTACCCTAACGCATAATGGTCGCTCTACCTACGCTGACTTGCAAAACAATTTAGCCAAAGAAGGCATTACCAGCTTGTCGATGAACCTCTCGCTGGGACTCAATGATCGTCATGGCGAGTACGATTGTGCAACACCTCATACCCATAAACATACCGATGCCATTGCCGAAGTCGCTGTCTGGATGGATTGGCTTAAACAACATGGTGTAAAGAAAGTATCGGTCATGGGACATTCACGCGGCGGTAACCAAATCGCTTGGTATGTGAGCGAAAAAGATAGCGATGCCATCAAT
Organism: Gammaproteobacteria bacterium; assembly: GCA_014763665.1. Classification (GTDB taxonomy): domain Bacteria; phylum Pseudomonadota; class Gammaproteobacteria; order Thiomicrospirales; family Thiomicrospiraceae. The sequence continues at coordinate 1,132 of JACXUY010000003.1, forward strand.
AAAGTCATCTTATTGGCTCCTGCTACGGGTGAGCAACAGTCTGGCAAAAAATACCAAGAAAGATATGGTAAGCCTTTAAATTCGGTATTGAAAACCGCTAAAGACATGGTTAAAGCGGGCAAAGGCAAAGAGCTGATGAAAGATACCGACTTTATCTATTGCGAGAAATCTCAGGTAACGGCAGAAGCTTTTGTCGATTACTATGACGTTAAGCCGAAATTTGATACGCCAACGGTGCTTAAGTCGATCAAAAAACCAACATTGGTTATTGTCGGTTCTGAAGACACCGTTGTACCTGAACTACCAAAACGCTTAGAAGCGATTAAAGGTCAGAAAAATGTGACCATCACCACTATTGATGGTGGCGACCACTTCTTTGTCGATTTAGCCAATGAAGACGTTGCTGCTGCTGTGGCTAACTTTTTGAAGTAAAAAACAATAGCCTTAATAAAAGCCCTTAATAATTTTGAGGGCTTTTTGCCTGCGCTTGATAACAACTCTGTTTTCGATATAATCAACACTATCACATTTTGGAGAGTGACGTTGAACAAACGTTTTGTTGTCTGGTTATTGTTAGGAATATTGCCTTGGTTAAGCTTGCAAACTCAAGCCAGCATTAATTTAGCTGCACAAAATCTAGAGCACCAACTAGCACACATCGGTCATCTGGCACACCACCATAAATTGAATGGTGATGTTCACTTTGATTTATCGCATGAATCAACTCAACATTTAGCCGAACACGATGCATGTGCCCATCAACTGAGTTTAATACCCGAATTTGTTCACCTCAAACTACCATCTGTACACACGCAAAAATACTCTACCAACCTTTCTCATTTCCTTGCGAATCCTAATCTGCATCAATTGCAAAAACCGCCAAAGTTACATTAGCTTCAATTTCTATCTCGTTTGCACAATCACTGTCTGTGCTCTACTTTTGCAATCGTTTTTGAGAATAAATATGCGTCTAATACAGCTTTGTGCCGCACTCTTGTCGCTTAACCACCCTTTTTTATCGGCAGCAACACTCCCCATCATTACCCCTGATCAGCAGCAAGCTCTGGGAATTCACACCACACCACCTGTTGCTGATGATGTCGCTATTCGCACTACTGCCATTGGTGTCGTGCAACAAGCACCAAATTCAAGATGGACAGTTGCTAAGCCCTATGCACTGCAAGTAAAGCAATTGCATGTTAAGGTGGGAGACTCGGTTAAACAAGGTCAAGTACTGGCCGAAATTTTTGTACCAGAGTTACAAAAACTCGAACATCTGTATCACAATGCACTCAGCAGCGCACACTTAGCGCAACAAAAAATACAACGCGAGGCGCAATTACTTAAAGAAGGCATCATTGCCCCCAAACAATATGAAGTGACACAAACAGAATACCAACAGGCACAGGAAAATGCCCTTGCCATTTTCACACAAATAGCACGTATGGAATTAACTGAATCAGAACTTGCTTTACTAAAAGACCCCAAGAATCGTCATTTAGAGGGTCACATCACGCTCAACGCGCCAGCCGACGGCAAGATACAACAGATTGCACTGACTGTAGGAGATAGTTTTGATGCCAATCAAACACTGATGAACCTACTTACCAGTGATGCGCTAACGCTGGAAGTGGCATTGACACTAGATCAACTAGGCCAATTACAAATTGGTGATAAACTGAGGTTAGTGGATGGGTCAACAGCTAAGATTATCAATATTCAAAACCGGCTTTCAGATGCACAAAAGGTCATAGTCACTGCCAACTTTCAACATCCTAACTTACGCGCTGGGCAACGTGTTTACGTTCAAGTGAGCCAAAACAGCATAACTGAATTACCCAATTGGCGTTTGCCTCGTCAGGCTATTGTTTATGTAAACAATTTGCCTCATATTTTCGTATTAGCCGAGCAACAACTGAGTGCCATGAGAGTTGAACTGGTGCGGGCAACACGAGAAGGTTGGGTCGTAAAAGCTAATGAGTTGAGTGCGAAGTCCGCAGTGATTATCAGTGGTACAGCCGCTGCTAAAGCCATCTACACAGAAAGCGTCGCGCCATGATGAATCGTTGGATAGATATTGCACTAACGCAACGCTTATTCGTTTGGCTAATACTACTCGTTTTACTGTCATTGGGTACATTTGCGTGGTTAAAAACCCCGATTGATGCTTTCCCCAATGTCACCAGTCCGCAGGTCAAAGTGATTTTGAAAGCCCCTGGCATGACGCCTGAAGAAATCGAAAGTCGCATTACCGCTTTGGTTGAAACAGAAATGCTGGGCATCGCCAAACAAAAAACACTTCGCTCGATGACCAAGTATGCTCTCACCGATATTACCGTGACCTTTGAAGATGGCACGGACATTTATTGGGCGCGTCAGCAAGTAGCCGAGCGCTTAAATGGACTGCGTGACAAACTACCATCTGGACTAGAGGGTGGCATCGCCCCTCCAACAACGCCATTAAGTGATATTTTGATGTTCACTTTAGATAGCCCCACACTTTCCCTTGCAGAACGACGTCAACTGCTCGACTGGGTCATCCGGCCAACACTACGTACCATCGCGGGTGTTGCCGACGTCAACGCCTTGGGAGGTGAAGTGCGTAGCTACGAAGTTGAACCCGATCCGCAACGCATGGTGGCTCATGGCATCACCTTTGCGCAGCTTCAGAGTACATTGCTAGAAAATAACCAAAATGATGGCGCTGGGCGTTTAGTTGAAGGCGAAGAGGTATTAATTGTGCGTAGCCTAGGCTCACTCACCAGCACCCAAGCCATTGCCGCTTTACGCATTAACACGGCCAATCATCAAGCCATCACGGTTGGTGATGTGGCTAGGGTACGCATGGGCAGTCTCACACGTTATGGTGGCGTCACACGCAATGGCGAAGGAGAAACCGTTCAGGGTATTGTGTTGGCAACGACTGGAGTAGACACCAAAGCCGTACTGAATGAAGTCGAAAAAAAACTAATCAGCTTAACTCCTTCTCTACCTGATAGCCTAAGCATCAACATTTTCTATCATCGTGGTCAACTGATTGATCGCGCTATTAAAACGATCAGTAAAGCACTGCTGGAAGCGATTGCGCTTGTTTTGTTATTGCTTATTGTGTTTTTAGGCAATTGGCGTGCAGCCTTAACAGTTGCTACCCTGTTACCTATGGCATTAATCATTAGTTTTATTTGGCTTTATGCATTAGGTATTTCTGCCAACTTAATGAGTTTGGGCGGCTTGGTCATCGCCTTAGGACTTATTGTCGATAACGGGGTGGTTGTGGTTGAAAACATTGTCCATCGACTGCAAAAGTCTCCACAACATCGATTGCCTAAACTTCACCTTATCGCTTGTGCCGTTAAGGAAATGGCGATACCCGTTGGCGTGGGCATGACCATTATTGTACTGATTTTTCTCCCCTTACTCAGCCTTGAAGATATTGAGGGAAAGCTCTTTAAACCTGTCGCACTGAGTATTATATTTACGCTCATTTCTGCATTGCTGCTGGCTTTATTAGTCATACCGACCATTGCCGCTCAACTCATAAAGCATCACCACCCTAGTCAACTGAATTGGTTAGATCGGTTAGAGTGCGCTTATGAACGAGGACTGATACGCTGGCAAGCCCACACACTCACGCTACTCGGATTTGCTAGTGTCGCCTTAGTGGGTGCCACGTTTCTATTCGGACAAATCGGTAAAATTTTTCTACCAACAATGGATGAGGGTGATTTGATTGTGCAGTTGGAGAAAACGCCATCCATTAACCTAATCGACTCCTTAGCCTTAGATAGTCGTGTGCAACAAGCATTGTTAAGCCAAGTACCCGAAATCAAAGCGATTATCGCTCGTGCAGGCTCAGATGAAATTGGGCTTGACCCAATGGGATTAAACGATACTGACACTTTTGTTAGTTTACATCCTGCCCATAGCTGGCGCACGCCTTACGATAAAGAAGCTGTGAAACAAGCGATTCAAAGGGTATTAGAACAGTTTCCGGGCATTAATACCACCCTCACACAACCGATTGAAATGCGTGTTTCTGAAATGCTGACGGGTACTCGTGGTGATATTGCCATCAAAATTTATGGTAATGATAGTCATCAACTCACCCAACTTGCCAGTTATGTTTATGAACGACTGCAGGGCATGGAAGGTGTCAGCGAGGTATTCACGCCGACCAATGATGGTTTGCAATATCTCAACTTTACGTTAGATCATGAAAAAATCCGCCACTTTTCACTCACTGTCGATGAACTACAAAGCTACTTGCGCAGTCAATTGGAGGGTGTTCCTGCAGGCACTGTCTATGAAGCTAATCGACGTACTCCCATTGTGCTTCGAGGCTCTGGGGTATTAGATGAGTCACTCAATGATCTGAGTCTACTACCCATCCCTAATAGTACTGCCTCTGGTCTTCTATTGAGTGATTTGGCAACGGCTCAACGGAGCGAGTCGGCTGTTTCGATCAGTCGAGAACAAGGACAGCGTTTTGCGGTAGTGCTGGTTAATGTGGCCGAGCGTGATTTGAGTAGTGTCGTGGTTGATGCTCAACACAGATTAGCTGATTTACACTTACCCGAGGGCTATCATCTAGTATTTGGCGGTCAGTTTGAAAATCAACAACGGGTAAATCAACGACTGAGCTGGATCATTTCTTTGGGCGTTCTATTTATTGTCTTACTTCTGGTCGTCACGTTAAAACGTTGGTCAATGACCCTGCTGGCACTGTCAACCATCCCCTTTGCCCTGATTGGCGGTATCGTATCACTTTACTTAAGTGGAGAATACCTTTCTTTACCTGCCTCAATTGGTTTCATTGCCTTACTCGGTATTGCCACTCTCAACGGTGTAGTCATGTTAGATACCTTTAATCGACTTGAGCAACAAGGTATCAGCCCTAACCAAATTTTTGTGCAAGGTGCTAAACGTCGCTTACGCCCCGTGCTCATGACCGCCAGTATTGCTGCTTTAGGGTTGGTTCCGCTATTGTTTGCTACAGGTCCAGGCTCAGAGATTCAACGCCCACTTGCCATTGTTATTATTGGTGGATTAGTTACTTCAACACTGATCACTTTGGTTTTACTTCCCCTGCTATATCAACGATTTGTGAGTAAAAAACATGACAACACAACAACGATTTGAACTCACCTGCGACTCGGCAGATTACGATTTTTGGTTAAATTGGTTGCTAAATAAACATAATGGTTCAATTGACGTTGTGCCGATAAGACGCTACGGCCTAAATCAAACACAATTAAGCCGAAGTGAGCAAGTGCAAGGTTTCGCTGATTATTACCGATTCAGTCTAACACTTGCAGCCGAAGACGCAATGAAACTTAATCAATTGGTGAGTCAACAAGCACATACTGCAGAAGTGAGCTTGTTGAGTTTGCAAGGTTAGTTTGAGATTTTGAGATCCTGTGCATCTCTAAAACCTAAATTGTTGAGAGGCTAAAAACTGGAGTGAAGCGATATTTTTTAGCCGTTTTCTTAGCCAATCGAAATCATACGATAAGCAATGGTATTCTGATAAATCAGAGGATAATGATAGTGACAAGTCACCAGCCCATCGACAGGGGCGTAAATTTTCTCTTTTAATGAACCGTCCAACGCATCGAAAACCTTACCCAGTAAGTCTCCTTTTTGCACGAAGCTACCAACGATTTGTATGGGTTCAAACACACCGGCATGTTGCGCCGGTATGAGTGTAATGGCTTCTTGCGTAACAATATTCGTATCATAACCGGCGAAAATTTGCGTACGAATTGCCCCCACCTTGGCTAGAAAGCGAATTAAGGCATCTAATAGCTGATGGGTACTATCCCGATGAATTTGTTGTTTATTCCCAAACACTAATCCATAACTTTTGGTTTCCCATACCGACCAATTATATTGCAGACTACCCGCATCACTGGGCACAAAATCACGGTAATGGGCAAATTGTAAGCCAAAATATTTGGCTGCTTGCGCGTCTTCAAAACCCGATTTGATCATACGCACATAGGGAATACAATCATATTGGTCACGTCGGTCTTCTAATTCGACACCCCACTCAAAGCCTTTCACCTGCTTGAATAATTGATGTGCGATTCGCTGAGTCGTTTCACCCGCATCATAACCTGGAAACATGGCATTGATATCTGTTTTGTCTAATGGCCAATGACGCTCGCCCATGTTAAAGCCGAAGCTATTGACCGCTGGAACAACCAAAATGTCACCCGTAATAAAACTCGGATCAGCTTCCTGACGAACCTTCAAAAAGTTCACTAGCTGAGCAGCAACGTGCATTTGTGCCAACTCATGACCGTTTAAACCAGAAACAATAGCAACCGAGGTTTGAGAGTCCTTTTTATCCTGTGTTTGAAAACGAAACCCATCAACTCGATAAGCGTCTCGACTAGGTGAAGCCAAATGAACTAATGGCTGTCGAATCATACGCAAACCCCTTTTTGATCATCAAAAATACGCGCCAGCAAAGAGCCTTCATACACAATCGGATATTCCCGTAGGGTAAAGAGAACACCCGCTCCCGGCGTATAACAAGGAACTGGAGACTCCACCCCATAAGGATCATGAATGTGTCCGATGAGTTGATCTTTCACCACCATTTGGCAATGATCCATCGCTGGTACGAACAAGCCTGCAGCAGGCGAGTTCACATAATAAACTTCGCCCTGATCCGAATAAAATGGCACGCGCACGCTTCTGGGCGCAATAGCCAGAATACCCTGCTCGGCCATCAAATTGAACAGCCCGTCTAATAATTGCTCTCCGTAGGTAGGGGTTAACCTCATACCTACACCATATTCCACCACTAAGGTATGTGTACCCAACTGGTTTAAGCTATGTGCCAGCGTTGCCTCGAGCACCGTGATGGCATCATGTACCCAGATAAAATCCATATTCAGCTGTTTTGCTAATGGCACCAAACTGTCCCGGTAAGTGCTGGCAATACGAACCTGTGGTAGCTCACGCAGAAAAATGTTACTGGCATGAATATCAATAGCAATATCACTACCCTGAATCGCTTCAACAATCCCAGCGGCAATTTGATTGGGAAAAGTATCTTTTGCCGTACCCGGAAAAATACGATTCAAATCGGTTTGATAAAAAGGCACGGTTCGAGTAATCGAATCAATACCCAAAGAGTTCAGCGAAGGGTATAAATCAATGGTACCCGTAATCAGACTGGGATTCGCTTTAAGCCATTCAGCCAATAACGAAATAACATAAATGCCCTCTAACTCATCACCATGTGTGCCTGAAATAATACTAATGCGCTTTCCATTATCTGCACTCACATCAACTGGGGTGAACCGATGACGTTTGAGATAATAATGCTCCCCAACCGGCAACTCAATACTCACCAAGGTTTCTAACATGCTTTCATTCTCTCAATATTAATTAAGAAATCTCTGAACAATACAAAAGGGATGGGGGTGTGGGGGAAGCACTGCATTTTAGTAACAGGTAAGCACCTGATTTAATGTCCTTCCACCAAGCAAAAAATGAGAATGGGAAGTCTGAATGAGAAGAGAAGCGCATTATTCAGACCTTCCCTAAATAGCAACTAATTGTGTCTGCACTATTAGAACTTGATTCGCTTGACCAACAAATTGACCCATATTCAGCGGACAGTCAGCCGCATCTCGACCCACTGCAAGGGGAATATAGGCATCTTGGTAACTGACCATGCAATTGTGTGTCGGATCAAACCCTTGCCACCAACCATCAATCCAGGCTTCAACCCAAGCATGACTTTCACCTTCACCATGAGCCACGCCTGCAACATACCGAGCCGGTATGCCAGCATAACGCAATAGCGCAATCATGACATGGGCATAATCCTGACACACCCCAGTAGGTTGCTGCAGCACACGATCAACCCCATGCCAAACCTGCGTTGCACCTTTAAGGTAAGTCATACGACTAAAAACCTGATGCATAATGTGCATCGCAAGCTCAAACTTGGTCAGGGGAATTGTCTCGTCCATCCATAGCACTAGCTGGTTGTGATCTGCCTTGGTTAATTGGCTGGGTGATGAAAACCAATCAACGGGCAAGTCACTGTAAAAAACCAACTCTCGACTAACAACTGCTTGATAACTAGCCTCAAAGTATCCGTGATATGCCGCATGGTTACCATAGATCAGTTGGTTGGCAAAGCCGTCACGTAACTCGCCCTGATCGTGACGACCAGTAATGCTCAGTTGCTGCTGATGCACACGAACCCCACTGGCTAATCGAGGTAGCAAGCGCAGCGCATATTGATGTTGACTTACCGGTTGAGAAAACTGGATTGACAACTGATAACTGAATTGAAAATTCATACAAGCAGTTTGCTAATGGTTTGCATAACGAATCACTTGAGCACTCACGCCTGCGAGTGTCTGCATATTTTGTGCTAAGGAATAATTTAGTGGTTGAAAGACTTGCCAATCATCTGACAATTGTGAGCCGAGTAAATTAAGTTGTTTGGCATCTTCCAACAAGGTATCGACTTCACCATAAAGCCTCAGCTTCAAATCAATCATCTCAATGCGTTGCCCCAACAAAATAAACTGTGCAGCTCGACTTTTTACCAGACGCGTACTCAATCGTCCCCAAAAATACTCAATTTCATCTAACAGTTGCTCTAACTCATAAGCGTCTAAGTTATTGTCGGCTTGATGATGCTTTAAGGCTGCATGCACACCATTAACACTACCAAACAGCCTATCGGATAACAAATCTCGTGCCGTGATGGCGTTTTCACGCGCTTGGGCGCTAATCCAATACAAGCTGGCGTCGTGTTCACCATAACAGGCATTTTTTAAAAAGTCAGTAGCACAAGTGTAAGATAAGCCAACACCCAGTTTCTCGAATAATTTTCGTCCAGCGTGCAAATCTCTATCTATAACGATATCAAACTGAACCAGGGTTTCTTTACCCAAGGTTTCTAACCGCTGTTGATAACGCCCCAACCACAACAAAGCATCCGCCATGCGGGGACTTAAATATAATGACGCTGCCATGATTAGGCTCCCAATACCCAAGTGTCTTTAAAACCACCGCCTTGCGATGAATTTACCAAGTAGTTCCCCTCCTCACGAGCAAATCGCGTCAGACCACCCGCCCAAACATTGATGTCCTCTCCATGCACAATGTACATGCGTAAGTCGGATTTGCGCGGTTCCACTTTGCCATTAATGAAAGTGGGAATGTCGTAGAACTCAATGCGTTCTTGAGCGATAAATCGTCTTGGTTCAGCATTGATATGTGCTGCTAAATCACTCAATTGCTGCTGACTTAACTTATCACCAAACAAGACACCATAACCACCCGCCTCAGCCACATCTTTAATGACCAATCTGTGCAGATTTTCAATCACATAGCGTCTATCGCTTTCGAACCAAGGTAAAAAAGTTGGTGCATTCGACATTAAGGGCGCTTCACCTAAATAGTACCCAATCATTTTAGGCACAAAATAATAAATACCCTTGTCATCGGCAATGCCGTTTCCGACGGCATTCAACAAGGCCACATTACCTGCACGATAGACGCTCATCAGATTTGGCACACCAATCATGCTATCATTGCGGAAAGACAAGGGATCTAGAAAATCATCGTCTAAACGGCGATAAACCACACCAACGCGCACGCGTTTACCATTGAAGCTTCTGAGATAAAGCATCTTGTTTTCAACAAACAAGTCTTCATTTGTTACTAATCGTGCACCACTAATACGCGCTAAATAACTATGCTCATAAAAAGCGGAATTAAATCGCCCTGGACTCAGCACCACACTAATACCACCAGGATTGACATGATCGTACATGGCACTCAGGCGATCACCATAATGATCACTGGGTATAATCGACATTTGTTCAAACAACTGAGGAAACAATTGGCGATAAGCTCGACGGATACTAAGCGGGTAACTGGCACCCGATGGCACGCGCAGGTTGTCTTCTAAAATCAACCACTCATTGGTTGCCGAATCTTTCACCAAATCCAAACCACTAATGTGTGTTCTGATCTGCTTAGTGACAGCGCAACCGTGAAAGCTGGGGAGATAAGCCTTGCTGCCAAAAACAAAATCGGGCGGAATGATACCGTCTTTAATGATTTTTTGCTCACCGTAAATGTCATTCAAAAACGCATTTAAGGCCGCAACACGCTGCGCTAAGCCTTTTGAAAGACGTGCAAACTCATCGGCAGGAATAATGCGTGGAATAGCATCGAAAGGAAATGTCTGCTCTACAAACTGATTGTTTTTGTAGAGATTAAATGTCACACCCTGACGTTGCATAAAATCATCAAATCCCGATAAGCGAGTGTGATTTTGTTGTTGAAATAGCGCAAAAAAGCGTTTATAACTATCATTGTTTTCGAGCATAGAGCACCGTGAAGATTAATAATCAATCTCTGTTAACCCGGTGTTATTTTTAGGGCATTTGTCACTTCTATTTTATTTCAGTGTATCAGGGTTGTTTTAATCGCGCTAGTGGGGTTAAGCTAATCACACCACTATTCGTAACTAACCATCTCGCCCTAATATCATGCACTACCCAAAACAATTGATTGGTGCCTTTGTTTCGGCACTCATTGCACTGCCTCTTGGACTCGCTTTTGGTGTTGCTTCTGGGTTGGGAGCCGAAGCCGGTGTATTGAGTGCCGTTATTGCCGGATTCGTTTCCGCACTCTGGAGTGGTACTGCTGGGCAACACTCTGGTCCAACGGGTACTGTCTCAGTTCTTTTGGCCTTATCAGTTGCCCACTTTACGCAAGCCATTCCGAACAATCCAGAGGCAGCCATTATGCTTACCTTGGCCGTAGTGGTATTGGCTGGTGCCATTCAAATGCTGTTCGGTTGGTTAAAGTGGGGAAGATATGTTGAGTATCTCCCTCATTCCGTCATTTCTGGACTGCTTAGTGCTATCGGCATTATGCTCATATTAGAACAGCTTCCTGCCATCCTTGGTGGTGAAAACTGGGTCTATCCTTTAGAAGTGATTATGGCCTTACCCAGTATGCTTTCAGCACCCTCATGGCCTGAATTGATACTAGGCTGTGCGACCATTTTATTTATGATGATTTGGCCAAAACATTTCCCCCGACTCAATCGCTATTTTCCTGCGCCAGTTATGGTGCTCATTATGGGAGTTATCATCGTCAGCCTTTTATCTCATCAGCACTTATTGGCAGTAAACGGCATATGGTGGATGGGTGACTTTCGCGTCATTGGTGAATTAAGTTTTCATATGCCAAGCATACATTTACCTTCGTTGGAGGTCTGGCAATTGCCTTATCTGGTACAAACTGCTTTTACGTTAGCGGTGGTTGCGAGTTTGGTTTCTCTGTTGGGCTCTGTCGTTACGGAAAAAATGACTCGTCAAACCCATGATCCTGACAAAGAGTTGATGGGACAAGGGTTGAGTAACATAGCCAGTGGGCTATTTGGGGGTATGGCCAGTACGGGAGCACCTATGCGCACCACAGTCGCTATGTCTTATGGTTCGCGATCCAGTTGGGCGGCGGCGGTACATGCCCTTTTGGTTGGTTTACTTGCAGTTGGCGTGCAAGACTTTTTTGCCCATGTCCCCCTAGCTGTTTTAGGCGGTTTACTGATTAAAGTGGGCTTAGATCAAATTGATTGGTCTTACCTCAAACGCTGGCGCACCATTCCCCGAGCGGGTAAGACCATGATGCTAGCGGTTTTAACAACCGCCATTCTGCTTGATTTGGTCAGCGCTGTGGTCGTTGGTTTGGCCATGGCGAGTTTCGTGCTTTTCGGTAGAATGACGCAACTACAACTGAATGCATTACACTTGGGTCGGAATCCCAACGAGCTACCTTCTATTTGGTTTAACGAGCAAGAAACTAAGCTGTTAACTCAGGCAAACAATCAATGTGTGTTTGCCTACTTAGACGTCCCAATGAGTTTTGGTGCGGCGCGTGGACTATCGCGACGGGTATTGGAGATGCCAGGAAAGGCTTATGTGCTCGATTTTCGTTCAGTTCCTTATATTGATTTTAGTTCTGCCATGGTACTGGATGATCTCATCTATCGCTTACACAGTCGTGGTGCGAGAGTGTGGTTGTTGTTGGCAATTGGTGACGCTCAAGACCAACTCACTCGTCAAGGTGTATTGACTAAATTAGAGGGTAGAACGGGGTTTGATCGGAAAGCTGCGCTACAGCAGGCACTTGAATTCATTGAACACTCAGTCCGCACAGCCTAGTTTCATCCATGTCAAAATGTTCAACTTTGGCACATTAACTGCTCAATTCTTATGAAAATTAAGATTAGCAGCACCAAAAACACTTTATTGAACCAAAATAAAACAAAAACAGCACCAAAAAGGGAATATCATGGAGTATAAAGGGCTAAAACTGGACGAACGTCTCGCTCACCTAATCCGTTACATGCCCGATGTTGATGATCTAAGGGAAACGATTGGCCGCTACCAAGCAGTATGGGACAATCTCGCTTTGCTAGGTCAACTCTCAGGCGTAGGCAATGAAATGGGTAGTACGAGGGAGTCATTTTTTAAACTCAGTGAGTCCCTTGTAAACCACCTTGGTAATGAATATTGGCAAGAGCTCAATCAGCGTTTATCGATGAAGGCCAGTGTTGCAACCGACATGATGCAACGCAACCTGTTTGAACGAACTGCAGATATTGGCTTTTTAGCCACTGATCAAACCATCATTAATTTTCTCAAACAACCAGATAGCTTTTCCACCACCACGTTGAGCGAGCACCTAGAATCTTACCGAGCTAATTACAGTGTCTACCATGACATCATTTTGTTAGACTGCACTGGTAACGTGTTGTTTCGACTCCATCCCAACGCTGTTGAAAGCAGTCAGGATGAGCTCATCAAAACGGCACTGAACACCAATGAACCCTATGTTGAAGTATTCCGCAAATGTGATTTACTGCCGCAATTAACGAACGCGCACATCTATGCTTACCGAGTTCAAGATAGCATGGGAAGCGTCTTGGGTGTACTCTGTCTGTGTTTTAACTTCCAAGATGAATGCCAGCGCATTTTTAAAGAGCTTAATGATGGTGATTGGTCTATCATCAGCTTAACCGACACCTCAGGTAAAGTGATTGCCAGCAGTGATGAGCAACAACTCCCTATTGGCACTCAAGTAACCCATCATACCAAAGCAATGAAGATTGAGCGGTTAGCAGGCCGAAAATATCTTGTCAGCAGTCGAGAAGGAAAGGGTTATCAAGGTTATACCGGACAAAGTTGGTTGGGTCATGTAATGATCCCCATCGACTTTGCTTTTGAACGTAACAAACAACCTAGTCTTGAACTTAACAATCTGCAAGGATTGGACATTTTTTCGCCCGAATTAATGAGCATTCCCACACAAGCCGATCGCATCCAGGTGAACTTAAATCGTTCTGTTTGGAATGGCAGTCTGCACCAACACCTCGGACAAGGTGAAACCCTGTTTTCGCGCGCTTTGTTGTGGGAAATCAGTCAAACGGGACTAAAAACCAAAGCCTTATTGGCTGATGCTATCGAGAACTTGTATCAAACGGTCATTGGCGCCACACTCGCCAATAACCGCTTCTTGGCCTCTCTGGCTGTTAATATCAAAGATCGGAATTTATACGAACGCGCCAACGATTGTCGCTGGTGGTCACTCACCGCATGTTTTAGAGAAGCACTAGCCCAAAGCTCAATCAGTGCTGAAGTGGTTCAAGAGCTAAACGCGACTTTGGCTTATATTAATCGACTTTACACGGTTTATACCGGCATTATGCTTTACGATAAATCAGGCATAGTGGTCGCGGTGTCGCAAGCCCACTTAACGGAATGGATTGACAAACCGATCAATGAGTCGTGGGTCAGCAAAAGCCTAGCGCTGAGATCCAGTCATGAATATGTAATTTCAGACTTTAGCGCTACCCCACTTTACGATAATCGACCCACCTACATCTATGCAGCAGCGGTGATGCATCCGACACAAACACAGCAGGTCGTTGGTGGTATTGCACTCATCTTTGACAGCTTGCCTCAATTCACCAATATGTTACAAGAGGCGCAACCAACGAATGAACAATTTAACAGTTTTTCCGTCTTTTTTGATGAACAAAATAATGTGATTGCCAGCACTCACCGTCATTTTCAATCCGCTAAACCTCTACCTGTTGACCTAAGTAATTTGTTAGAACAAGGCTATGGGATTGTAGATTGCAATGATGGACGTTATGCAGTGGGTATCGCTAAGGCATCAGGCTATCGTGAATACCCTGCAACTACCAATGGTAAATCGACCTACACTGCCCTGTTCACTCGCATTGGCGATAATCTCTCTAATCAACAGTTGACTCAACCCAAAGTCTTCTCAAGTCGCCCCATACCAAAACAGACCATTACCGATGCTAATCCCATCAGCATCGCTACTTTTTTCATTGCTGATCAACATTATGGTTTGCCTGTCGATGCCATTATTGAGGCAGTAGATGTGTCCTTAATGCGCCAGGGTATTCCAAGTGAAGATGCATCCTTTATCGGATTTGTTTCTCATCAACAGCGTGTTATTCCAGTAATATCACCAGTGCGTTGGCTGGGAAGAGACGTAGATATGACGCAAGCGCAACTGCTTATAATCCAGCATGATTTCATTCGATTTGCCTTGATGGTGGATCAACTTGGCCACATTCAGCATTTAACAGCGGAGCAAATCATGCCCTCGCCCAGTAACATTGGTCAAGGTTTGATCCAAGGCTTAATCAATATTGGTAAAGATGATGATGATGTTATTTTGCTGTTATCAATCGATGTCATGGTTCAGAGTTTAACCGCTAAACCTACTTACTGACGACAGCCATAATCGTGACAATCCTCCCCCACACAACGATAACGTTTGGTCGAAACATAGTCTGGTGCGTCGCGCTGGGTAACCTGTTCACAGCTTTTCGTTTTATTCATACGCTGTTCGACATTGGTCAGCTGTCTATCAGCCCAGCTACAAGCGCTTATTTGCAAGAAAAGAATTATCAATATCATTGTGTTAAGCAACATCCACCCCCTAGTATGCAATGACTTACGATTAATTATGCGTTACATTTATTGATTTTTGGTTAACTATAACAGAACTGTGAAATAGATATGGAAAACAATTCGCTACCCGTTCAAGACGTTTTATTCTTACTAATCGGCGCTGTCATGGTACTGGCCATGCATGCAGGATTTGCCTTTTTAGAAGTAGGCACGGTTCGTCAAAAAAACCAAGTGAACGCTTTGGTTAAAATTTTGGCTGATTTAGCTGTCTCGACACTCGCCTACTTTTTTATCGGTTATACGCTCGCTTATGGTTCTCATTTTTTAATGAATGATCAGGCACTATCTGTTGACGCTGGTTATGCCTTAGTGAAATTTTTCTTTCTCATGACCTTTGCTGCTGCCATTCCAGCAATTGTTTCGGGCGGGATTGCTGAACGGGCCAAGTTTAATCCTCAATTAGCAGCAACCTTCGCTATAGTCGGTTTTGTCTATCCCTTTTTTGAAGGTATTGCTTGGAATGGTAATTTTGGTATTCAAGCTTGGTTGGTCACCACTTTTGGTGCTCAATTTCACGACTTTGCCGGTTCAGTTGTAGTTCATGCCGTGGGTGGCTGGATTGCTCTCGCCGCTGTACTCCACCTTGGCGCACGTCGCGGACGCTACACCAAAGAAGGTCTAGTATCAGCTCATCCGCCATCAAATATTCCCTTTTTAGCACTCGGCTCGTGGATTTTAATTGTTGGCTGGTTCGGCTTTAACGTCATGTCGGCGCAGAAACTCGAAGCCATTAGCGGATTGGTTGCCTTAAACTCACTCATGGCAATGGTCGGAGGCAGCTTAGCAGCATTGATTGTTGGAAAAAACGACCCCGGCTTTGCTTATAACGGACCACTTGCCGGTCTGGTAGCCATTTGTGCAGGTTCAGATATTGTCCACCCAATGGGTGCGCTCGCTATAGGCACCATAGCTGGCGCTATGTTTGTCACTCTGTTCACCTTAACGCAAAATAAATGGAAAATCGATGACGTGCTAGGCGTATGGCCACTACACGGACTTTGTGGAGCTTTTGGCGCACTGGCAGCAGGCATTTTTGGGCTTGAAAGCTTAGGTGGCATGGGTGGTGTGTCGCTCATTTCACAAATCATCGGTACGTTAATCGGTATTAGTATTGCGTTTACAGGTGGATACTTAGTCTATGGTTTGCTAAAGTTAGTGGTCGGCATTCGCTTAAGCGATGAAGAAGAATATGATGGTGCTGATATGACCATTCACCGAATCACGGCCACTCCCGATCGTGAAACACGTTGGTAAGCCAAAACGAATAGTTGAAGGAAACTTGCTTTTATGATGACTCCCGACATTAAAACAAACGCTTATACTGATGCTCGCCAGCATAGCCATCCTGCTGTTGCTTTAACAGGCGAATTGGTGTCGAGAGACTCTGTTACCCCTGAAGATAAAGGATGCCAAGAGGTGTTAAGAACACAGCTCGAAGCGCTTAGTTTTCGTTGTGAAACGCTCATTTTCGATGACGTCACCAACCTGTGGGCACGCAAGGGGTCACAAGCACCGCTCTTTATCTTTGCCGGTCATACCGATGTCGTCCCTGCTGGCAATAAAGATAAATGGACGTTTGATCCTTTTCTTCCCGCTATTGTTGATGGGCAACTCTATGGGCGCGGCAGTGCCGACATGAAAGGTGGCGTCGCCGCTTTCATGGCGGCACTTACCGAGTTTTTAGCGCAACATCCTGACCATGATGGCAGTATTGGCGTGCTAATCACCTCCGATGAAGAGGGAGCAGCCATTAACGGCACAGTTAAAGTGATTGAAACGCTAATGGCACGCGGTGAACAAATCGACTACTGTGTACTTGGCGAACCGACGGCAGAACAGCAGCTTGGCGATATGATTAAAATCGGTCGTCGCGGCTCTTTGTCAGGTCGATTAGTTATTCAGGGTAAACAAGGTCATATTGCCTATCCACATCTTGCCGACAATCCCATTCACAAAGCCATGCCCGTTTTGGCAGAGCTGATGCAAATTGAATGGGATAAAGGCAATGATGCTTTCCCAGCAACCAGTTTTCAAATTTCTAATATTCGCAGCGGGTTGGGGGTGAGCAATGTTATTCCGCCCGATATTACCATCGACTTTAATTTTCGTTTCTCTACTGAGCAAACAGCTGACACAATTAAAAAACGCGTACATGCCCTGCTTGATAGCAAATCGCTCAGCTATGATCTCAACTGGAATCTCTCTGGTACCCCTTGGCTAACGAAACAATCGGCACTGGTAGCCGCAGCAGATCAAGCCATATTGGCGGTTACTGGTTTAACACCAGTCCATTCAACGGGTGGCGGTATTTCTGATGGTCGGTTTATTGCCCCCTCAGGTGCAGAGGTTATTGAGCTAGGTCCGTTGAACGAAAGCATTCATAAAATCGATGAGCATGTGGGTGTAAATGACTTAATTCAGTTGACAGAAATTTACCGACAGATCATGATTAGCCTGTTAACCCAATCAAAATAAATTCTAGAGAAAAATTTTCATGAGTAATATGGACTGCCAAAAAATTCTTAATTCATCACTCGGACGCGATCTAACCTTGGATGACTGCGGGGTTTTATTAAGCATCGTTGAGTTTAAAAAACTTACCGATGAAGAGATTTTATTTAAAGCTGGCGAAAAAACAGACTGCTTATACGTCATTGTTAGTGGCAAAATCAATGTGACAAAAGATAAAATCCTACCTGACTTCATGGTGCTACACACTCTCCAACCTGGAGACATGGCCGGTGAAATGGGGTTTGTTGACGGTAATACTCACAGTCTCACATTACGCGCTCATGGCGATTGTGAACTCATGACCATTCAACGTGAGGCATTTGAACAGCTATTGTTAACCAATCCGCACCTTGTGTATCATGTTATGCGCGCTATTACCCGTTCTATCCATGCCACCGTTAAACGCATGAACGATCAATTCATTGAGTTAAATCGTTTCATTAACAACGAGTACATGCAGGCCTACTAATCTGAGCGACATCAAGTGTCCTCTATGGTGCAACCTAGCCTCACTATTTCTACGGTAGGAAGTGGTCAACTCACCTTCGCTGGTGACTGGACACTTGAGTTTTTTCATCAAGTAAAGCAGCAACTTACGCCTTTAATTGAGCACGAAAATCTTATCTCAGCAGACACCGAAATTGATTTAACTGGGCTAACGCGTCTGGATACCGTTGGCTGTCAATTGCTCATAGACCATATTGGTGAAGATCACTGGCAAGCTTGGCTGGCTCAACCTAACGATCGTATTACAGAAGTACGACGTCAATTATTGCTAACCGTTATGTCAGCCTTAAGAGAAAATGGTTTGGTAGCAACACCTCGCCAGTCTCGTTTATTGAGCGATGGCCTAGCTAGTGTGGGAAAAAAAATCAGCGAGCTGAGTGCTCATAGCATAAAACTCATGGCTTTTATTGGGCTGACTCTGAGTGTGCTATTAAGGGTTTTCTATCAACCCAAACGCTGGCGCATAACGTCTTTTTTTGCACACCTCGAACAAGCTGGGTTCAATGCACTTCCTATTGTTGCCTTACTGACTTTTTTGGTTGGCGCAGTGGTTGCCTTTATGGGAGCTACGCTACTCACAAAATTTGGGGCCAATATTTACACCGTCCACTTGGTGTCTTTCTCGTTCCTGCGCGAATTTGGTCCTTTGTTAGCGGCTATTATTATTGCTGGTCGTACTGCCAGTGCTTTTACCGCTCAAATCGGTTCCATGCGCTCTCATGAAGAAATCGATGCCATTCGCGTGCTGGGCTTAGATGCCATTGAACTTTTGGTGATTCCACGCCTGTTAGCATTGTTAGTGGCCTTACCCATACTCACTTTTGTTGCCATGATGTCAGGTATTCTTGGGGGTATCCTGGTTGCCCAAGCGACTTTGGATATTTCAAGCACCATGTTTTTATCGGTGTTACAACAAAACGTAGGGCTGCATCATTTTTGGGTAGGTATGGCTAAAGCGCCTTTTTTTGCTTTTATCATTGTCATGATTAGCTGTTTAGAAGGCTTCAAAGTATCGGGTAGCGCTCAATCTGTCGGCGAACATACCACCGCCTCTGTTGTGCAATCCATTTTTATGGTGATTGTCATTGATGCTATTTTTGCGGTTGTTTGTATGGAGATGGGCTGGTGAATTCCATCATTGAAGTGCGCCAACTACACAATCAATTTGGCAGACAAGTTGTACATCATCAGCTTGATTTGGATGTGTTGGAAGGTGAAATTCTCAGTGTTGTTGGCGGCTCAGGTACCGGCAAATCGGTACTCCTGCGTAGCATTGTTGGACTCAACCAACCTAAATCAGGAAAAATACGTATTCTAGGGCAGATGCTACAACCATTGCCCTCCTCAGAACGGAGTGCGCTTAAACAGCAACTTGGTGTATTGTTTCAACAAGGTGCGTTATTTTCATCGCTTACAGTTGCCGAGAACGTTGCCTTACCCCTTTTAGAGCATCGAGGTCTGACAAGAAAAGAAGCGCATCAAGTCGCCTTAATGAAACTTGGCTTGGTCGGTTTACCCAAGGATGCTGCACAAAAGTTCCCTGCTAACCTCTCAGGTGGTATGATTAAGCGCGCGGCTTTAGCGCGTGCCCTAGCATTGGATCCACGAATTTTATTTTTAGATGAACCAACTGCTGGCCTTGATCCGATTAGTGCGGCTGAATTTGACCAACTGATTTTAACCTTACGTAATGCCTTAGGACTAACCGTTTTTATGGTAACCCACGATTTAGATACCATTTATACCATCAGTGATCGTATTGCCGTTATTTCGCAGCAGCGCGTTTTAGTTAACGATCGTATCGATTTGGTTGCAGCTCATCCAGATCCTTGGATTCAAGCCTATTTTCATGGACCAAGAGGAAGAGCGGCACAACAGACACAAAGCGCCCTATCTTCAGGAGCTGATATGTAGTGGAAACGCGTGCGCATCATGTATTAATCGGCACGCTTACGCTGCTGATCCTAGCCGCTGCTATTGGTTTCACACTATGGCTGAGCAAGAACAGTTATGACAAGGAATATGATCTCTATGATATTGTTTTTGAAGAAGCCGTTTCTGGTTTGAATAAGGGTGGCATTGTCGAGTTTAATGGTATTAGAATTGGTGAGGTGATTTCATTGCGCTTCGACCAAGCTGACGCTAAAAAAGTCATCGCTCGCGTGCGTGTTGATCACGACGCTCCCATCCGAAGCGATACCGAAGCCAAACTCATGTCTTCAGGCATAACGGGTCTTTCAGTAATCCGTTTGAGTAGTGGTAGTAACACCAACAGTGTTCTTCTAAATGATGATGACACCATCCCTGTAATCATTGCTTCACCATCGCCATTGACCAAACTCTTATCGAGCGGTGAAGATATGCTGACCACAGTCAATGGCATTTTAGTGCAAACACGCAGCCTACTCTCCGAAGACAATCTCAATCATGTGAAACAAACCTTAGCAAATGTTGAAAAATCAACAGCCATCATTGCCCAAAAGGAGCAACAGATCCATCAACTGATAGAGCGTCTCACTCAAGCCAGCGAACAGGCGAACCAAACCTTAATGGCAGCAACACAACTGCTTAAAAACTCAGATCAACTGGTACAACAGCAAGGTAAACCCCTGTTGACACAATCTCATGCTACCCTAGCACAAGTTCAGCAAAGTATGGCGGTTGCTGAGCAAACCTTAACCAAGCTCAACCAAACACTGAGCGATAATCAGAACAGTATCTCGGTTGGCTTAACAGGTATGACAGAATTGGGCCCTGCCCTAGTTGAGCTGAAAACGACATTAGCTTCCATTCGACAGATCAGCCAACAATTAGAAAATAATCCCAGTAATTATTTGTTTCAAACTGGCAAGGTAAAGGAGTTTCAACCATGAGCACTCGACTCCTTCTACTATTACCGCTACTATCGCTGGCCGCTTGTAGCTTAGCTCCGACACCTGAACCCATGACGACTTATCGACTCGCCGTCGAAACACCTGTCATTCAAAGCGCTGTTTCGTCACCTTTGCAGCTTTCGCTGCGAATTAATAAACCCAATGCTTCTGGTTACTTGGCGACATCTCGTATTCTGGTCATCTCAGAAAACAATCAGTTAAGTGTTTACAAAGGTGCGCAATGGCAAGAAACAACGCCACTCATGGTGCGAAACCATTTATTAGATAGCTTTAGACAACCTCAACTGTTTCAGTTTGTCAGTAGTGATGATAAACAGCTAACGGCACAAATAGAATTGGACACCGACTTACGCGCTTTTCAAACAGAATATCGACAAGGTCAAGCCGAGATTAACCTAACCTTAGTAGCACGTCTCGTAAACCCCAAGCAAAAGCAGATACTGGCCAGCCAAACCTTTACACAACAGGTAATGGCCAAGTCAGAGCGACTATCCGATGTGGTTGAAGCTTTTGTTCAAGCTCAGAATCGACTTTCGCAATCCGTTGTTAATTGGACCTATCAAACGCTCAATAACACCCCCAATTTTTAGAAACTCAGGTTAAACACCACTATTTTGAGCGATCACTATGATCAGGCTGGTTCACTAGCGTACAATATGGCAACTTAAACTTTTCTTAACCTACTTGGATGAGCCCAGTGAAAGCCTTTATCGATTTTATACCCGTTATTCTATTTTTTATTGCCTATAAGTTTTACGACATTTATATCGCGACTGCAGTAGTCATCGTCGCTTCGATACTGCAAGCGGCCTATGTTTATATCACCGAAAAACGTATTCCAGGCATGTTGCTGGCCAGCACTGGTCTGATTGTGCTACTGGGTGTTGCCACCTTAATTTTACAAGATGATAACTTCATTAAATGGAAGCCTACCGTGGTAAATTGGCTGTTTGCCGCTGTGTTCATTGCCAGTTTGTACATAGGTTCCAAACCCTTACTACAACGCATGATGGAAGGCGCTTTTGAACATATTCCCTTAACCGTTTGGCAACGCATGAGTTGGGTATGGGCGTTATTTTTCATCAGTGTCGGCATGATCAATTTATGGGTTGCCTATAACTTCGATACCGATACATGGGTTAACTTTAAGCTGTTTGGTTTGTTATCCATTACCTTTGTTTTTATTATTGCTCAATCTTTGTACTTAATGAAAATCCATCAAGAATACATTCCAGACACAGAAGAAGACCAACATCAGGAGAAACAATAACATGTTATATGCAATTATGGCTACCGACATTGAAAATTCACTCAGCCTACGTCAACAAGCACGACCCGCTCATCTGGCGCGCTTGCAACAACTGCGTGACGAAGGACGCTTAATCATCGCTGGTCCCTTCCCAGCCGTCGATAACGATGACCCTTCTGTCGCCGGATTTACGGGTAGTTTGATTGTGGCTGAATTTGCTGATTTTAGCAGTGCGCAACGATGGGCTGATGCCGACCCCTATGTTGAAGCGGGGGTTTATGCAAACGTGATTATTAAACCATTTAAACAAGTGTTTTAAGATGTTAATTATTGGGACTGGAGGCACGTTTGATAAGGATTATGAGCTAACAGACGGCTCCCTAGTGTTTACTCATTCTTGTATCCCTAACCTGTTACGAGAAGCCAGAATCACCACGCAACATCGATTTGTTTCCTTGCTGAAAAAAGACAGCTTAGAACTGACAGTCGCCGATCGTTTGCAACTGCTTGAAGCCTGTCGCTCCGCTCATGAAACCGAAATTGTCATTGTGCATGGGACAGATACCATGACAGAAACGGCTAAGTTCATACAACAGAGTGATCTAAACAAAACAATTGTCCTCACAGGTGCCATGCGCCCACATGCTTTTGGTCACAGTGATGCTGGTTTTAACCTAGGTTATGCCATTGCCTGTGCACAACATCTCGCACACGGTGTCTACATCGCCATTCAAGGCGAATGCTTCCCAGCTGGTCATGTGCTGAAAGACAAACAACGCGCACTATTTGTTAGAGTTGACTAAATGCTAACTACTATCAGCCCAACGAATTGGGCTGTTTTTGCGGGTGTTGTCTTTATTTGGTCAACAACGCCCCTCGCGATTGTCTTTAGTAGTGTGGGCATAGACCCTTATCTTAATTTAACCTTGCGCATGGGTTTATCTGCTCTATTATTGGGGTTTTGGTTTGCTTACCAGCAACGCAGTCTTCCTTTTTACCGAGCCGCCATGCCAACACATCTTTCAGTTGGTGGCATAGGCATTGGCCTATCCATGTCGCTGGTTTACTATGCCGCGCAGACACTGCCATCAAGCTGGATTGCCTTAATTTTTGGGCTGGCTCCGTTATTCACCGCTATGTTAGAAGGGTTGTTATTTCGAAGTTTACGGTTAACCTTGATACATTGGCTGGGAATATTACTGGCTACAGCAGGTTTATGGCTCATCTTTCACGATCCAGACCATCACTTGAGTGAGCACATGACACTCGCTCTGATCACAATGCTTGCCTCTACCTTTTTTCACGCTCTCAGTGCAAGCTTGGTTAAACGGCTGAAACACAAGCTTGCTCCAGTGGATACGGTTATGGGCGGATTAATCATTGCCATTCCTATTAGTTTTGCTTTTTGGTTAATGAACGGTGCTAGCCTACCCGAAAGCCTAACGCCCAGCGTGCAAGCCTCGATACTTTATTTAGCCGTTGCGGGATCATTGGCAGGATTTTTGCTTTATTACCAAGTGTTAGCCGTCTTTTCGGCCACCATGAGTAGCTTTATTACGCTCATAGCACCTAGTCTGGCTCTGATTTGGGGGGCATTGCTCAATGAAGAACCTATTACGTTCGCTTTACTCATTGGTGCCAGCCTAATTTTGCTGGGATTAACTATATTTATTGTCAAGCCTGCCGATAAACCAAGGTAGTCTGTTGAAGGAGTAATTAGTATGTCGAACGAAAACCTAGATCAAGATGCTTTGGCGACAGAAGCAATGTTAAAGATGTTTGAAGGAATCGAAGTTAAGGATTCCCCTTCTGATGTTGAAAGCAATGAGGTCGATGAATTACTGAATGATTTATCAGTGGATGATGACGGCATGGAAACCAAAGATGATGCTCCTGCTAAAGAGGATCATCTAGAAGCACTACCGGCCATGAACTTGATGGATAATTTAGATACAGAATTACTAGAAATTGCCGACAATGATGAAACAACTCCACTCCCTGAAGAATTAGATAGCCAAGAGGAAGGGGATGAGCTGGCAGGTTTAAGTTTCGATGAGTCAGACAATGCTGATTTCACACAAAGCAGTGATGAGGAATTCCCCGCTGCTGAATTAACAGATCTAAATAGTATTAGCGAAGCAGATGCGCTGGAAGTAGATGATTTGGCTTTAAATGAAGCGCATGCTGATGAGATGTTGGCTAATACAACCGCCTCAACAACGCCAAGTATTTCATTAAATGGTGCAACACCTATTGCTGAACATTTACAAGCTGTGGTCGCCAATGCGATTCAAGCATTGCAAGATTGGATGCAATTACGTCAAGAAGGCGAACACAAAGGTCCACAGCAGAGTTTGGCTCAACTGGATGTGTTGCTGGATACGGTTATCAGTCAGCAACAGCAACTTGCCGAGCAGTTGGCGAATAGCCCGCAAAAACAATTAACTCAGATTTCATCTGCCTTAGGCGTGACCTTAGCAACACCCCAAACACTGGGCTGGACAGATGATGACTGGCGCGTTAAAGCACAGCAAGTAGCTGATAAAACTGACGATATCAGCCAACGGAATGCCAAAATTCGTCAAGAATTAGCGCGTCTTTAAGGCTAAGCGAATAAAGAGGAGGACACCCTTTGTCCACAAATAATTATTTGGATGATTTAGACAATCTCTTAGATGATCCTAAATCGGATTTAACTTCAGCTACGACAGCTAAATCACATCAACAAAAAGCATCTGATGTCGAATTATCCTCTACCGCTGAAACAGCATCAACGCAAGCTGCTCGCCCCGCTGAAGAAGCGCGTCTTGCTTCTCATACTTGGGCAGAAGTGATTGAAGCGGCAAGTCGTGCCCTGCATGAAGGGACGCAGCTTAGCCAAGAAGCAACCCGCAAAAACATAGAGCTGGCTAAAGAGCAACAAGAAAGCATTAAAGAACTCAGCGACGCAGCCAGTGGCTGGCGTCATGCAACGCGCCAAGCAGTACAAGAAGTCAGCACGACCAAAAAAAATATTATTATTCTTACGGTGATCAGTGCATTAATCGCGATAGCTGGATTTGGAACAACGATTGGTGTTATGCTTCAAAGTCGAGCCAGTTTCGTCAATATGTCTAATGCAATCTTAGAGAATGTTGACGAACATCAAACAATTGTCAGCAAAACCTTAACACTTAAGATGGATGAACTGGCCAGCACCATTGAACAAATGCAAGCCAGCATTGATCAACTCAATACCAATAGAACCAACGTGGCAAGTACTCCCACGCCACTTACGCCTGCCGATGATAACGAAAGCGTGAAGATCGTTGTTGAAGAGCCTAAGCTCCCTAACAATGAAATGACGACCCTAATTCAACCTGAGGCCGTCAAAACACCGATCACAGAAACAACAATACAACCATCAATCACAACCCTAGCAGCTAGCCAAGCAGCGCCCACGTCAACAACGATCAGCGCAGCACCAACGCCTACCCCAAGCCATACCATGGCAACTTCTGCTACACCTACAGCAGAAGCATGGCAACAATTGCTCACGCAAGTCGATCATCTTCAACAGCAATTACAACAAATTGAGCAAAACTCTCTAAAACAATCGCAAGAGCAGAACAAGCAATGGCAACAGCTGGTGACACAAGTCGATGAAAAACTTACCGCTCGTTTAGCCAAACTGCCCACAACAGCTAATGATACCAGTAAAACACCCACCAGCGTTACAGCCGTTGTCGATACCAAACCGATTATGGATCAGTTAACGCGCTTGCGTCAGGAAATGGCTGAATTACGCCTATTGCAACAGAGTTTGAAAGAACAAATGAGTCAAGTAAAGCAAAGTGTGACGGAATCTATGAACAAACCTTATCAATACCGCTTGCCGCAAGATAGAGAAGGCTATCCACGTTAACCTGTTTCTTTTACAGGCTGATGAAACATCAACGCATAAAAAATCCCCAGAAGTTTCTGGGGACTTTTCTGCTTAGCTGTTGGGACGCAACTGATTGTTTTATAAAAAACCTAAACAATCAGTCTATTCCCGACACCAAGCCATCACATTCCATTTTGTCTTTTAGAACCTTCCAAGCCAGTTCAAAGGTGTATTCAAGGCGTTGAATAATGTCTTCTTTTTATAATTGACTTAGCGAATCGGCTGGGCGTTCTATCGCTTCATGCAAGAACCCAAACACCCGACTGAAATTTTGTAATCGCTGTTGCCAGCGGATGTCTTGCTGAGGGTGCACAAGCTAGGCTTCAAACGCCTCTTTCATCGCTTCGCCCATATGCGACGGGGTACGCACCACCGACACACCTGCAGCTGACAGTGCCGCAAACTTAGCATCGGCTGTGCCTTTACCGCCAGACACAATCGCGCCAGCATGCCCCATGCGACGACCAGCAGGAGCAGTCACACCCGCGATGTAAGAAACTACTGGTTTTTTGACATATGCTTTGATGTATTCGGCAGCATCTTCTTCCGCCGTACCACCAATTTCACCGACCATAATAATACCTTGCGTGGCATCATCAGCATTGAATAACTCCAATACTTCAGTAAAACTCATGCCACTAATCGGGTCACCACCAATACCGACACAGGTGGTTTGACCTAAGCCTACGCGTGTCGTTTGCCACACTGCTTCATAGGTTAAGGTGCCTGATCTCGACACGATACCGATTTTACCAGGTTGGTGAATAAAGCCGGGCATAATGCCCATTTTGCAGCTACCCGGGGTAATTAACCCAGGGCAGTTAGGGCCAATTAAACGCGACTGTGAACCGACTAACGCCGCACGCACTTTGAGCATATCGCGCACGGGAATGCCTTCGGTGATACAGGTAATGACAGGAATTTCCGCTTCAATGGCTTCGATAATCGAATCGGCGGCAAAGGCAGGCGGCACATAAATCATACTGGCATTGGCACCTGCCAAATCCACCGCTTCGCGTACGGTGTTAAACACAGGACGATCCAAATGCGTCTGACCGCCTTTATTGGGCGTGACACCACCAACTAAGTTTGTGCCATAAGCAATGGCTTGTTCCGAGTGGAATGTCCCTTGCTTACCAGTAAAGCCTTGGCAGATAACCTTGCTGTTTGCGTCAACCAAAATACTCATACTGCACCTCCCGCCAAGCGAACCACTGTTTTGGTGGCGGTTTCCAAATCATTTTCTGCGACGATATTTAAGCCAGAAGCGGCTAACATTTCACGCCCCTTATCGGCATTGGTGCCTTCTAAGCGCACGATCAACGGCAAGGTTAGCCCGACTTCTTTCACCGCTTGCAAAATACCATCGGCAATTAAATCGCAACGGACAATACCACCAAAGATATTAACCAAAATCGCCTTCACTTCTGATGACGACAAAATCAGCTTAAAAGCTGCTGCCACGCGCTCTGGTGTGGTGCCACCACCCACGTCTAAGAAGTTAGCGGGTTTACCACCGTGCAACTGAATCAAGTCCATGGTTGCCATCGCCAAGCCAGCACCATTGACCATACAGCCAATATCGCCATCGAGTGCGATATAGTTCAATGCCCACTGAGCGGCTTCAACTTCGCGCGCATCTTCTTGCGCCCAGTCTCGTTCATCAGCAAGGGCTTTTTGACGGTAAAGCGCATTGTCATCAATTTGAATTTTGCAATCCAACGCCAGCCATTGACCGTCTTTCGTCCACACCAGGGGGTTGATTTCGAGCATCAAGGCATCGCAGCTGTGCGCCATCTCGTATAAACGCTTAACCAACTCAGCAAAGCCTTTCATTTGTTCTGGCGACAACTTCATGCCAAAAGCGAGCGTCCGTGCGACAAACGGCTGTAAACCGGCACCAAAAGGCACAAACACGCTAATGACGCGCTCCGGATGGTGTTCGGCGACTTCTTCGATATCCATGCCGCCATCAGCAGAACCAACAAAAGCAAAGCCTTTGCGTGCCCTGTCTAACGTCAGGCTTAAATAAAACTCTTGCGCAATGGCACAGCCAGATTCAATCAATACCGAGGTAACAGGCAAACCCGCTGGTCCAGTCTGAATGGTAACCAACTGGCTACCCAGCAGGCGTTCTGTTTCTGCACGCGCTTCATCGACGCTATGAACCAGCTTAACCCCACCTGCTTTTCCACGCGCACCCGAATGTACCTGTGCTTTGACAACCCAAGGCGCATCACCCAAGACTTCTAACATTTCTTCATGCACCCCAATCGCATCGTACAACAACACGCCATTGGCGACGGGAACGCCCGCATTTCTTAGTAGCTCTTTGGCTTGATATTCATGTAAATTCATGACGACACCTTGTTTAAGTTTTCATAACCACGAAGGAGACCTTCATTTTGCTTGCATTTCCTTCGCCACGCTCAGCTGGTCAGCGCAAAAATAAACATCTCCTTCGTTTAGAGAGTAGATAAAACTAATCTACCCGCTTCACTTCTAAAATTAATTCCTGTCCTGCCAACGGATGACTAAAATCGCATTGCACCCGATCCGACTCTACCACTAACACTCGCGCCGCAACCGCATCACCATTGGGTAAGTTGAACTCGACAATATCATTCACCATCGGCTCAATGTCACCCAAATCGGCTCTATCTAACCAATGCACTTGGCTGGGATCGGGATAGCCAAAAGCATCTTCTGGCGATAGCAAAAATTGCATTGTTTCACCCATAGGTACAGACAAGACACACTTTTCCAGTGCCGGAAACCATTGACCATCACCCGGCTCAAAGTCCATTACTTCACCCGCTTCTGTTTTATCCACCAGCGTACCGTCGCTTAAACAGAGTGTAAATTCTACTTTCATCATTATTAATTAACCCAATCACCCTATTGAATGAGTTGAGAAGCAGCAACAAAATGAGGCACTTCTGCAATCGGTTCAGGAATGAGAATATAAAACTGACTCAAAATAATCGCCAACTCACTTGGCTTGCGATAAGGATCAGACAACTCAGCGCCGTTAATGCCCTGACTCATCGCTTGGCTCACCAAATCATGTAATAAATCGACTTGTTCGCCCAACAATTGACCCGAATCGGGATTCCAATAAACAAGTAATTCAGGATAGTTAGCCGTTGGTAAAGGCACACACTCCATTTTGATCCAGTTGGTAGCCATAAGTGCCTCAATCGTTTTGCAAAAAATAGAGTCATTATAAGGCTAAAGGCTATGCCCTGTCAGGAGGCTAATTTGTTAGAATATCCAGCATGAATACAAATACTCAATTTCGCCAGTTACAACCTGGTGCTAAAATTATGGTCGGCATGTCAGGAGGAGTAGACTCTTCTGTAACTGCCTACCTGTTACAACAACAAGGCTATCAGATCGAAGGCCTGTTTATGAAGAACTGGGAAGGCGACGACACCATCGACTACTGCCCAGCCCGACAAGATATGCTCGACGCGCAGCAAGTCTGCGATAAGCTCGGCATTCCTTTGCACATTCGCAATTTTTCACAACAATATTGGGATGGTGTTTTTGCCCATTTTCTCGCCGAATATCAAGCGGGTCGCACTCCCAACCCCGATATTCTGTGCAACAAAGAAATTAAATTCAAAACCTTTTTAGATGAAGCCCTTGCCTTAGGTGCCGATGGCATCGCCACAGGCCACTACGCACGTATCGGCTTCCACAATGGTCACTTTCAATTACTGACCGGTCTTGATAAAAACAAAGACCAAAGCTATTTTTTATACACACTCAAACAACGACAACTGGCACACGCCCTATTTCCTGTCGGCGAGTTAGAAAAACCGGCGGTTCGTGCTATTGCCGAACAGCAAGGTTTTATTACCCACGATAAAAAAGACAGTACCGGTATTTGCTTTATTGGTGAACGTAAATTCAAAGACTTTTTACAAAGCTACCTCGACCAGCAACAGGCTGGCGACATGGTAACTCCCGAAGGCAAGGTTGTTGGCCAACATTCAGGACTGGCTTTCTACACACTGGGACAGCGTAAAGGATTAGGCATTGGTGGCGGGCATGGCAATGAAGGTGACGCTTGGTTTGTCGCCGACAAAAACATGACTCTTAACCGCCTGATTGTCGTGCAAGGTCATAACCACCCTGCCATGATCAAAAGTCGCCTAGTGGCAACCCGACTCGACTGGTGCGATCAGGCACCACCCACGCATCAGCCACTCAGTGCCAAAATTCGTTACCGTCAACCCGCTCAAGCCTGTCAGCTCACCTATG
The DNA here is from genome assembly GCA_014763665.1 of Gammaproteobacteria bacterium. Classification (GTDB taxonomy): domain Bacteria; phylum Pseudomonadota; class Gammaproteobacteria; order Thiomicrospirales; family Thiomicrospiraceae. Next base: position 31,558 of record JACXUY010000003.1, read on the forward strand.
CAGACGATCAACGCATCGAGCTGACCTTTGAACAACCCCAACGCGCTATTACGCCCGGTCAGTCTGTCGTTATTTATAATGGCGAAGTCTGCCTAGGTGGTGCGATTATTACGGAAGCCATCTATTAAGTATGTCGAACTATCAAGATCAAGACCGCATGCTCGCCTTTGCCGGTATTTATCAAGCCGCTGCATTGGTTCACCAACTGGCCACTCAGGGAAAATCCGATACAGATGCCCTAACGGCGACATTGAATAGCTTATTCGTTGAAAACCCCGAAACCACTGAAGCCGTTTTTGGTGGTTTTGCAGGGTTAACGCTGGGCATGCGTACTTTAAAAACACAGATGAACGGTTCAGCACCCAATGAACAGCGCAATATGCAACTGACACAATATGTCATTGGCATGATTGCACTAGAAAACAAGCTGAGTAAACAACCTGAATTGGTTGATCGTCTGTTCAAAAAACTGTCTGTACCAGAAAGTCAACGTAAGCACTTTGGTTTATTACACGACAATACGCTAGCGGGTATTGCCCTCGTTTATACGGATATTGTTTCTCAAATGCACCCTAAAATCATGGTGCGCGGTTCGCATGGCTATTTGTCGCAACCAGCGATTGCCAATCGCATTAGAGCCGTACTTTTAGCAGGAATCCGATCCGCTTTCTTGTGGAAACAGGTTGGTGGCTCACGCTGGCAGCTACTTTTCAAACGCGGTAGCTATTTGCGTGCTGCAGATCATTGCTTAGCCAGCATTCGTGCCGAAGATAGAGACAATCACCAGCTAACAGAATAAAACAACAGGGCAATTGCCCTGTTGTTTATGCTCGATAAGCAGGGGGATTAGAATAGATCCACATCTCCCGCATCCATCGAAGCAGCCTTGACTCGCGACATACGCGTCGCTTCAATTCGATCACGCTCTTCATGAATTTTAAGACGCAACTCATCCATACGCTGAGCGTAATCATGCGAAGAAGTCACCGGAGTCTGCATCATCTCGATCGTAGCTGCATTAGTAGTGCTCGCCATACTGTTCAAGTTATCCAAATGGTTTTGTACCTGATCAACCAGCTGACGCGTAATATCCTCAAACTGTAATGAACGAATGGCATTAGAAACATTGTACTCAATATCGCTAATGATGCCAGACACATCACCTAAACGTTCTGTGATCGATGTATTCATACTATTCAAGGCTTCCATCATGCGATCAGCGCGTGCTTTCGAATCCTCAGCTTCACGCATGTCTTTATGTGCAGAATCGCCAACAATATCGCGCACTTCATCAACCGTTAAACGAGCTTGTTCGGCTTTATTGCGAATCTGTTCATTCAACCTATTCGAATTCAACGACAATTTGCGTACTTCATCAGCAACAACAGCAAAACCACGACCTGACTCACCAGCACGCGCCGCTTCAATGGCAGCATTTAAGGCCAATAAGTTGGTTTGATCGGCAATGGTTTTAACATCTTCCAACAAGGTAAAAATCGCATTAATCTGGCTGACCATATCATCAATTTTCAGTACGGTCTCTCGACTGCGATGACTAACGCTCATGATGAGCTCAATAAGGTAATTCATGATATCACGCGTTTCTTGAGTGAACTTCTCAATGGTCATACCACCATTGCCGCCACCCATATTCGCCAACAATCCCAATACCAGCTCACCCTCTCGTTGGGAAGCATTATTCAGGTTGGTGAAACTGTTGTTCAATGTCTCGACTGCTTCGGCGATCAAATCTTTAACCTGCAGTAGTTCGCCACGAACAATCTGCACTTCTTGGTCAATAACGGCGTCAATGTCCGAAATAATGACTTGCACAACCTCGCCTGAAGCCTGAGCTTCCAAAGCCGTTGTTCCCTTGTGTGTAAAAGCACGAGGCGCAACAGTAGATGCTTCTGCAGAAGAGGATGAACAAACCGCAAGCAACAAGCCTGTCCAAACTACCGCCGATGCTAAAACCGCAACAAGAATCCACCACTGACCAGACAAACCAACACCCAGTGCAACCAAGACACTCAGCGTCCAACCGATAGCCACACCTATTTTCTTTTGCATACTTTACTACTCCGAACCCATGCTTTGACTCGGTCCGTTTTTACAACCGACACTGGGTTAACGCACTGTTCTGAAAAAACTTTAATACGAATTTACATACTTAACACAAGCAATTTAGATGCCACTTCAGATAAAGGCAATACAAGATCAGCAGCTCCCAGCTTAACTGCTTCTCCTGGCATGCCCCAAACAACACTTGTCTTTTCATCTTGCGCAATGGTTTTTGCCGACACATCTTGCAACTCCTTCAAACCTCGCGCACCGTCATCGCCCATACCGGTTAAGAGCACACCGATAGCATTGTTACCACACACTTTAGCGACAGAGCGGAACATCACATCAACAGACGGCTTATGTCGGTTCACAGGCGGACCATCATGCAATCGGCAAATGAGCTTACCGCCAACCGATTCAATCAATAAATGCTGACTACCAGGGGCAATGTAAACATGACCCGGTAAAATCAACTGCCTCTCTTCAGCTTCATGCACTGATAGCGCAGATATACTATCCATACGTTTCGCAAAAGGACCACTAAAAGCAGCAGGAATATGCTGCGTAATGACGATTGGCGGCATATTCTCAGGCAGCGCTGTTAGCACTTCTCGAATGGCCTCTGTCCCTCCTGTTGAGGCACCAATAGCAATAATGCGTTGACAAGACTTTTCTTTAACAGAAGCATGTTGACTGAGAATCGCATCAGCACTCAACTTAGCCGGAATCATCGTTGCAGGCGTTGGATGCACAGGATTTTCAGTGATTTTTACCGGTGATTGGAGCACATTTAGCTCTACTCGACTGACGGTTACCTTAGCAGCCATCTTAATCTTTTCAATAATTTCTTCTTTGTAATCGGTTAAGGAGCCACCCACATTCACCCTAGGCTTGGTAACAAAATCAATTGCACCCAGTTCCAAGGCTGCCAAAGTAACATCGGCTCCTTCTTCCGTTAACGATGACACCATAACCACTGGCAAAGGGTGCAGTCGCATTAAATTGCGCAAGAAAGTCACCCCATCCATCTTTGGCATCTCGATGTCTAAGGTAATCACATCGGGATTGAGTGCTTTAATTTTTTCTCGCGCATCAAAGGGGTCTTCCGCCGTGCCAACGACCTCAATACTCGCATCACTACTGAGCATTTCTGTCAACATGCGCCTGACCAGCGCAGAGTCATCGACAATCAGTACTTTAATTTTTTTCGTTAACATAACTGCTTCAAAGCCCCTAAATTTTTTGATAAATGGTTTTGCCAAGCAACTTAAATTGTTCACTTACCTTGTACAAAGATTCGGAATGACCAATAAATAAATACCCTTGGTCACTCAATAATTCATGGTAACGCATGAACAGTTTTTGCTGGGTAGGTTTATCAAAATAAATCACCACATTACGACAAAAAATAATGTCAAACCGCTCTTTCCATGGCCAATCACGCATCAGATTAACCTGTTGAAAATGAATCAGCGTTTGCAACTCTGGTTTCACCTTAACCATGCCCTCATTATTGCCGCTCCCTTTGAGAAACCAACGCTTTACCCGCTCAGCAGAAACGCCTTTTAAAGATTCAATCTGATAAACACCAGCTTTAGCAGTATTAATCACATTGGTATCCAAATCGCTGGCATGGACCTGTACGTCCCAATCGGGCGGGAAAGCCTCTTTTGCCACAATCGCAATTGAGTAAGGCTCTTCTCCCGTTGAACAACCTGCCGACCATATACGTACTTTTTTACTCTGTGCATTAGATTTAAGCAGAGCTGGAAACAGTGTTTCAGACAAATAATCGAAGTGATGCATTTCACGAAAAAAGAAAGTCAGGTTAGTGGTCACCGCATTTATCAAATGCGTAAACTCCTGATCATAACCTTCACCTTCAACATAAGTTAGATAATGGTTAAAATCATAAAAATTCAAACTACGCAAACGGCGAGAGAGTCGATTGTAAATCAGGTTTTGCTTACTATCCGACAAAGCAATACCGGCATGATCATAAACAATACGACGCACTCGATCAAAATCTGCTTTCGTAAACGCGAATTCTTGCTGTACAGACATAGGGTTAGCACTTTCTCATTTTAAGATTACAGACGCCACTGGGGGTTTTTGTTAAACTGCATTCCTATTGACCGTGAAGGAGTTCCAGTTATGATGCCATTATCCGCACCTGAAGCGCAAGTCATCAAGCTGATTAGCACACCAAAACTACCAGAATCTTTATTTCAGAACGCTCAACCTGTTACTGTCAAAGTGCTCGCCAGCGAAGGCAATCAGGCTAGCATTTTACTGGCAGGGCGTCAGTTAGCTACTCAAACCAACGTCCCACTCAATCCGGGACAAACGCTCAGCGCACAACCCATGCTGGTCAACGGACAGTTGCAACTCAAAATTTTAACACCGCCTCCAGCGCCAGCCGGCCCTCAGTCGCCCACTAGCACTGGCTCCTCTCATGTTACCACGCCAGTCAATCTGCCCACCATAACTCAGGATGCTGCCAATGCCAAAACAGCCTCTACACCAAACTCAGCTGCAAACGCACTACCAAACTGGACGCAATCCCTACCCAATACGACCAAAGAAACCTTGGCTGCGCTCAAAAACAGCCTACCTAATCAATCACCGTTACAGCAACTGCTAACGATGGTTAACGACCAGATTCAACAAGCCAATCAAGGGCAAAAGTCACTCAACCCAGCTTGGCAAAGCCTACTCAATCAAGCACTCAACCTACAGACCCCGGTAACTGCAGAAAAAGTCCAGCAAAGCATGCAGGCATTTAATGATAAGTATGCCAATCAATCAACAGCTGAATGGAAACAAGGCTTAGTCAATTTGATTAACAACCCAGATGCGAACGCAGAGGAAAAAATCATTGCTCAACAACTGCTTAACCGCTCTGAACTGACACAGCAACTGCAAAACTTACAACACAATACGGGTAATGCCGTTTGGTTACAAGAAATTCCTTTTCAAGACCAAAAGCTACTGGATAATTTCACCCTGGAAATTGACTTACCTAAAACAGAACAGCCTGAGAATGAACAACATTGGAAAATTTTTGTTCAACTCAACTTACCAGAAGGAGATTTCACTAGTCGCATTCAAATGGATAAGGAATTAAACTTACGCGTACAATTATGGGGCAGTAATGCTGAATTAACCCAACTAATCCAACAACAAGCACAAACGCTTAAGCAAGCGCTGACAGACCAAGGTTTGGTTGTAGAAAGTTTGGTGATAGTGCAAGGCAAGCCAGAGCCTCGAACCGAAAAACCCTTATGGCATCAACCACTCGTTGATTGCCACGGATAATAAACGCATGAATAACGCAGAAGACAAAGAACCCACCTCAGCTGTTGCCTTGGTTTATAAACAAGATGATCTACCGCGCGTAGTCGCTAAAGGAAAAGGCGCTATTGCAGATAAAATTTTAGCAATGGCCAAAACAGCCGAAATCCCCATCCATCAGGATGCGCAACTCAACAAAGCCCTATCTGCACTGGAACTGAATCAACCTATTCCGCGCGAACTCTTCGCGGCGGTTGCTCAGGTGTTGGTGTTTGCTTACAACTTAAGCGGCAAATCACCGCCCAATCAACATCAATAAGCCTTAGAATAAATCATCATCTCCACCCGCACCAACTGAGGGCGAAGCCATAAAACCACCGCTCGGCTGACTATCAAAAAACTTCATCGAGTCAATAATGATAATCACCCCTTCATCAACAGAATGACTGACACCTTGAATCATACGATTACTCGAATCATCACCAACACTGCTGATGGCATCAATTCTCCCTTCTTGTATGTCTCGAACCTCTTTGACCTCATCGACCAACAAACCCAAGACCTGCCCTTGCTGTTCGACAATGATAATTCGGGACAAATCCGTTAATGATGAGCTAGACAATTTAAAATATTGTCGGGTATCGAGCACGGAGACAATTACCCCACGTACATTAATAACACCCAACACATCATAAGGAGCGCCGGGAACCGGACGAATTTCCCCGACCCGAAGTACCTCACGCACATTTTGCACATTAACACCGTAACTTTCGGTATCGAGTCGGAACAAGACACAACGCACATAGCTGCCTTCATATTCTTGATCGTCCATATTGGTGATTGACATATCAAACTCTTTCATAATGCTTAAAACCTGTTCATCATACCGGGCAAATCGAGAATGAGGGCAATGCGACCATCCCCTGTGATGGTGGCACCTGCATAACCTTGCACTCCTTGTAATTTAGCACCTAGCGGTTTAATCACCACTTCTTCCTGACCACGAACTTGATCTACAATCAATCCCACCATGACTGTACCAATATTTACAATCACCACTTTGGCATGATCTAAAGGCTCATGACTGGTATGAGAGGACAACCAATCTCTCATAAAATACAATGGGATACTGCGTGAACGTAAACGCACCATCATGCGTCCGTCAATACGATTGCTCTGAATAGGATCGTAGTCAAAAATTTCCTGCACCGCTGTGAGTGGAATAGCATAATTAAACTCACCCACTCCCACCATCAGCGTCGGTAAAATAGCCAAGGTTAACGGAACACGAATATTAAAAATCGTACCCTCACCCAACACAGAATGAATATCAATGCTACCATTCAGCTTGTTGATGGTGCTCTTCACCACATCCATACCAACACCACGCCCCGAAACATCGGAAATTTCAGTTTTGGTAGAGAATCCAGGTAACAAAATTAACTCGAATGCGGCTTTATCATCCAGCTGTGCCGCTGTCATTTCGTCAATCAAGCCCTTTTCAACGGCCTTTTGCCGTAACACGTCCGCATTCATACCCTTACCATCATCGGTAATGGTTAAGAGAATATGATCTCCCTCTTGTTGCGCAGACAGGATGAGCTTACCCACACGCGGCTTACCCTGACTTTCACGGGTTTGAGGGTCTTCCACACCATGGTCAACCGCATTGCGTACCAAATGCACCAACGGATCAGCCAAGGCTTCGACGAGATTCTTATCTAAATCGGTATCTTCACCCTCAAGCTCCAGCTCAATTTCTTTGCCAAGCTTGCGAGCCAAATCACGAACCACTCGCGGAAAACGGCTAAACACCTTTTTAACGGGTTGCATACGCGTCTTCATCACCGACGCTTGCAAATCCATAGTGACATGATCTAGGTTAGCAACAACTGCAGACACTTCCTCGTTTTGCAGTAAGGTGCGCAAATTCAGCAAGCGATTACGTACCAACACCAACTCACCAACCAGATTCATAATCTCATCGAGTCGCTTGGTATCCACACGCACAGTCGATTCAGCCTCTTCACTGGCTTTGGCCACAACAGCCGTTTTATTAGTCGGTTTCGCTGCGGGTACTGGCGCCGACTTCACAGGTTCAGTGACTACCGGTGGAGCAGTAACTGGGGGAGCTGGTGGCGAATCGACTAAAACGCCTACCGCTTTGGCGGCATCTAAAGCAGCTTCTTGCGCAGATTTGCCCGACTGCAAACCAGCCAACATGGCCTCAAATTCTTCGTCTGTAATTTCGCCATCGGGATCTAAACCAGCAACAAAAGGCGATTCAGGAGCTGTTGTTGGTGCCGTTACTTGTGCCGATTTTGCCAGCATGTCGCGCTGATTGAGTAACGCTTCAAATTCTTCATCAGAAATCTCACCATCAGGGTCCACGCCTTCTGGTAAAGTCAGTTTAATGGCAGGAGCGGTGACAACTTCAACAGGCGCATCCATTTCAACTGATGAGCTCATTTCACCTTTCACGGCAGCATCCAACTCAGCTAACAAACGGGCATCGGCAGCTTCAAGCTCACGCTCACCCGCTTGTAATGCTTGAATCATGCGACCGATCACATCATAGGCTTGCAGAACCACATCAACGTTGCCGCCCGCATACTCGCGTTCGCCATTACGAATTTTATCGAACAAGTTTTCGGCACGGTGACACAATTCAACTAATGGGGTGACACCAATGAAACCCGCACCCCCTTTGATGGTATGAAAACCACGAAAAATAGCATTCAACAAATCGGTATTATGTGGATCGCGCTCCAGCTCTACCAGCTGTTCATTTAGGTTTTCGTAAAGCTCACCCGCTTCTACCAAAAAGTCTTGTAAAATTTCCTCGTCCACGACGTGACTCCTGTTTCATGGTCAAGCCGTCATGGCTTGCCTATAGTAAGGGAATTCAATAGGATTTCCCGATCTTGATGACTACTACAAGCAAATTGCGTACCAACTACAAACCCATTTCGGCAAGCAGATCATCCACATCTTGTTGTCCTTTGGCCCGACCCTGTTGTTCATCCGCTAATACAGCTGGACCAAAACCTGCACTAGCAGGCTTATCGGCATTAGCCTCATTAAGTTGAGCATGGCGATCTAATCGTTGCAAATCTTGCAGTACTTGCTGTAATACTTGCCCAGTAAGGTCTTGGTAACTTTGCACCATCAGCATTTCAGTTAAACGATGTTGAACCGACTCAATTGCCTGCGTAATCTGTTGTAATAGCTTGGCATTGACTTCATCATTGCTCAGTAGATTGGTTTGCATTTGCAAGACAATTTTCAAATTATCCAGTGTCGATAAAGATTCTTCCGCCAGTACTAAGGTTTGCTGCACTGCTGACTCTTTAGTGGACATGACGTAGTTAATACGCTCGCTGATTTCATCGATATGTTGGCCTGTCGTCATTTTCTCTCTCCCGAAGGCATAAAAAAGCCCGCTCATAGGCGGGCACTTATCATGGCGTACTTAACCAATACGCTCAAAAATTTTCTGGATTTTTTCGTTTAAGGTCGCTGCAGTGAAAGGCTTAACAATATAACCATTAACACCTGCTTCAGCGGCTTCAAAAATTTGGCTGCGTTTTGCTTCCGCGGTAATTAACAAGAAAGGCGTATCTTTAAAACGGGCATCGGCTCGAATTTTGCGTAAAAAATCAATCCCCGTCATGTTCGGCATATTCCAATCTGAAACGATGAAATCGAAGCCGCCCGCTGCTTCGACTGCACCCCATGCTTGCACACCATCTTCCGCTTCTGTAAAGTTACTGAAACCCAATTCTTTCAATAGGTTTTTGACAATGCGTCGCATGGTTGAAAAATCGTCAACAACTAAAATACGCATATCACGATTGATGGCCATGGTGGATGATATCTCCTCTTAATTTCGACTATTCAGCCCATTCTTTTAAACGCGAACGGATGCGCAACAGTGCTTGACCGTGAATCTGACAAACGCGCGACTCACTGACATTGAGCACTTCCCCAATTTCTTTCAAATTCAATTCTTCATCATAGTACAAAGACATAACCAACTGCTCACGCTCTGGCAAACTGGCAATCGCCTCAGCTAGCTGCCCCTGAAACTGAGACTGCATTAGCTCTTGCATGGGTTCAGCCATATCTGAAGCATGATTGAGTGTCAGCTGGTCTTCTGATAATTCATCGTGATCAGGCATGTCAATTGACAGCACTTGTGTCGTCACCGAATCTTGCAATATCTGATGATATTCCGACATAGACATACCCAAAAGTTTAGCAACTTCTTCGTCTTTGGCTTCTCGTCCAGCCGTTGCCTCAATGGACCTGATGGCCTCAGAAACTTCGCGTGACTTACGATGCACAGAACGGGGCGTCCAGTCCCCCTTGCGAATTTCATCTAGCATCGCGCCACGAATACGAATACCAGCATAGGTTTCAAAGCTGGCACCCTGACTGGCATCATACTTTTGTACCGCCTCAATCAGCCCTATCATACCCGACTGCACTAAATCATCAACCTGTACGCTAGAAGGCAAACGCCCCTTCAAGTGATAAGCAATCCGCTTCACTAAATCAGTGTGCGCCTCAATTTGCTCGCTCAATGAGGTTTGCTGCTTTTGCATTTGCGCATAGGCTTTAACGGGCGTCATAACTTATCGGATACCTGACTGTACTAATCGTTCGACAAAAAACTGCAAATAACCACTTGGCCCCATCGGCACAGGCCAGCGCATCACCTCACGCGCCAACAAAGAAAAAGCCTTACCCGAAGGGCTAAATGGCTTAGACAATACCACCGCTGTTTGCTGTTGGATCGCCACACGCAAACTCGGATCAAAGGGTACAGGTCCAGCGTAACTGACCTGCACATCCAAAAAACGTTCACAAACACTGGCAATCTTATCAAATAGCGCTGTTGCATGGCTAGGTGATTGCGCCATATTCGCCACAATTCTTACTTTTGACACGCCATATTCACGATTTAGCACCTTAATTAGTGCATAGGCATCGGTAATGGATGCTGGTTCATCGCAAACAACCACCAATACCTCCATCGCAGCGCGACAGAAACTGAGCACACTGTCCGAAATACCCGCTGCCGTGTCGATTAGTAACACATCAATGTCGTCAGCTAATTCAGAAAACGCCTGAATTAACCCCGCATTTTCCACACTAGACAGATTGGCCATGCGCCTGACCCCCGAAGAACCCGGAATAATTTTTAACCCACCTGGTCCTTCAATCATCACCTCTTTAAGGCCATGAGTACCATCAAGCACATGCGAAAGATTGAAAGGCGCTCTCAATCCCAAAAGCACATCTACGTTGGCCATACTCATGTCAGCGTCGAGCAGGCACACTCTCTCGCCCATTTTGGACAAGGCGACCCCTAAATTAACCGATACACTGGTTTTACCCACACCGCCCTTGCCACCGGTGATGGCAATGGTTCTAACAGGGCGTTGCTGCCCCGCTGATCTTAGCCCCGCAGCCTGATCTTCAAACATCCGTTATCTCCCGACCGAGTCCATAATGAACGCCATCTAAAGCCGTCGCTTCACGTGTGCGCCCCATTGCAATAGCTTGATCAAGCAAGTCTCGTGCCGTTATCGGCATCAAATCCTCTGGCACCCGCTGTCCGTTAGTACAATAAGCCAATGCCAAGCGGTTTTGCGCTAATAAGGTCACTGCAGGACCCAACAAGGTCGCCTCATCCAATTTCGTTAAAATACAGCCAATCGGCTTGAGCTTGCCAAAAGCGAGCATAATCTCTTGCATCACACTAAGCTGAGTCGCTGCCGACAACACCAAAAGGGGTTTAATATCGCCCGTGCCATCGTCCAAACTCTGTGCTAAATAGTCATGAAGCCGTGCATCGCGCTGACTGAGTCCAGCCGTATCGACCAATAGCAAACGACGCTGCGCTAACCTGTCTAACAACCGGAAAAACTCAGTCGGCGTACTCGCTGTGTATAAAGGCACACCAATTAGGTCGGCAAATATTTTCAACTGCTCTTGTGCGCCGATTTTATAGGTATCCAGCGTGATCACAGCACATTCGGCCGTACCGTATCGCAACGCGTAACGCGCAGCCAATTTGGCAATGGTCGTTGTTTTACCCACGCCAGTAGGCCCGACCAAGGCAATGACGCCGCCCTGATCCAACAAACCATCAGCTAAGGCTGGCATATTATGCAACAGACTTGCCTGAATTTGTCGCCAATCCGCCTCGACATCCCCTGACAACACCAGCTGCTCTACCAAATTTTGGCATAGCTCCCAACCAATACCCATGGCTGAAAGACGCTTGAGCAAGATGACTTTATCGGGATGCTGCACCCTTGTTTGCTGCCATGCAAAACCAGATAGCTGCTGCTCCAACAAAGCACGCATCTGCTTTAATTCCTGATGCATAATAGCCAAGTCCGGCTGAGGTGCAGACTGGGTACGATAACCAGTCGAAGCCGAAGCACCAACCAAGGGTTCTCGCATTTGAGTGTTAGCAAAACCATCATGAATTTGTGGCTTAACCTTGGTGGATGATGAAACCATGTCAGGATCAATGCCTGCCGTCACTTCAACACTGTCATCTAATTGACGTGTTGACATAAGGACAGCTTGGTCACCTAACTCTTCTTTCACCATATTCATGGCTTGACGCATGTTGCTGGCGACAAAACGCTTTATACGCATCTAACCCACCTTAACCAATCGAAGCAAAAACATTGATTTGTCTACTTTCAGGAATTTCACTATAGGATAGCACCACCAAACTGGGGATTGAGTAACGGAAAAGTCTAGCCAATGGAGCACGCACAAAAGGATTAACCAACAAAATGGCTGGCTTGCCAAGCATCTCTCGTTGTTGTACCTGCTCGTTTAAGCGCTGGCTGACACGTTCAGCCAAACTCGGCTCTATGGCTAGTTGACCTTCTGGCGCACCTTGCATGGATTTCAGCAATACCTGCTCCAAATTTGGATCGAGTGTCATCACTTCTACTACGTCGCCCACACCAGGAATGTTTTGCAGTATAAACTTACCCAAAGCCGTACGAACATGCACCGTTAACTGCGCCAAATCTTTTGTTTGTCCAACGCGCTCTATCAATGCCTCTAAAATGGTACGCATATCTCTAACTGGTATGCGTTCACGCAATAAGTTTTGCAATATTTGTACCAACAAAGCCAAAGGCACTTCTTTTGTAGCCTCTTCCACCAGTTTTTCAGATGTCTGTTTAACGCGGTTCAGAATTTGTTGCACCTCTTCCAAGCCCAACAACTCATCAGCATTGTCCTGTAGAATCTGACTGAGGTGAGTCGCAATGACCGTACCCGAATCGACAACGGTGTAGCCGAGTGTTTGTGCTTGATCACGATCCTGTTTACTAATCCAAACTGCATCCAACCCAAACGTTGGGTCTTTGGTGGCAATACCGTTCAGCTGCCCATAAACTTGGCCAGAGTTAATGGCCAGATCGCGGTCATGATAAATTTCACCGGAACCCAAGGTGACTCCCATCATACTAATGCGATACTGATTCGGAGATAACTCCAAGTTATCGCGAATATGAACCGACGGAATCAAAAAACCCAGCTCTTGCGACAATTTACGTCGAACACCTTTAATACGCTCCAATAACTGGCCATCTTGAGCGGTATCTACCATGGGAATGAGACGATAACCAATTTCTAACCCCAGTGTATCCACTTGTTGTACGTCATCCCAACCCAACTCAGGCGGCTTACCAACGGCATCATCCGCTGGTTCTGTTGGCAAGCTAGCCGTTTGCGCCGTTTGTTTCTGTTTATTAACCAGCCACCAAGCTCCGGCACCAGTTATGGCAGCTAAACTTAAAAAGGCAACGTTTGGCATACCTGGAATAATACCCATTAAAAACAATACGCCCGCTGACAATATTAAGGGTTTCGGATTGGTTAAGAGTTGGTCATTCATTTGCTGTGAAATTTCAACGTCTTCGCCAGAACGTGTCACCATGAGTGCAGCAGCGACAGACAATAACAAAGCAGGAATTTGAGCAACTAAACCATCACCGATGGTTAATAAGGTATAAATCTGCACCGACTCACCAAAAGGAAGCCCGTGCTGCGCCATACCAATAACAAAGCCGCCAATAATGTTAATAAATAAAATAATGATGCCTGCAATGGCATCACCACGCACAAACTTACTCGCACCGTCCATCGAACCATAAAATTCAGATTCGGCTGCAACTTCTCGTCGGCGGGCCTGCGCCTGTTCTTGGTTAATTAATCCTGCATTCAAGTCGGCATCAATCGCCATCTGCTTACCGGGCATCGAATCCAAAGCAAAACGGGCGCTCACTTCCGCCACACGTCCAGCACCTTTAGTGACCACCACAAAATTAATGACGATTAAAATAGCGAAAACCACCAAGCCAACAGCAAAATTACCACCGATGACAAAATTACCAAAGGCTTCAATAACATGACCCGCCGCATCACCACCATTATGCCCTTCCATCAAAATGATACGGGTAGAAGCAATATTAAGTGCTAAGCGTAACAAGGTTGCCACCAGCAAAATGGTGGGAAAGACTGCGAAATCTAGGGGTTTTTTGGCATAGACTGTTACCATTAAGATCATCAATGATAAGGCGATATTGAAAGTAAACAACATATCGAGCAAGATTGCTGGCAATGGCAATACCATCATCGCTAAAAGCGCGATGACTAATAATGGCGTCCCCAACCCTTTGGGCAGGGCGTTTTGTACCTGTTGTGCGAGTTGACGCCAATTCATAATTTAATAAGTGCCTAAACCCATATGTGTTTCATGTTAAGAAAATCATTATAGTAGGTTTTGATGCTTAGAGCATGATTCGGATGGGAATTTAGGGCGATTGTTTTAAGTCAGCAGGAACGACCACATCATCGAAAGTCGGCAACTGAGTAATCTTGCGTTCTTTTAATTGGAAAACCATCGCTAAAATTTGCGCTACCGCCATAAACAATTGACGCGGAATCACCTGACCCACTTCACTATTGTAGTAGAGCGCTCGCGCCAAAGCGGGCGAACGAACAATTTCGATCTTATTTTGCGTCGCAATCGCTCTGATTTGAGCCGCCATAAAATCCACACCCATTGCCAAAACAATAGGTGCATTCATCTTGTCCCCATCATATTTTAAAGCAACTGCGTAGTGCTCTGGGTTGGTGATAATGACATCTGCAGTTGGCACATCTTGCATCATACGTCGCATTGCCATTTCCTGTTGCATCCGACGAATACGACCTTTGATCTCTGGATTGCCTTCTGTTTGTTTGAATTCATCTTTCACTTCCTGCAAGGTCATTTTCATGTCTTCATTATGCTTCCAAAGCATGTAGGGCACATCAATCAGCGCGATCACGATTAAGCCCAACGACATCACCACTAACGCCATCGCCAGAATTTCACCTGCACTCGCCAAACCCGGCTCGACTTCAATCAAACCCAAGTGATAAACTTCGCGTAGGGTAGAGTAAATGAACAAAACGGCGAGCACGCTCATTAAGAAAAATTTAAGTAATGCCTTAATCAGTTCGACTAAAGCATGTAGAGAAAACATGCGCTTGATGCCAGCAATGGGATTCAACTTAGAAAACTTGGGTGCCATTACCTCGGTGCTAAATAACCAACCACCAACAAGTATATTGGCCACAATCGCCATCACCATCATGCCCATGACAAAGGGGAATATTAACCACAAGGCGGCTTCAAACTGAGCAAAAATGAGGTCAGCCGCCCGCTTCATATCAAACGCATGATCACGCTCAATACTAAAGCCCATAATCATCATTCTCTCGAAGTCGACCATCATTTGCGGGCCAAGCCACAACAACCATAATGAGGCGATCATCATAATCAGCATGGTAGCTAATTCTTTAGATCGAGCTACTTGCCCCTTTTTCCGAGCGTCCTCGAGCTTTTTTGAGGTGGGTTCTTCGCTCTTTTCTTGACCGTCTGCGTTTTCAGCCATGTTATTCGCTCAACTTAAACTGATGCACAAAATCAAAAGACTGATTCATAAACCATTGAAACTGCACAACAACCTGAGGAAGCAACCACCAAAGCAAAAACAAACCACCAATGATGGTAATTACAAAGCCAATTGAGAAGACATTTAATGTTGGAGCTGCCCGACTAATTAACCCTAAGGCCATATTAGCTAACAACAAGGCAGTTACCGCCGGCAGGGAAATAATCATTGCCCAACTAAATAGATTAGTGCCCCAATCCACCAAAGCTTTAATCGTAAAAGTCGATAAAAAATGACCATTCAGTGGCATTTGCACGAAGCTGTCAATCAGCATTTGCACCACCATTAAATGCCCGTTCAGCGAAACAAATAACAATGAAATGACAATCGTGTAAAGCTGCGCAATCACCGGAGAGTTCATGCCTGTACCAGGGTCAACCATCGAAGCAAAACCCAGCCCCATGGCGTTGGCAACCATTTGCCCTGCTAGCGTAAACGCCTGAAAGACCACGACAAACACCAATCCCATGGCTAGCCCAATAACGGCTTGTTCAACAGCCATCCACACGCCTTCATTAGTGAAGGGATCTATTGGCTTGGTTAATTCGACACTAGGAGCGATAGCCGCGGTTAGCATCAATGTAACAATCAACTTAAACCGCATAGAAACCGTTTTAGCCGACAATACGGGCATAATAAACATCAGCGCGCCTATGCGCACCAGAGGCCAAAAAAAGTTACCCCACCACTGCAAGAAAGCTTCATAGGTAAAACTGCCATCCATTGGCATCAACCAATGTATTCAGGAATCGATAAAATGAGTTCGCGCGAGAAATCCACCAGCAGGTTAAGTAACCAAGGACCAAAAAACACCAAAACAACCACAATCGCGACTAATTTAGGAATAAAACTCAGTGTCATTTCGTTAATTTGTGTTGCTGCTTGAAACATACCCACTAACAGGCCGATGATGAGTGTGGGAAGCAATAAAGGGATGGATAGTAAGACCACCACTTCCAGCATTTTTTGTCCAATCGTTAAAATGGTTTCTGAAGTCACAGCAACACCTCACTAAACCCCACCAGGAACGACAAAACTATTCGCTAGGGTACCCATAATCAATGCCCAGCCATCAATCAAGACAAACAGCATTAGTTTAAACGGCATGGAAATAATCATCGGAGAGAGCATCATCATACCCATCGACATCAGCAATGAGGCTACCACCAAATCAATGATTAAGAAGGGAATAAATAACAAAAATCCAATTTGAAAGGCCGTTTTCAACTCACTGGTGATAAAAGAAGGAATAAGCACTCGAAAAGGTACAGAATCAGGCTCATCAAGCTTTACGTTAGCCATTTCAGCAAACATGGCCAAATCATCTTCTCGCGTTTGTTGCAACATGAATTGTCGCATCGGATCCGAACCAGCTTCTATGGCTTGCATCACATTAAGCTGCTCACTGAGATAAGGCTCAATGGCATTTTCGTTAATTTTGTCGAAAGTAGGTGCCATTATGAATAATGTCATAAATAACGCCAAACCAATCAGCACCTGATTAGAAGGCGTCTGCATCGTACCCAATGCCTGTCGAAGAATGGATAACACAATCACAATGCGCAGAAAAGAGGTCATGGTCATTAATGCGGCAGGTAATAGAGTCAGCCCAGTCATTAACAACAGAATTTGCAGAGTCAATGTATACTCTTGCTGCCCTTCTGCATTGGTTTGCACTGAAAATGCTGGAATACCTGGTTCTGCTATGGCATATAGAGGTAGCACAACACCCAACACTAAGCACAGAATCTGTAGCGGCTTCATGGTGTTGTATCCTTAGATTGACGTCTGCTCATGGCTTGATTCAACTTTTGTGCGAAGCTTTCGCCCAAAGCAGACGATGGGTTTTGACTAAGATTACCAGCCACGTCTATCGGCTGTGATAACAAGTGTAATAAGCTGATTTCGTTCGCCGTTACCCCCACCAATAGTTGCTCTTGTCCCGCTTGGATCAATACAACTTTTTCACGCTGACCGACAGAAACTGCCCCCAGCACCGCCAGCTGCCCATTCAGTGCTCCCTGATGAACACCAGTCCGCTTCAATACCCACGCCAATCCCACCAGTAGGGCAATAACCAGCAATAACACAGCAACCATTTGGCCAAGCATGGTGCCAAAACCTGTCGTCACGGCTACCGTTTTTTCACCCGCTTCGCTTGCGTGTGCTAAACATGGCAAAGATGCTAGCCAGAGAGTAAACAGCAATACTAGCGAACGCACGCAACTGTCCTAGCGCAATTTTTTGATGCGTTCGATAGGACTAACCACATCCGTTAAACGAACACCAAACTTGTCGTTTACAACGACGACTTCACCATGCGCGATCAAAGTACCGTTGACCAAAACATCAAGCGGCTCGCCTGCCAAACGCTCTAACTCAATCACTGAACCCTGTGTGTAGGACAATAAATTACGAATGGTCACCGAGGCACGTCCAATTTCAAGAGCTAGGGTGACTGGAACGTCCATCACAACATCCAAATCAACCTTATCTTTTTTCTCTAAATAAGTAGACGACATGACTTCAGCAGGCGTAACCGATTGTGCTTCGGCCGATGCCTGCTCGTTTAGCGCTGCTGCCCAAGGGTCTTCTTCATCCGCCGAGCCTTCAGACGCTTCAGCCTGTTCCGCTAAGGCTGCCGCCCAGGGATCTTCTTCAATCTCACTCATTTACCACTCCAATGGAATTTCACGATCACGATAAGCGGGGTGTTTAGTAAAGTTCATCAGCTGCACGGCCTTTTTACCTTCAAAATCACCCAATCGTCCGTGACCGATCACGATATTTTCTGCCTTAACTGGCACTAAAGCGGGCATTTCAATTGGAATGACATCCCCAACCTGCATGGCCAACATATCTTCAACCGTCATGTGTACTTGAGCCAACTCAGCCGACAAAGTTACGGGAATAGCTTTAGCCTCATCACGCAGGGTTTTATTCCACTTTTTATCACCCTCGCCCTGCAATGAACGCATACCCTCTTCCAGCACATCACGAATAGGCTCTAACATGGAATAAGGCATCACAATATCAATGCGCCCTTCCTGATTCTCGAAGCGCACATAAACGGGAGAAATCACCACCATTTCGATAGGGTCAACAATTGAGGCAAACTTTGGATTCATTTCACTGTGCAGCACTTCGATTTCAATAGGTATTACTGGTTGCCAAGAAGCAGTCAAACAGCTAATGCACTCTGAAACCAAATTACGAATCAAACCCATCTCAACCGTGGTATATTCACGACCTTCAATTTTAAAGTGAATCTGACCATTACCACCATAATAAAGCTCAATAACACTAAAAATGAGCTTAGAATCAATAGTAATTAGTGCAATACCGCCTAAGGCATCGATTTTGATTATATTGAGGCTGGTAGGAAAGAAGAGATTGCGTAGGTATTCATTCATCTTGATGATTTTGACTTCACCAGCAACTACCTCAATACTAGCCTGTACCATATCGACGATGGTGCGCTGAAAGCAGCGCGAAAAACGCTCCGTAATAACATCAAGCGCTGGGAAGCGACCACGAACAATTCGCTCTTGGTTGGTGAAGTCAAAAGGCTTGATGTCAGCTTGACTGCCAGAGTCGTCTGTTTCGGTTTCAATATCACCACCACCCATACCCTTGAGCAAGGCGTCAATCTCGTCCTGGTCAAGAATATCTTCTTTTGGTCCCATGACCCCCAGCATTATGTGTTACCCCTTATGCTGAAATCACTGCATAACAAAGCGTTCGATCAACACTTTATCCAATAGATCGGGATAGACTTTTTCTTCTTCCAGAGCAGCTCGTGAAATTTTCAATATTTCATCAGCCAACAACTCTTGCGCATCATCTGCACTCATTTCAGTGTAGGTTTTTTTTCGCAATGCAGCTGTAATATTATTGATCAAAATAGGTTTAATGTTTGTTAACTCAGTGATTACTTCTGGGTAAGCCGTTTTCATCTTAACCTTAACCGCCAAATGTTTTGCCTTACCCTCTCCTTTGAAACCAACCACCATTTGCTCTAGGTCGAAATACTGAGCAGGCGCCCCAGGAGCTGGAGATGGAAACTGTTTAAAGTTAGGTGAATAGGCTTTGGCTTTATCTTCGGGCTTATATGGTTCAACTGCAGCTGGCTCAGCATGCTCAGCCGACTTTTCGCCATGACTTTGGTTCATTATCATAAAGGCCAAAAACCCAACCGCCCCAATTAACAAGACAACAAGAACAATTAGTATAATAATCAACAAATTACCACTTTTTTTTGGTTTTTCTTCTGCTATTTCTTCAACCGCTGCTGGTTTTGCAGACATAATTAACTCCCTTTTTTGATTATTTCGCTTTAATGTCGTTAGCAAGCTCATTCATGCTTGCTGGTGTTTTAGCATCAGCTAAGCTTTGCAAGCTTCGTTCTGCTTCCTTGGTTAGTACAATAATACTAATACGACGATTACGTGGATTATAGGGGTTTTCCTTGTCATAGGGAATAGTATCAGACAAACCAACCACCTGAGCAACCTTATTTTCGTTAACACCACCATTAATTAATTCTCGACGCGCAGCATTGGCTCGATCCGCCGAAAGTTCCCAGTTCGTGTAATCATCTACCCCTTTGTATTTGAGCGAATCAGTATGACCAGCAATACTAATCTTGTTATCGGCTGATTTGAGAATGGAGCCCATCTCTTTGAGAATCGTTGCGGCATAATCTTTGGGTATGTCCACCCCGGCATCAAACATGGGACGTTTACGATCATCCAACACCTGTACACGAAGTCCGCTGGGCGTGACATCTATTTGTAGCTGTTCTTTAAATTTAGACAACTCTGGATTAGAGTCAATTTTTTCTTCTAATTTAGATTTTAACTCTTCGAGTTTCTCTTTCTCTTTTTCTTTGTCTTCAGGCGACTCACCCTCGGTTGATTTAGGCGCATCCATCATACCGCCCATATCAATTAAGGAATTGGTTTGGCCGGCTTTTTCTTTAGCTGGTATCAGCACATCGGCACTGGCTTCAATCACACTGGGATCTCGGAAGAAAGCGGCAATTTCCTTTTTCTCTTCATCGTTCGTTCCCCCCAATACCCACAACATCAAGAAGAATGCCATGGTCGCGGTCATCAAGTCAGCGAAGGCAATCTTCCATGCACCACCGTGAGCACCGTGTGGGCACTTTTTGATGCGTTTAATGATAATGGATTGTTCACCGCCTTCGGCCATACTACTTTTTCCTACTATTGCTGCTCTATCGACTTTTAGTGTTTAAGCACAATCTATGCCGTTTTAACCCCATCATTTGATGGATTGTAAATATTCATCAAGCTCTTTAAACGACGGACGAAACTCTGAAGGAATAGACTTGCGACCAAACTCGACCGCGACTGGGGGAGCATATCCATTTAGATTCGCCAGGATACAGGTTTTAATGGTGACATAATAAGCGGATTCTTGCTCAAGTTTAGCGTTCATAGCACCTGCAATCGGGTTAACAAAACCATAGGCAGCCAAAATACCCAAAAAGGTTCCCACAAGCGCAACTGACATGTGATGGGCAATTTCAAGAGGACCAGCATCCAAGTAGGACATGGTTATAATAATACCCAACACTGCTGCCACAATACCCATTGCTGGCAAAGCCTGAGCCGACTCAGCAATGGCTGCAGCAGGCACATGACCTTCGTGGTGGTGGGCATCCATTTCTACGTTAATTAAATCTTCGATTTGATAAGGGTTAGTGGCACCCGAAATCATCATACGTAAATAGTCGGCAATAAAATCACTCACATGATGGTCAGAAATGACTTTAGGGAATTCACTAAATAACGCCGAAGCATGCGGATCCTCAACGTCAGCTTCAATTGACATGAGGCCTTCGCGTCTTGCTTTATTGAATATCTTAAACATTAACCCCAGCAGTTGTTGAAACGCCTCTTTATCGAAGGGTGAAGGTTTCATGATCCCCAAGGCTCCCGAAAGCCCTTTTTTGATAGCCCACCCTGGTGTTGCGATCACCCACGCACCAATAGTAGCGCCCATAATGATCAGTACTTCTAGCGGCTGAAACAAAATGCCGATGCTACCATGGGGCAAATACCCACCCAATATGCAGCCTATTACAATGACTGTACCAATAATTGCTTTCATTTTATTTTTTCTCTACGTAGTGATGGTAGATTATACGCAATTAACTCCGATCATGCCTGATCTAATAAACGTTCCTGCTGATGCACATAATCCGCCAAATCCGCTTGCGAGGTCTGCAATAATTGCAGACTTTCAGATATGTGAGTCAACATTTCGGTCGCTTCGCTGGCATCATTCTGCGTTGAGCCCACACGATCACGACTATTATGCATTACTTTAACAGCAGTTCGTGCTTGTTGTTGTAACTCTTCGATAATGGTTTGAATTTCTTTGGTTGCTTGTTGTGTTTTTTGCGCCAGAATACGCACTTCATCAGCAACGACAGCAAAACCGCGTCCGTGCTCACCGGCGCGCGCTGCTTCAATGGCCGCGTTGAGAGCTAACAAATTGGTTTGTTCCGCAATGTCGCGAATCAAAACTAGGACAGTACCAATGTTTTCACTGTCTTTCTCTAATTGACGAATGACACTGGCAGCATGCGTAACTTCGTCACTAAGCGTATTGATACCAGAGAGCACATTTGCCAGCAAACGGTTCGTCTGGGTTGATTGACCATTAACCTCATTGAGATGACTTTTTAACAAACTAGCAGAGGCTTTAATTCCATCTAGTGCTTGTTTTGCTTGCGCAAACATCGCACTTTGAGCCAAATCAGATGAAGACTGCGTTGTTTGATTCATCATAGACTGCTGACATTGCAACAAAGCCTCTTCTGCTTGAGCTGATTTCATTTTTTCCATTTGCAGGCTATAAGAAATCACGTCAAAAAGACTATTCAATTTGTCCGTTAACGGTTGGTCAACCGCACCATGAGCCCTAAGGTGAGTCAATTCCTCAGCAGAAAGTTGATCCATCTGATGCATCAAATCATCTAGCCACAGATTCGACTCAGACTCAAGCTGTTTAGCGTGACTTAACTTGGTCAGCAACAATGCAACCACCAGCAGCAGAATAACGATCAGCACACCCGAACCCACCATCAAAGGCATATTATCAGCCGCCCATGCCATGCTGGGAACTAAACCCAACCCTATGATTGTCAATAAAGATTTCTGAATCATTATATTTCTTCCTAAGACTTCACTTTAAAAAACAGATGACGACGAACATTACGCAAACTGATCCACAAGATGCTCATTCGAAGCGACTAGTTTCATACTGACTGCTTGGTTAACGGCATCCTCAGCCAAGTCTGAAGCAGACTGTTGAAAACTTTGTCCACCACCTTGACCGCTTCCAGTTTGGCTTTCGCCTGAGTTGACCATCGCTGATGCCAACTCAACACCCTCTTGAGCCAACATCTCTTTCAAGCGCGGCAATGCATTCTCTAGCATATCGCGAGTTACACCATGCTGTGCCGAAAGCGTTACATGTGCTTTCTGTTGCTCGTCTAATTTTAAACCAATCTTCATTGGTCCGAGCCCCAAAGGATCCAAACGAACATCTAACTCATTCATCGACTGATTGATCATAATTTGCACTCGTTGCGCTACATCTTGAGCCCACTGCGGTTGACGTAAATTTAGTGGGGCTGACAGAATAGGCGAAGAAGTTGTTTGACTTAACGGAGTGGTCGACACCAAAGAAAACTGATCAGCGCCAAGCTCAATATCACCAGTGGATGGCGCCTCTTCCTGTAACGAAATTAAGTGATCACTCTGTGAAGATTCTTGACGTTGTTCCTGTTGTGTTGATCCACTACTACTGCCAGCTGGATTTGCAATAATGGCCGACGCCGAGGTCAAAGAATTTACCACCTGTGATGTGGAAGGCGTTTCAACACCACTGGAAGCGGCTTGCATGACGCCATTGCTCGCCACAGAAATAGAGGAAGCAGAGGCAAAAACAACCGACTTATTATCACCTAATAAGCGTGCTGATGTCGGCGAGTCAGCACCCTCTGTCAGTTGTGAAACCATCGAGTTTTCAGTTGCAGTCGTAGGCATGGATGTGGTTACAACTGCCGACGCAGCAGCATACTGATTTGGCGTGGATAACTTGGTTTCAACCGCTTGCAAATGGCCTGAGGTCAACACCTGAAGCTGACTATCCGGAACTGAACGAAGATTAACATTTAGCGTCTCTGTTTCGCTTCCGTTAGAAGTGGTTGTCAATCCAGTGTTTGAATTTGTCGGCATGGGCGCAACACTGGAAAATGCTTGCTGATTGTTAACCATAACCGAGGGATTATCGGTAATGAGTGTACCATTACCTTGCAGACTAGGCGATGTCTTTTCAATCGGTGATGACGCTAATGGATCAGACACAGCTTCAAATTGAACTTGGGAAGTGATATTGTTGCTTCCTTGATTCAATACCGGCATGGTTTGCTCATCAGTCAATGGTTGATTATCCGGTATCACCATGGGAATCTGTGGTGTTTGTAATGCCAGCTGGGCCCCCTGTTCCAGTGTTACCAATAAGCCTTCTGGCGTTGTGTTTGTTTTGGCTTGGTTTAAGGGTGCTAACGAAACACCATTTGATACAGTCAGAGCTGGCGTTGACAATGCCGTTATGCTGCTGCCTTGATTGAAATTACCCAACAGCTGATCAAATTCGGCAAGTTCTGCCGATGTTGGTTCCATAAGCGGAAACAATGCTCCAGCGCTGCTGGCACTAGCACTAACCGATGGGGTAACACTGGCTGGAATCATGATGAGCCTCGAGCTAAATTAAGTAGTTGCTAGCATAAAAAGCAATTAGTGCGCCAAAACCTCTAATCTCGCTGACCGACAGCAAATTTGACTTGATTCAGTGCATCTGCTGCCTGTTGCTCTCGTTTTTCGATCAGCTGACGCTTAGCATTGGTTCGCTCTTCGATCAGCTTTTCAATCGCTTTTGCTTGCCGATGCGCCTCCGCCCAAACACTTTTAGCATCAATTACCTGTTGTTCCGCTTGCGCAATTTTTTCGTACTGTTCCATTACCGCAGCTTGTACTTGGCTCAAATAAGCAACTAAAAGCTTTCGCTGCTGAATACCGATTATCCCTTCCAAGGCCAACTGCTTCTGATAATCTAACGCATAATCTTCCAACGCCGTGGCTTGCTGTTTTAACGTTTGTAATTGCTGTTCAACTTGTTGTAGGCGTTGACTCGCTTTATCAACGGCTTGTTGCCGCAATTGCAAGACCAGTTCCAGTTGTTCTGCCATCTTAGGTCGTTAATCTCAACGTTTGAAAACTTGAATCATGTCCATCAAACTCTGTTCCATAGCAACGGATTCGTGCGGTTTTTGCGACAAAAATTGATGTAAAGCAGGTTGCAACTGAATTGCTTCATCAATTTGCGCATTCGTACCGCGTGTGTAAGCGCCCACATTAATCAGATCTTGATTTTGTTGATAAAGTGCCATGATGCGCTTAATGCGTAACGCCAAATCCATTTGCTCATTCGAAACAATTTCTTTCATAACACGACTGATGGAAGCTTCAATGTCAATTGCCGGGTAACGACCCGATTCGGCAATACGACGCGACAAAACGATGTGACCGTCCAACACGCCACGAGCCGAATCGGCGACTGGATCATTCTGATCATCGCCCTCTGTCAATACCGTATAAAATGCGGTGATGGAACCTTTACCGGGTTCACCATTACCCGCTCGCTCAATCAGTTGTGGAATACGCGCAAACACTGACGGTGGATAACCCTTACTCGCAGGAGGCTCCCCGACTGCTAAAGCAATTTCACGCTGTGCCTGCGCATAACGCGTTAACGAATCCATCAACAAGAGCACATTCAAACCCTGATCACGGAAAAACTCCGCAATGGCTGTTGCTCTCAAAGCACCATGTAACCTTCTTAAGGGGGGATCATCAGCTGGAGCCGCAACGACCACAGAACGAGCCAAGCCTTCATCGCCTAAAATTTGACGAATAAACTCATTCACTTCTCGGCCGCGCTCACCCACTAAGCCAACAACAACAACATCTGCTTTGGTATATTTGGCCATCATACCTAATAAGACAGACTTACCCACACCCGTACCTGCAAACAAGCCTAATCGTTGCCCACGCCCAACGGTTAATAAACTATTAATCGCACGAACACCGACATCAAGCGAAACAGCAATCGGATCACGATTAAGCGGATTAATACGACGGCCATGAAGTGGAACGGAATGAGCTAAGGTAGGCAAAAGTTTTGAATCTAGGGGCTGACCCGCTCCATCTATAACCCGACCCAGTAATTCAAAACCCACTTCAACCTGTGCTTCATGCTGTAAAGGTGTGACTCTTGCATTGGGTGCTAGACCATGAATTTCAGCAACCGGCATCAAATAGAGCTTATCACGATGAAATCCCACTACCTCAGCCTCACTGTGCTGACGACCTTGCGTAATACGACAACGTGATCCCAATGAAGCAAATAGTCCTTCCGCTTCTAGCGTCAACCCAACCATACGGGTTAATCGTCCCGATACAGGTAAAGGAATGTCATGTGGAAGATGTGATGCAATCTGTTGCATCTGCTGATGCCAACGTTTGAGGCGATATGCTGGGTGTAAACAACTCATGGCTCAGAAATAGTCGCTACATCAATACTGGTATTGAATAACTCATGTACGGCCAAATCCAATACTTTCTCGGTTTGTGTCTTCCAGTTGAAAGATAATTCGCTATGACCTGAGCGTAGCACACACTCACCCATCAATAGCTGATCATCCGCATGTACCTCCACGCGACCATCACGAGCCAGTAATACTCGGTCTAATCGAGCTACGTCATCAGGATGAACACGAATATGAAGTGGATAAACAAGTTGTGGTAACTGAGCAATCGCCCGCTCAACCAAGCGCTGAACTCGATCGGGTTGAATGTTCAGCGCATCCATGGCAACACGCTGAGCGAGTTGACTCGTCAGCCACAGGATATCCTGCATTAGACTGTCTTCGACATCAGACAGCGATTGCGTAACACCCACTAACAAAGACTCGGTTTTTTGTTGCGTCTCACTCAACCAAGTAGCCTTTACTTGCTCAAAAGCTTCTTTCTCGCTCAAGGCCTCCGCCTCGGCAACGGCTCGCGCTTCAGCGTATCCCTGCTCATAGCCCTTTTCATAGCCTGCTGTTCTACCCTCGGCAAAACCTGCCTCACGCGCCGCTTTAAATTCAGCTTCCTTCATCAACGCTAATGCCTCAGCCACCTCGGCCTTCGCGCTAGCTAGAGCCATTTCAAAGGCTCGACGCGACTCTTGTAACATAGCAGCTTGTAAATCAGGTGCTGCCCACGCCTCACCCTGAGTAGCGAGTTGATTAGCTCTGATTAAAGGGGTAATTTTAACGGCTGATTGTGCGCCGTTATCAGCACGAAATTGAGCGTCAGACATACGGCATTAACCCACCATGTCTTCACCGCCGCCCGGCATCACCAACTTACCTTCATTAGCTAAACGACGTACCGTAGTAATAATCTGCCGCTGCGCCCCTTCAACATCACTGAGTTTAACGGGGCCTGAAGTCGCTAAGTCATCCTGCAAAATAGCAGCCTGACGTTTCGACATATTGTCCAAGAAATGATTTTGCATTTTTTTCTCAGCGCCTTTCAGAGCCAACAACAATACATCAGCCGGGATTTCTGCCAGTACCGCTTGAATGCCGCGACCATCGATATCAATAATGTTATCGAATGTAAACATATTGTCTTGAATCGCTTGGCTAATATCGGTATGTTCAATGGCAATTTCATCCAGAATTTTGCCATCACTACCACCGCCAACCAAGTTAAGGATTTCAGCTGCCCGTTTAACACCGCCGATCGTCGCCATTTTACCGCCACTGGAATCAGAAGCTTGATTTTCAAAAATGCTATTCAAGTCAAACAGCGCTTGAGGCTGAATGGTATTTAGTGTCGCAATGCGATAAATCACTTCAGAGCGAAAACGCTCTGGGATACCCTGTAGCACTATGGCAGCCTGATCAGGATCGAAATAAGAAAGCACAATCGCCATTACCTGCGGATGCTCATTCTTTAGCATATTGGCCACAGCACCAGGATGCATCCACTTTAACGTTTCTAACCCTTTAAGTTGATCCGACAGCATTGAAACATCAAGCACATGACTGCTGTTACTACCCAGTGCATCCATCAACAAGCCTTGCGCATAACTTGTTGGATCGACACCCAATGCGTCTTTACCAAACTCACGCGCGTACAGCTTTAAAATGGCATCGACTTGCTGACGATTAACGTGCGGCAAGCTGGTCATGGCACTACCAATGGCTTGAATTTCACGGGGATTGAGCTGTTGTAACAGCTTTGAGGCACTCTCTTTTCCCAAGGCCATCATCAACACTGCCACCCGCTGTGTCTGATTTAATTCAGACAAATCAACGCCACTCAGATCATCGTCAATTTCTGCTGCCATTAGCCAGTTATCCTTTATCCGCAATCCACTCGCGCAGCACTTTCGCTGCCACTTTAGGGTCAGCGTCAATTTGCGTTCGAATTCGGGCAACCAAATCAATATCTTCTTTTTCTAACTCAGTCAGTTGTTCCTGTTGCTGTTCATCCATTGCATTCAATGTTCCGGCGATAGAAGCATCCCCCCCCGCAAGACTGGTGTTTTGATTAGCTTGTTGTGCCGCTAATTGTGTAGCCTCCTCTTCATCTTCATCAGGTAGATCTTCTGCTAGTTTCTCACGTTCTTTCACGCCGGTTAAGTCACGTAGTAAGGGCCGCAGCACGCCAAAAATAATCAGCAACACAGCCAAACCACCAGCGACCTGCTTCATGACATCCCAAAACCAAGCTTGTTGCCAAATAGGTAGGCCAATTTCTTCCTCAGCTTCGTTTTGGAAAGAAATGTTCACTAAACTCAGAGTATCACCACGCGCTTCGTCCACACCAACGGCGTCTCGCACCAGATTCTTAAAGCGTGCCAATTCTTCATCAGTTAGGGGGGTACGTTGCAAAGCACCTTCCTCGTTGGCTTTGACTCGATCGTCTACAACAACAGCGACCGAAAGGCGTTTTAATGTACCTACTTGCGATTGTAGATGCGTAATCGTACGATCAATCTCATAGTTTTTGGTGATTTTTTCGCTTTGTAAGTCTTTCCCCAAGCCACCATTATTGACCTTACCTGGGTAATTTTCTTCTGGTGCAATACCCGCTTGGGGTGGTTGATTAGTCAAGGCACCAGGAATACCCTCTGGACCTGCTGCTTTATTACGCTCGCGTATTTCCTGAGAACTGCGCACCGCTTCTGGATCAGGATTGAAATTTTCGCGCGTCTGTTCCTGCTTCGTGAAATCAACTTCAGCCGTTACCTGAGCCCTAACGCCTTTACTACCAACTAAAGGAGACAGTAAATCCTGAATACGTGCCGCGAGTGTTTGCTCAATATTGCGTGTGTATTCAAGTTGTTTGAGACTCATATTCATGCCCAAATTGGGCGATTGTTGTGACAACAGATTACCGCTTTGATCGATCACCGATACGTTAGCCGCTTTCATATTCGGTACACTTGAA
The DNA here is from genome assembly GCA_014763665.1 of Gammaproteobacteria bacterium. GTDB lineage: Bacteria > Pseudomonadota > Gammaproteobacteria > Thiomicrospirales > Thiomicrospiraceae. The sequence continues at coordinate 60,572 of JACXUY010000003.1, forward strand.
GCCACCAGATGCATAATGGCATTCACTTGTGCTTCCGAAAGACTACCATGCAGATTCACAACGACTGAAGCCGTTGTTTCCTGCTCTTTTCGGACGAAAACAGTACGTTTGGGAATGGCTAAGTGAACTCGTGCCGATTTAACCGCAGCAATGGCGGCGATCGATTGCGCTAACTCACCTTCTAAGGCACGAATATATTGCACATTTTCTTTGAACTGACTAACACCAAAGCCTTGGTCTTTGTCTAGAATCTGATAACCCGTATCTGCTGACTTAGGCAAACCCTCTGCTGCTAATTTGAGCCGCAATTCGTGAACGCGAGCCGCTGGGACAGTTAATGAACCCGTATTGGTATCATACTGGTAAGGAACAGCCTGAGCATCTAATGCTTTGACGATATCTGCCGCTTGACGACTATCCAATCCTCCGAAGAGTAAAGCGTAACTGGGCGCTTGCGACCAAAGCACCAACGCAACACCAATGGCAATCGTTGCCGCGAGCGCAATAATCAAACTGACCTGTTTGATCACTGGCATGGCACTCAGGTTTTGATACAACATGGACGCTCCGGTTGGAGGTGTCGTTGCATTGGCGGTGGGTTGTAGTTCAGCCATAATTCTCTAACGTGTGATTACACTGCACGGTTAATAAGCCCGATAAACCCAGATTGTACCAATTTTAGCGCTATAAAGTGGCAAGGTTTGCCAAGAACTTATGAAAATAACCATCAAATCGGCATACTCATTACATCTTTATAAGCTTCAACTAATTTATTGCGCACCTGCGTCATCGCTTGAAAGGCTAAAGAAGCTTTCTGAGCCTGAATCATCACTTCGGAAAGCTCAACATTGGGATCACCCATTTCCATACGCTCTTTAAGCTGATTGGAGGTTTGTCCTTGCTCATTAACCTTATCAATCGCCTGACGCATCAAGCCTGCAAAATCGGTACTCGCACCAGAAGCATCGACTAAACCATCTGTGCCAGCAATATCTAGTGCCGGTTGAATTCCAGCATTACCACCCAGTTGTGCTTGTTGTGCGACGTCTCGCATTTCCATCAACAACCGCTGTGTGTCTATTGCACTCATCATCTCGCCCTCTCATTCACTAGTAAGGAAAAAGCAAAGTTTATGCCGTTAATCGACATCATAACCAGCATCACGTAATTTAGCCAGCTTATATCTTAACGTACGTGGACTCATTTGCAACACCTCTGCTGTGCGCGCCCGATTACCCGCCTGAAGCTTCAGAGTTGACAGGATTAACTTGATCTCTTGTTCCTTCAAATCTTGCATCACCACTGGCTCGCTTAAACCACCTTCAACAATTACATCGGTCGATGTTTCGCTTTCCTTAACATCTAGCCACAAGCTACGTGCATCTAGCAAAATATCCTCTGCTGTAATCCATTCTCCCGCTTGCAAAACCATGGCACGTTGCAAAACATTATCCAACTCACGAATATTACCTTGCCAATGATAACTTATCAGACGCTCTTTCGCTTCATCCGTTAAGCTTGGTATAACCTGAGTACCAGCGTAATGACGCGCTATTAATCGCTCAGCAATGGGAATAATATCCAGCGGTCTTTCTCGCAATGGCGCTAAATGTAACGGAAATACATTCAAACGATAGTAAAGATCTTCACGAAACTTATGCGTTTTAATCGCTTGCTCAAAGTTAATATTGGTCGCTGATAACACCCTTACATCTAAGGCAATCGGTTTGTCGCTACCTAAACGCTCTACTTCTCTTTCTTGCAGCACACGCAATAATTTACTCTGCAAGTCAATGTTCATTTCACCAATTTCATCCAGAAACAAGGTTCCTTTCTGCGCTTGTTCGAATTTACCTGGCATAGATTTAACTGCCCCCGTAAAAGCTCCTTTTTCATAACCAAACAGGGTCGCTTCTAACATGGTTTCTGGAATCGCTGCGCAGTTAATGGCAATAAAAGGACCCTGAGCTCGCCCCGATTGTTGGTGCAAATAGCGCGCTAATACTTCTTTTCCCGTACCACTTTCGCCGGTAATCATGACACTGGCATCAGATGCCGCAACTTTTTGTGCTAATCGTTTAATTTTTTGTGTTTGCGCGTCTACGGCGACAAAATCATCTTCACTTGAGGCATCGAAATTAAGATAACGTTGCGCTTTTTCCAGCAGTAAACTGGCCTCAAAAGGCTTAACAATGTAATCAACAGCACCGTCTTTCATGGCAGACACAGCCTGCTCAATGGTGCCATAAGCGGTCATTAACACAACAGGCAAATGCGGTTTCAGCGCACGCAAGCGTTGCAATAAAGCATAGCCATCCATACCATCCATACGAATATCGCTAAATACCAAGCTGATTTCTTCTTCACCTAGCACTGCTAAGGCACTTAAGCCATTATCAACCGACAAAACCTCAAAATCACCCAGCTGCAAGGTGTCAACAATGGCTTCTCGTAAAGCGCTGTCGTCTTCGACCACCAAAATTCGACCCAAACTCATTCTACTTCCTCCCATTTGGGTAACCAAATACAAAATTCTGCTCCTTGACCCAACTGCGAGTTCACAGTTACCCGCCCATGATGCGCTTGTACAACAGCACGCGTAACCGCCAAGCCTAAACCCGTACCTTGAGCGCGACTGGTATAAAAAGGTTCAAAAATTTTTTCATGTAACCCGCTGTCAATCCCTGGACCTTCATCGCGCACACAAACCTTAATCCAATCTCCTTGAATCTGCGCATAAAGATGAATGCGTGCATTCGTTTTGACCACATCAATCGCGTTCATGACCAAACTCTGCACTGCCGTTATTAAGGCGTCAATATCGCCTTGCACGGCTTGACCCTCTAGCCAGGACTCAACATGCAACTGGCTATGACTGGATTGCAAAGCCGCTTCACAAACTTGGATAACCTGTTGCAACCAATCATTGACCAAAATACGACTACTGCCACCCTGCCCACCCTTCGCATATTGCAACATATCCGTCACTAGGTGTTCTAAGTGTCGCAAACGCGCCAAGATTTTGTCACTCATTTGTACCCGTTTATCTTCACTGATATTCGGCAAAGATAATTGTGACGCATAGAGTAACGCTGCAGCCAAAGGGGTTCGAATTTGATGCGCTAAAGAGGCAGCCATTTCCCCCATACTACGCAGCCGTTGATGTTGACTTAACTGGCTGGCTAGCGTGCGTTGTTCGGTCACATCCATCAAGAGTACGATTTTGCCCAATGCCTTGTCTAATGGGGTTTCCGACACATTTAAGATACGCTGATCGGGTAATAGCCAATCTCCAGCGACCTCGCTGCGCACGCCGACAGATGACAAAACCTGTTGCCAATATTGACCTTGCAAAGGTACTGACAACCACTGTTGCGCCGTCGCATTGACTTCGGTAATTTTACCCATTTGATCTAAGACTAAAACCGCAGCAGGTAGCAAGGTTAACAATCGCGCCAAACGGTCTGCAACACGCTCTTTTTCGGCCAACTGCAGCAAGCGCTCACTGCGTGCCTGTGCCAACTCTTGCGTCAGCTCCACCACCTGATGTTGCAAAGCATGATAAGACTGGGCTAACTGCTCAGAAGTGGCATTAAATAGCGCGAACGCCTCCTCCAACTCTTGTAAGCGTTTAGCTTCTGCGGGTGTTAAACTCATTGCCCTCCTCCCATATCC
>JACXUY010000033.1 GCA_014763665.1 Gammaproteobacteria bacterium
TTACACGACATGACGCACAAAAAGAGCCACAAATCAGTAAAACACAGCCTATCCGAAACCATCGGAGGATGGTGAGTGCAATTATGCTTAAAAAACGACGCAACAAGACATTATTTAGGGTGATTTATGAACTAATAGCAACGTAATGAGCGCAAGTTAAGTGAAGAGTTAATGGGATTTGAGTGAAAAATGTAAGTTTTCTGCTCTGTAAATTGACGTGTCATCATGACAACACGGATTCAGGATTTTTTTAGGATAAGCAAGCAACAGACTTATTTGCGCTATAAATTTCTAAATCAGGGTCTAACTCGAATCCCTTTCAGCGCTGAGTACATCGCCCATGTTGCGTAGGCGTTTGAGCACCCGTTCTAGCTGTTCTAAATTGGCGACTGAGATGGTGAAGTGCATGACACTGTGGTGGTTGTCTTTATCGGCATTGCTCACACTTTCAATATTTGACCCTTCGACAGCGATGGCGTTAGCAATGGTTGCCAATACGCCGCGACGATTGTGTGTTTCAACCGTAATAGCCGCTTGAAATTCACTCTTAAGCTCGCTTTCCCATGTTACTTCGATCCATTTTTCTGGATGCTTTCGAAAATTAGTCAGGTTGTGGCAGTTGGTACGATGAATCACTAGGCCGCGTTCGCTGCTCATGAAGCCCATAATGCAATCACCCGGAACAGGATGACAACATTGCGCATAACTCACGGCCAGTCCTTCTGTACCCGAGATGATGAGCGGTACGGGTTGTGTTGGCGTGACATCAGTTTCGGTTAGCCCGTCGGCAATTTGTTTGGCGACTAAAGCGGGTAAACGGTTGCCTAAGCCAATCGCCATCAGCAACTCATTCCAATCTTTCACCTTCAGTTCTGCCAGAATATGTTGCTGCTGTTCAGGTGTGACGGATACTTCGCTGATGTTGAGCATGCGTAATGCTTTGCGAAGCAGGCGCTCACCCAAAGCCACCGCATGTTCACTACGCTGACTCTTAAGGTAATGTCGAATTTGACTGCGTGCTTTGGCGGTGGTTACAAAGTCCAGCCAGTTAGGATTAGGTGCTGGCGCACTGCCACGAATGATTTCAATGGTTTGACCATTGTGCAACTGTGTTTTTAATGGCACAGGTACACGGTCAACGCGCGCGCCGATACAATGATGTCCTAGATTGGTATGTACCGCATAAGCAAAGTCGATAACGGTTGCGCCACGGGGTAAGGTACGAATGTCCCCTTCGGGCGTGAAGACGTAAATATTGTCTGGGAAAAGGTCGATTTTGACGTTTTCCAAGAAGTCGAGTGAGTTACCCGCGCTTTGTTGCATTTCAAGTAGGTGTTTCACCCATTCTTGCGCGCGTTGGTCGGCAGCCGCTACTTTAGAAGAGCCGTTGAGTTTATAAGACCAATGCGCTGCGATACCGTGCTCTGCCACCACGTGCATTTCCTTCGAGCGAATTTGTACTTCAATATGCACCCCTTGCGTAGCAAACAGGACAGTGTGCAAGGATTGATAACCGTTGGCTTTCGGGATGGCAATATAGTCTTTAAAACGACCAGGCAGAGGTTTATACAGAGAATGCACTATGCCAAGGGTACGATAACAGGCATCGACATTTTCAACGACAATGCGGAAAGCATAAATGTCCATCACTTCGTTAAAACGCAGGTGTTTTTGCCGCATTTTCTTGAATAGACTGAACAGGTGTTTTTCACGCCCTGATACCTTGCAAGTAATGCCTTCTTGCTCAAGTCGATGCAAGATGCCATTGGTAATTTGTTCAACCAGTTCTTTGCGGTTGCCACGCGCGCGCTTAACCCCTTTCGACAGCGTTTTGGCTCGCCACGGATACTTGGCAACAAAACACAGGTCTTCTAGCTCTATGCGCCAAGCATTAATCCCCAAGCGTGCAGCAATAGGGGCATAAATATCGATGGTTTCTCGCGCGATACGGCGACGCTTATCGGGGCGCATACTTTCCAACGTGCGCATGTTGTGTAAACGGTCGGCCAGCTTAATGAGAATGACACGTAGATCACGCGCCATGGCCATAATCATCTTACGGAAATTTTCAGCCTGAGCTTCTTGCGGATTGGAAAATTCCAACTTACCCAGTTTGGTTACGCCTTCGACCAAAATGGCAACGTCTTCGCCAAAAGAGGCTCGAATGTCTTTACTGGTAAAGGGTGTGTCCTCAACCACATCGTGCAAAATGGCAGCGGTTAAGGTGTCAACGTCTAGGTGTATGTCAGCCAAAATACCGGAGACAGCGAGGGGATGGGTGATGTAGGGCTCACCGCTTTTACGTGTTTGCCCTTCATGCGCTTTAGCACCGAACCAAAAAGCACGTCTCAGTTGAGATTGCTGTTCGGCTGAAAGATAATTGGCTTTGGTAAGAAGCTGCGTTAAACAGTCTGGATCGGCCAGCCCGTCGGTGTTGGTGGGTAGTGGCGATGCGCCACATAACAAGTCGGGACTGGCTTTCATGAAGCTTATTAGTAGAAGTAAGGAGGCGTTTCTTCGTCGCTCATAATGACTTCAGGTTCGACTTTGTGCGCTGCAAGTTCGCGAAGCGCTACCACAGTTGGCTTGTCATTTTCCCACTCAACCGTCGCCGAACCACCACGCACCAACTGACGTGCACGTTTAGCGCCAACCAATACCAATTCAAAACGATTTTCTACCTGATCTAAGCAGTCTTCAATAGTTACGCGAGCCATGCAACACATCTCCAATAATTTGACCGATTATTATAGGCGATAACGCATTAAAAAGTAAGCATTAACTGGTAAAAATCACCAGTCTACTGTGTTAACTCCACTAGGAGTTGTTGATGCGTTGCCGCTTGTCTGTGAAGACGTAGGCGTTGTGCGCGAAAAATAGTGGTTAACTCGGCTAGGGCTAAGTCGAATGCGTCATTGACGACGAGATAGTCGAACTCGCTATAGTGGCGCATTTCATTCACGGCATCGCTCATGCGACGGTTAATGACAGCTTCACTGTCTTGTCCACGACCCGTGAGTCGAATACGTAGTTCTTTGATGCTAGGTGGGACAATAAAAATGCTAATCACATCAGGACGCAAGCGGCGAATTTGCTGGGCGCCTTGCCAATCAATTTCTAAAATCACATCTAAGCCTGCATTTAGTTGTGCTTCGACTGCTTGTTGTGATGTGCCATAGTAATTATCGAAAACCAGAGCGTGTTCTAAAAAGTCGCCTGCTTGAATGCGCTGTTCAAAGGTTTCTTTGTCAATAAAATGATAATTGACACCATCTTGCTCACCAGGGCGTGGTAAACGTGTGGTATGAGAAACGCTTACCCTAACTTTGGGTTCTTGGCGTAATAAAGCCGCAACTAAAGAAGTTTTGCCTGCTCCCGATGGTGCTGAAATAACATATAACTGACCACGCATGGTTATTTTCCTTTGATGCGAGTTATCTAGTAATGCAAATAAGGTACAATATTATACATGAATAAGAAACGTAACATTATTTTAGTTGGCCCTATGGGTGCTGGGAAGTCATCGGTGGGTAAGCGTCTAGCGCAAGTGCTGGATTTGCCTTTTATGGACACCGATCATGAAATTGAGGTGCGCCTAAAAGTGAGCATCGCTACCATTTTTGATGTTGAAGGTGAGGATGGGTTTCGTCAGCGCGAGGCGCAGGTAATTGCTGACTTGGTGGAGCATGGTAGTCGCAAGGTATTGGCTACGGGTGGCGGCGCTGTGATTTTGCCAGAAAATCGAGCCGAGCTTAAGGCCTATGGTACGGTGGTTTATCTGTCCTCATCGGTCAAGCAGTTGGTAGAGCGCACGCGTCATGACACAGCTCGCCCTTTGTTGCAAAATGGCGATCCTGAAAAAGTCTTGTCGGAATTAATGAAAGTACGCGAGTCTTTCTATCGTGAAGTCGCGGATATTGTGTTACATACCGAACGCAAATCCATTAACCGTGTGGTGCAAGAAATTTTGACGGCCTTAGCCCAGCGTGGTTGGCCTGAAGCGAAAGGAGTGAGAGTCTAATGTCATCGTCGATGCAAACCTTGAAAGTCGAGCTAGGTGCTCGATCTTATCCCATTCATATTGGTGAAGGCTTGTTATCTCGCCCTGACTTGGTCTTAGCGCATGTACCAGCCAAACAAGTAATGATCGTTTCCAATACGACGGTTGCACCTCTATATCTGGAGCAAGCTAAAGCCTTGTTTGCGGGTTCAGGTAAAACCATCGCCACTTGCATATTGGATGATGGTGAAGAATACAAGCATTTGGTTGAGTTAAATAAGATTTTTACCGCGCTCCTCGAAAGTCGCTTCGACCGTAAATGTATGTTAGTTGCCTTGGGTGGCGGTGTTATCGGCGATATGGTGGGTTTTGCTGCCGCTATTTATCAGCGCGGTGTTGATTTCATCCAAATCCCAACGACCTTGTTGTCACAAGTCGATTCTTCGGTGGGCGGTAAAACGGGCGTTAATCATGAGTTAGGTAAAAACATGATTGGTGCTTTTCACCAGCCGAAACTGGTATTAATCGACACCTTAACCTTGAATACGCTGCCAGATCGAGAGTTATCGGCAGGGGTGGCAGAAATCATTAAATATGGTTTGCTTTGCGATGCGTCTTTGTTTGGCTGGTTAGAGGCGAACATGGAAGCCTTGCTGGCACGTGATCCAGCGGCTTTGGCCTATGCCATTGCGCGTTCTTGTCAAGATAAGGCTGATATTGTCGCAGCCGATGAAAAAGAAGCGGATGTGCGTGCCTTGTTAAATCTGGGTCATACCTTTGGTCATGCCATTGAAACCGGTATGGGTTATGGTGAATGGTTACATGGCGAAGCCGTGGGCGCCGGTATGATGATGGCTGGCTATATGAGTAAACTTATCGGTAATATTACTGATGCCGATTTGGATCGTATGGCGGACTTGATTAGCCGTGCGCATTTGCCCTTGTATCCGCCACCCCAAATCAAGCCAGCACAGTTTTTAGACATGATGTCGGTTGATAAAAAAGCCGATGCGGGTCATATTCGGTTAGTGCTGTTAAAAACAATCGGCACGGCTTACCTGACGGGTGACTATGATGCCAGTGCTTTAGATCGTACTTTAGCAGAGTGGAATGCTTACGCTGGCGAGCAAGAGTGAGGGTATCCATTGAATATGAATAGCTCGCTCGCACAAAAAACCGCTCACCTTAAATGGTTAAAGGCGATTCGTTCCTCATCTGCAGCTGTTCAGCAAGAACCTCAAGCGAGAGACTGTGATTGTCGTATCTGGCTAAAGCAACAAGCAAGAAAGCAGGTCGTGCATAAGCCTCGTGTTGTCGAAGCCAAGCCTATCGAGCTTGTTTTGTTGGCATCGGCAGCACCTAAATCGGCGCGTAACTTCGATTACAACCGTCGTTTTGAACAGGGTGAGGCTAATTGGTATCATATTCCCGTTAGTAGTTTGCAGGATTATACAGACGAACAAATTCAGGCGATTGCCTATTTGGCGGTAGGCATAACACAAGTTGGTGTTGCTGATAGAACAGCTCCCTATTTGTATGCGGTGCATGAGGTATCAAAAGTGCCACGTCACATGTTGACAGTGGCTCAAGCTGGCACGCTCAAAGCTAGCGAAGAAGATTACTGGTTGTTCGAATTGACCCATTCTGTGCCACTTGCCCATCCCATTCAGGATTTTGTGCAGCCATTCTCGGTCAAGATTGCTAAGGCGAAGGATCTGTTGCACACCTATTCGTTTACGGCTCTGGCCGATGTTAAGGAAAACGCTCATGTCTAAAGCGACTTCGCACGCACCTAAAATTGGCTTTGTTAGCCTTGGCTGTCCTAAAGCCCTAGTAGACTCCGAACGTATTTTGACGCAGTTGCGTAGTGAAGGCTATGAAATTTCTCCTGACTATAGCGGCTCTGACTTAGTGGTGGTCAATACCTGTGGTTTTATTGATTCAGCGGTAGCTGAGTCCTTAGATACCATCGGTGAAGCCTTGAATGAAAATGGCAAGGTCATTGTCACGGGTTGTTTGGGCGCACGTCCCGAAGTGATTATGGCAGAACATCCACAGGTGTTAGCGATTTCGGGCGCAGCTGCCTATGAGCAGGTGATGAATCACGTACATACCCATGTCCCTAAACCTCATGATCCCTTCCTTGATTTACTACCGAATACCGGCGTTAAACTCACCCCTAAACACTATGCTTATCTGAAAATTTCTGAAGGCTGTAATCACCGCTGTACCTTCTGTATCATTCCCAGTATGCGTGGTGACCTCGTATCTCGTCCGATTGGTGATGTGATGACGGAAGCGAAAAACCTCGCTAATGCGGGCGTGAAAGAATTGTTGGTGGTGTCGCAAGATACCAGTGCTTACGGTGTTGATACTAAACATAAATTGGATTTTTGGGAAGGTCGTCCGCTCAAAACCAATATGTACGACATGGCCAGTGCGCTGGGTGACTTAGGGATTTGGGTGCGTATGCACTATGTTTATCCCTATCCGAATGTGGATGATATTATCCCGCTAATGGCTCAAGGTAAAATCTTGCCTTATTTAGATATTCCTTTCCAACACGCCAGTCCGCGTATTCTAAAAATGATGAAACGCCCTGGTGATGTCAATCGTTTACTTGATCGCATCAAAAAATGGCGTGATATTTGTCCTGAACTGACCATTCGCAGCACCTTTATCGTCGGTTTTCCGGGCGAAACAGACGAAGACTTTGAATTGTTGATGGATTTTTTAGATAAAGCAGAGTTAGATCGTGTTGGCTGCTTCCCTTATTCACCTGTGAATGGTGCTGTTGCCAATGACTTAGCCGCGCCTGTACCCGATCAGGTGAAGCAGGAGCGTTGGCAAGAGCTGATGGCTTTACAAATGGATATCTCGGAAGAGAAGATGAAAGCAAAAGTGGGTTCGCGCATGACGGTATTGGTCGATACCATCGGCGAACAGGGTGCGGTTGCGCGTTCAGCCGCCGATGCGCCCGAAATTGATGGTACGGTCATTATCACGAACGGGGCGCACTTACCGGTTGGTGAGTTTGTCGAAGTGGATATTGTTGATGCCGATACCTATGATCTGTTTGCAAAGGTAGCAAGCTGATAGCTTGATTGCTTGATGACAGTCAATAAGCAAAAAAGCGCCAGTTTGGCGCTTTTTTATTAGCTGACAACCAGATTTAATGACCTTTGGCGTCACTGCGTGCTAGGTAAACCATTACAGCTAAGGTGGCGGTGACGAGTAACAGTGCTAAAACTTCCATCATGTTATTCTTCCTTTTCTAATTCCGATAACTTGTTGCTAAGTCGGCTCTCAATTCCCTTATAGTAAATTGCTATAGCAAAAAATGCCATAAAGCCTACAGCGCCCAGAACCAAGACGTAAATAGGCTTGTCACCAGATAAAACTGCATAACCCAGTACAGCAATTGCCGATGCTAATGTAAATAACACCATGAACCAATCTTTTCCGTAGGGTGCCTATTTCCTGTAAGAGACGATCTTTTTTACTCAAAGCCTAACCTCAATCCCCTGACTCTGCAAATGCAACTTCGCTTGCTCTAATGTGTACTCACCGAAGTGGAAAATGCTGGCTGCTAATACGGCTTCAGCACCACCTTGGGTAATGCCATCAGCCAAGTCTTGCAGGTTGCCAACACCACCAGAGGCAATGACGGGAATCGACACAGCATCAGATACTGCACGGGTTAGGGCTAAGTCGTAGCCTTTTTTGGTGCCGTCGCCATCCATGCTGGTGAGCAGGATTTCGCCTGCACCGAAGGCCTGCATTTTTTTCGCCCATGCGACCACGTCAATGCCAGTGGCTTTGCGACCACCGTGAGTAAAGATTTGCCAATGGTCATCGACACGCTTGGCATCAATAGCAACGACAATACACTGTGAACCAAAGTGATCGCTGGCTTCTTGCACAAATTCGGGACGAAAAACAGCCGCACTGTTAATGGATACTTTGTCAGCACCGGCATTGAGCATTTTGCGAATGTCATCTAGCGTGCGAATACCGCCGCCAACGGTCAGCGGAATAAATACTTGGCTGGCAACCTGTTCGACCACATGCGCGATGGTATCGCGGTCATCGGCGGTGGCGGTAATGTCCAAAAAGGTAATTTCATCTGCACCTTGTTCGTTGTAGCGGCGAGCGATTTCGACAGGATCGCCCGCATCGCGAATGCCAACGAAATTAACGCCCTTAACGACGCGCCCTTTATCGACGTCCAAGCAAGGGATAATGCGTTTCGCCAAGCCCATTATTTGCGTCCCATCAATTCATCAGACAAACGTTGACCTTCAGCAAAGTCCAAACTGCCTTCGTAAATGGCGCGCCCTGTGATTGCGCCTGAAATACCGCTGCTGGCAACTGCGCACAATCCTCGAATGTCATCTAGGTTGGTGATGCCGCCACTGGCAATAATGGGGATGTTCACCGCTTCTGCTAATGCCTTAGTTGCTTCGACATTGACGCCCTGCATCATGCCGTCGCGTCCAATGTCGGTATAAATGATTTCATTGACGCCATCGTTTTCAAAACGTTTCGCTAAATCGATGACGTGATGATCGGTGATTTCTGCCCAACCATTAATAGCGACCATGCCGTCTTGTGCGTCTAGCCCAACAATAATTTTTCCTGGGAACTTCGCACAAGCTGCAGCGACAAACTCAGGTTCTTTCGCCGCTTTGGTGCCGATAATGACATAGCTAACGCCCGCGTCTAAATAACGCTGGATGGTATCAAAGTCACGGATGCCACCACCGATTTGCACAGGCAAATTAGGGAAGGCTTTGGTCACTTCTAACACCGCTTTAGCGTTGACTGGCTCGCCAGCAAAAGCACCATTCAAATCGACCATATGCAAACGGCGACAGCCGGCATTGACCCAGCGTGTCGCTGTGTCGAGTACATTGCTGGAAAATATATCGGCATCTTCCATGCGACCTTGTTTTAAGCGCACACATTGACCGTCTTTCAGGTCGATAGCAGGAATTAACAACATTAAGAGTACCTCTATAATTCAGATGAGCTGAGCGGATTACAGCTGTCCGTTCCATGCACAAAAATTGCGCAACAGCTGCAGACCAGCATCAGCGCTTTTTTCGGGATGCGCTTGAATGGCAAACACCTTGCCTTGGGCAATAGCAGAGGTATAGTTTAGACCAAATTCGGTGCTGCCTGCCGTGATGCCATTATCAGAGGGCTTTACAAAGTAACTGTGTACAAAATAAAAACGACTCTTGTTCTCGATGTTGTGCCATAAGGGATGTTGCAGAGTTTGCGTAATTTGATTCCAACCCATTTGCGGAATTTTATGCGCAGGATTCCAATTCAGTTGGTCGGCAAACGCCAGTACATCGCCCTTAAATAAATCTAAGCAGGGCACGCCACCATTTTCGGCAGAGTGAGACATTAGCACTTGCATGCCCATGCAGATACCCAAAAAAGGTTTTTGTTGAGCAGCAGTTAGTACAGACTCACGCAAGCCTTCGATGTTATTGAGGGCATTCATGCAAGCTTTAGCCGCACCTTGTCCTGGAAAGACAACCGCATCGGCGTTGGTGATTTGTGTCGGGTTTTCACTGACGCTAATGCGCGTATTGGCTGGTGCAACATGCAGTAAAGCCTGTTTGACGGAGCGAAGGTTGCCCATACCATAGTCAACAACAACAATTTCACGCAATGACATTTACAAAGCACCTTTGGTTGAAGGCAAAATGCCTGCCATGCGCTCATCGGCGGTTAAGGCCATGCGCAGAGCGCGACCGAATGCCTTAAAAATCGTTTCGGCTTGATGGTGGGCATTGATGCCACGTAGATTATCAATGTGTAATGTTGCATGAGCATGATTAACAAAACCCTGAAAAAACTCTTGCACCAATTGGGTATCAAAGTTGCCGATGCGTTCAGCGGTGAAGGCACAGTGGAATTGCAAGCCAGCACGACCAGACAAGTCAATGACCACGCGAGACAAGGCTTCATCTAATGGTACATAAGCATGACCATAACGCGCGATGCCTTTTTTATCGCCAACAGCCTTAGCTAGGGCAGCACCGAATGCAATGCCAATATCTTCGACCGTGTGATGGTCGTCAATATGGTTGTCACCAATGGCTTCAATGGTGATGTCGATCATGCCGTGACGGGCGATTTGATCGAGCATGTGTTCCAGAAAAGGCACGCCTGTAGTCAGTCGAGCTTTACCCGTGCCATCCAGATTAATATCGATTTTAATTTGAGTTTCTAAAGTGTTACGTTCAATTAGAGCGGTGCGCATCACTCGACCTTTCGTTATGGCTATCAAAATTAGGCTTATTTTAACATTTTTAACGACCTAAGCGCGTGTGCGAACAAACATTCTGCAAAACAAATCGAATCAGTAAACTCTGATGCTCATAATAAAAATTAATGATGATGATAAATATTTTTAAGTTGGTGGGGGTGGGGTAACTGGTTAGAATACTCGGTACTAAAGTAAAAAGACCTTTTCTACTGTCAGGTTTTTTTAAACTTGATTGTAGTTAAGTTTTGATTCTTTTGGCTCCCGTAAACGTCAATATAAACCTCCTGTTAGCTATATAATAGCCATCAGAAGAGGATAAGTCTGTAAAGTGAGGTGCGCACCGCGAGGTGATCATCTAACTTAGCGGCATGTTAGGTTGTGTTCAATTAGAGAGGAAATCGCATATGGACACGGTAGTTAAACCGCAATATAACGATGGCGTAGTTAAGGCATTTACCTTGGCAGCTATCGTGTTTCTCGTACTTGGTACCTTTTTTGGTACTTACGCGGCGTCAGAGTTGGCGTGGCCTTTTTTAAACTTTGATACGGCAGAAATCACCTTTGGGCGTTTGCGCGTTATTCACACTAATACGGTTATTTATGCCTTTGGTGGTAACGTGTTAATGGCAACCGCCTTTTATATTGTGCAGCGTACCAATGGTCGTCCACTTTACAGCAATAAGCTGGCTTGGGTGCAGTTTTTTGCCTTCCAGATTGGTCTGTTGTTAGCGGTTATCTCTTTGGCGTTGGGCATGTCTCAGGTGAAAGAATATCATGAGTTAGAATGGCCTTTAGATATTGCCGTAGCGATTGTGTGGTTGCTGTTCACGTTTAATTTCACCATGACCATTGCCGAGCGTGATAAGCAGAAAGTGCCGCACATTTATGTGGCTAACTGGTTCTTCTTCGGCTTGCTTATCATGGTTACCTACTTGTGGGTGTTGAATGGGCTGTCGGTTCCTGTCAGCTTATTCCGTTCATACTCCATGTTTAGTGGTGTGCAAGATGCCATGATTCAATGGTGGTGGGGGCATAACGCGGTAGGTTTCTTCTTGACAGCGGGCTTCTTGGGTATCATGTACTACTTCGTTCCTAAGCAAGCGCAGCGTCCTATCTACTCATATCGTTTGTCAGTTGTTCACTTCTGGGCGCTGATGTTTGGTTACGTGTGGTTGGGTGCTCACCACCTACAATACACAGCCTTGCCAGATTGGGTAGGTTCTTTGGGCGCCGTTATCTCCTTAGCGATGATTATTCCATCATGGGGTGGTGCGCTCAATGGTATGCTGACCCTGTCTGGTGCTTGGGATCGCTTGCGTACTGACTATATTTTGCGCTTCTTAATCATGTCATTAGCCTTTTACGCGATGTCAACTTTTGAAGGTCCTGTCATGGCTGCTAAATCGGTTAATGCCTTGTCTCACTACACTGACTGGACCGTCGGTCACGTACACTCAGGTGCGTTAGGTTGGGTGGCAATGGTGTCTATTGGTGCTGTGTACCACATGACAATGAAGTTATGGAAAACAGAAATGTACTCTATGTCCTTAATCAACTTCCACTTCTGGTTGGCGACTATTGGTACTGTGTTCTATATCGTTGCTATGTGGGTATCAGGCATCATGCAAGGTCTAATGTGGCGTGCTTATGACGACTACGGTACTTTAGCTTACACCTTTGCTGAGTCGGTTGCTGCAATGCATCCTTACTATGTCATGCGTGCGATTGGTGGTATGTTGTTTGCCACAGGTGCGGCAGTGATGCTCTTCAACATGGTGATGACCATTCGCATGGCAAATGCACGTCAGACACAATTAGCTCACGCCTGATATAACATTGTGCGTAGCTCCTTGCGACACGCAGAGCTACGCTCATACTGAGGAGTTCATCAAATGGCAGTTCAAAAGCCAAAAAATTTGCAAGAATGGATGGAACAAAACGTCTTTGCCTTAATGTTTGGTACAGCTTTGGCCGTATCTGTGGCAACCATTGTGGAAATTGTTCCTTTATTTTATCTCGATGATACCTACGAGCATACAGCGAAGGATGAGTCGGGTAATTTGAAAAGCCCAGAGCTCTTATGGAATCGTGGTGATAAGCGATTATTCTATAAAGATGAGTCAGGAAACTGGGTATCTGATTGGAAAGCGGGTGATGGTGTCCGTCCATTCACACCATTGGAGTTAGCAGGCAAAGATATTTTCATGCGAGAACACTGCATGTACTGTCACAGTCAAATGATCCGCCCTTTCCGTGATGAGCGCGAGCGCTATGGTCACTATTCATTGGGTACGGAATCGATTTACGATCATCCGTTTCAGTGGGGTTCAAAACGTACGGGGCCAGATTTGGCACGTGTTGGTGGTAAGTACTCTAATGAATGGCACTTTATGCACTTAAAGCGTCCACAAGATTTAGTACCCGAGTCAGTCATGCCTGCCTACCCTTGGTTAGCGGAAAATTCGATTGAAAACGATTTTTTCAATACGAAACGTGATATGAAAGCGCGTTTAGAAGCAATGCGTCTGATGGGTGTGCCCTACACGCAAGAAGATATTGATAATGCCGATGAAGCCATCAAAGGTTATACCGAAATGGACGCTGTGATTGCGTATATGCAAGTGTTAGGAACCATGGTCAAACTAGACGACAACAAGGTTTATCGTGAGTAGGATCGAAAGCTACTTTAGTACGGACTGGGCGGCAATGACCGCTCAAGACTGGGGTGGCATGATTTTGACCATAGTAGTATTTGTTGCGTTGGCGGTGACTTTTTTTAATGCGTTGCGTCCTAAGAATGCTAAGAAGTTAGAAGAGCAACGCATGACGCCCTTGCGTGATGGCGAATAAATTTATGATTTGAGGAGATCTGTTATGGCACATGAAAATCCGTGGCCAAATGAAGGCAACACCGGTCACATTTGGGATGAAGACATCCGTGAGCTAGATTACCCACCTCCCTTGTGGTGGATGTTAGCTTTCTATGCTGGCTTTGTAATGATTGTGTTTTATGCACTTTATTATCCGACTGTGCCAACGCCAACAGGTCACACCAAGGGGTTAGCGGGTTGGACAGCTATGACCGAGTACAAAGATGATTTTGAAATCCTAAATAAATGGCGTGCAGAGAAATTTGCGGCTCAGGAACAGGCTTTAGCGGAAAAAACGGTTGAAGAAATTTTGGCCGACAAGAGCTTGGTTGATTATGCAGTAGCAACCTCGCGTGCTACTTTTGGTGATTACTGCGCGGCTTGTCATGGTGCAGGTGGCGCGGGTAATGTTGGCTATCCGATTTTAGCAGACGACGATTGGCTTTATGGTGGTGACGTGAACACCATTTATCAAACCTTGGTCATGGGTCGCAACGGAAACATGCCAGCTTATGGTGCCATGTTGAGTAGTGAGCAAATTGGGAATGTGGCTGATTTTGTTATCGCTATGTCTCAAGGTAAAGCGGAAGCGGAAGCTGTTGCCGCTGGTCGCGAAGTTTACAACAGCATTGGTTGTGCCGGTTGTCACATGCCAGATGGCTCCGGTATGCCTGTTTTGGGTGCAGCGCGCTTAAACGATAAAGTATGGCGTTTTTCAGGTGATCGTGCTGAAGTCATGAAGACCATTGCTAAGGGTGTGAATGCCACAGGTGAAAAAAATACGCGTTACGCTGTTATGCCTGCTTTCCAAGGTCGCCTTGGCGACAAAGAGGTCAAACGCTTGTCAATCTATGTTCATAGTTTAGGCGGCGGTAAGTAGTAAATTGTCACTTGCGGTCGGGGTGAGTGTATTTTTGCATTTGTCCTGATACTCAGTTAAGATGGAGTGGATTGCAATGTTTGGTGGTTTAAATAACGACTTTGTGCTTTGGTCAGTTTTTGGCGCTCTTGGCCTTACAGTGTTAATACTGATTCTATGGGGTTGGAGAGTTATTAGTGGCGGCAGCGACTCAGAAAAAGCGAGTAGCTGAACAACTTGATTAACTTCTTTTGTGACGGCTCAGAGTTCTGAGCCGTTCCCATTTTAGCGGCTTAGCTCATAAATTTAGGTTATCAAATGTCAGAAAAAAATAATATGCTGCCCGTTGATGATGCAGCTCGCATTCAAAATGTGGTTAAGGGCACGTCTAAAACGCTGGACGAAATTGGTGTTGAACTATTAACAGTATCGACCGATATGAAAACAGTTCATGCAAAGCGTATCGGGGGATTTTTCCGTCAAATAAAAAATGTGAGCGCCTTTCTCTGGTTAAGCTTTTTCTTGCTTCCTTATGTGCGTTGGGATGATCGTCAGGCGTTGCTATTTGATTTACCTAATCGTCAATTTCATATTTTTGCTATTACCATCCTGCCACAAGATATTTGGATGTTGGCTTCGATTTTACTGTTTGCAGCCATGGCGCTAGCAGCGGCTTCAGCTTTGGCTGGGCGTGTTTGGTGTGGTTATTTTTGTTTCCAAACCGTGTGGATGGATGTGTTCACTTGGATTGAAGAAAAAATTCAAGGAGGTCCAAATAAGCGCATAGCGCTCGATCAGTCGCCTTGGACTGCCGAGAAGTTGCGCTTAAAAGGGATAACCAATGCCATTTTCTTGGCCTTGTCATTTTTGACTGGCTTCACCTTCGTTGCTTACTTCACTGATGCTTTGGCTCTATGGCAGGATTTATTTACAGGCAATCTGGGCGGTTTCGCTTGGTTGGCGATAGCGGGGTTGACCATCACGACATTCTTTTTTGCTTCTAAATTGCGTGAGCAAACCTGTACGCTTTTTTGTCCATACGCTCGTATTCAGGGCGCAATGATTGACAAGCAAACTATCTTGCCAACCTACGATCGTGATCGTGGCGAACCAAGAGGTCGTATGAAGCGTGTGCGTCCTGGAGAAGAGGAGCCAAAGTTGGGCGATTGCATTGACTGCAATCTGTGTGTGGCGGTTTGTCCGACAGGGGTTGATATTCGTAAAGGCCAACAAATTGGCTGTATTACCTGTGGTCTGTGTATTGATGCTTGTGATTCGGTAATGAAGAAACTGGATAAACCCTTGGGACTCATTCGCTATGCTTCTATAGAAGAGTTTGAAGGTAAGACTTTGCCGCCGTTGTACAAGCGTCCTCGTGTTCTAGTTTACACGGGTATTATGGCATTAGCCGCTGGTGTATTAATCTATGGGTTAGCAACCATTGCACCGATGAAGTTGAATGTGCTACATGAGCGTTCACCTTTATTTGTTATGCTTTCTGATGGTTCTATTCAGAATAAATTAACGATTAAGGTGGTAAACAAAACAGATAAGGTGATGATGGTTAAACTCTCAGCTTCGGGGCTAGAAGGTCTAAGAGTAGAGGGTAATGAGGTTCCGATTATGGTGAGTCCTGGTAGTGTGGGCGCAACCACTCTACTGGTTAAAGCTGATAAGAAAGTACTATCTGGCGCAAATACCCCCATTATCATTGAGGCGGTAGACGTGAATAATCCCGTTATTCACCAAAAATATAATAGTATGTTCATTGGTCCTAAGTAAAAAATTCACTAGTATGTATTGATGCCCAGTCTGAGTAGACTGGGTTTCTTTTCTGTTGTGGCTCAGAGGAAGTTGATAATGACAGATGCGACACCAGCTGATAAGGTGACACACACTTGGCATAAACCTTGGAGAAATCCATTTGTTATTTTTTGGTTAGCAATTTTAGTTATAGTGCTAATTGCTAATTTTTTTATGGTTAGCATGGCAATCGTCACTAGTCCCGGTATGGTGAATGCTAGCCCATATAAACATGGTGCTAATTATGAAGCGATTTTGGCAGAGCGTAAGGCAGAGGCACTGTTGGGCTGGCAATTATCAATTGCTTGGCCAGAGTTGCAAGAAGGTCAGCCCAATGTGATTAACTTGGTGGCACGTGATAAAGAGGGTAATGCGATTGTCGCAGATAGCGTTGAGTTATATGCCTATCGCCCTTCAGATTTGAAGGAAGACTTCGTCTTGAAATTGTTGCCTGTCGGTGAAGCTGGGAATTATCAAACTAGGGTGACTATGGCGAAAAAAGGTAAGTGGGTTTGGATTGCTGAAGTCAAACGTGGTAATGAGAAAAGCAGTATTTCTGGCGAGCTAATGGTCGCCGATCCAGCGCCCTAATGAGTTTTTCGTGAGTCAGCCCTGTTACCATTGCGGTCAGCCGATTTCCGCAGCAGGATTAGTCAGCCGTGTTGTGGCTGGCGAGTCGAGAGATTTCTGCTGTCATGGTTGTGCTGGTGCTTGTGAAGCGATTTACGAGGCCGGATTAAGCAGTTTTTACGATAAGACAGAAAAAGACGAGGCACGTCAGCCAGTTCCAGTCATTCCTAAAGACTTGGCGATGTTTGACCATGACGAGGTGCAAAGTCAATTCGTCGATATTAGTAAACCTGTGCGTGAAATTGAACTGATGGCGGAAGGGATTCACTGTGCCGCTTGTGTTTGGTTGATTGAGCATCGTTTGGCGAAAGAGTCTGGTATCGTTAGTGCTTATGTTAACTTTACCACGCGCCGTATTCGCTTAAAGTGGAATAATAACCTCATTCAGTTGTCACGCATTCTGCAGATTCTGGGCGAGTTGGGCTACGCTAGCCAGCCTTACGATCCTCAGCTCAGTCAACAGGCCTATGAGCGCTATAATAAAGGCTTGTTGTATCGTTTTGCCTTTGCTTCTTTTGCCATGATGAACATCATGTGGATTTCCATTTCGCTCTATTTTGGCGCAGATGATTCAGAATATCAGGCGTTTTTTCATTGGGTTGCCTTAGGTTTGGCAACTCCAACCTTGCTCTATTCGGGTCAGCCATTCTTTATTGGGGCATGGCAGGCTATTCGTGGACGTCGCTTGGGTATGGATATTTCCATTAGTTTGGGCATCTTGACAACTTATTGTTATTCGCTCTATGTCACCTTTGTGCCGGAATCGGGTGGTTCGGTTTACTTCGATACCCTCGTTGATTTCATGTTCTTCTTGTTGCTGGGTCGTTATTTAGAGTCCATTTCTAAAAGCAAGGCGGTGGATGCAACGCACCGACTCATGTCATTACAGCCCAAAATTGCGCGTCAGCGTATGGACGATGGTTCTGAGCGCTTCACCGCGGTTCGTTTACTGAAAGCGGGGGATATAGTCTGGGTGCATCCCGGTGACCGCCTACCGGTTGATGGCGTGATTATCGAGGGTGAAGGGCATTGCGATGAGTCGATGCTGACGGGTGAGTCGGTACCGGTGCATAAACGCTTGGGCGATAGAGTATCGGCAGGTACGCATAACCAAGATGGTGCTTTGTTGGTTGAGGTGCGTCACGTATTGGCTGAATCGGCATTAGGTAAGATTATTCGTTTGGTTGAGGATGCACAGGCGAGTAAGGCACCCATTGCGCGCACAGCGGATCGGGTGATTCCTTGGTTTGTGGCGGTGACCCTATCTTTAGCTACTTTCTCACTCATTTACTGGTGGCTAACGCTGAACATGGATACGGCCATTATGGCAGCAACGGCGGTATTGATCGTTACCTGTCCTTGCGCTTTTGGTTTGGCGACGCCAATGGCTATTGCCGTGGCTTCGGGGGTGGCAGCGCGTTGGGGTGTGTTGGTTAAAAATGGCGCGGTATTGGAACAATTGTCGAATACCACGCATGTGCTGTTTGATAAAACGGGCACCTTGACCAAGGGTGAAATGTCGGTGGCGGCGTATCAGCGTTGGACAGATCAAGTCGATGAAACCCGTTTGTGGTCAGCGGTGGCGTCGTTAGAAAGTCGCTCCAGTCATACCTTGGCCAAGGCACTGAAGGCTTTTGCCAGTTCACTAGGGCATGATGCGCTGAGTATGGAAGACTTTTTGTCCTTGTCAGGACGAGGTGTTCAGGCACAAATCGAAGGTCGGCTATGGCAGGCGGGTAGCGTCGGTTGGATGCAGGCTCAGGGCATAGACCTTTTGTCCGAGAGTGAAGTTTGGCTGGCCGAACAGGCCAATCAGGGCGCAACCAGCGTGTGTGTTAGCTGTGATGGTGTGTTAGTGGCGACCATTGCCTTGGCTGATAGCTTGCGTGATGATGCGGCCCAAGTGGTTGCTGCGTTGCAAGCGCGAGGCATTCAGGTGTCGATGATTACCGGAGATCGTGCGGCGGTTGCTGCTGTGTTTGCGCAACAGTTGGGTGGTATTTCGGTAACGGCGGAGGTGCTGCCCGAAGATAAAGAAGCGGTGGTACGCTCGTTACAAGGGAATGGGCGTGTGGTGGTCTTTGTCGGTGATGGTATTAACGATGCACCCGCTTTGGTACGTGCTGATGTCGGTATTGCTTTGGGTTCAGGTACAGAAGTGTCGGTCGATAGTGCTGAAGTGGTGCTACTGAACAATCAATTGGCTTCGGTATTGAACACCATTAAATTGTCGACTATTACCCTACGCACCATTCGGCAAAATATCACTATGAGCTTGCTGTATAACCTGATTATGGTTCCTTTAGCGGTATCGGCTAAATTAACGCCACTCATGGCAGCGATTGGTATGCCTTTGTCGTCGTTATTGGTGATTGGTAATGCAGCTAGGATTAAAAGCAAGGCGAATCGGAAGTAAGATGGCTTACCACAGATGAGCACATGTGCATTAGTCTCGTTTACTGTCTAAGTACATGTTACCAAAAACAATAATAAGCCCAACACTGAAAGAGATCGTGCCGATAATGTGCAGTCCTTCCCCCACACCCCTATTCCGTTTGTATTTTTCAGAGATTTCCTATCATCTTTGTAAAAGCTTGTTGACACTCAATATGGCGTAAGGTATATTTCCACTTGACGAGATTAAGTTAAGTATATTTTGATTGCCGTGTCGTCATCGCTCCAAATTTGACACCCCTCTGCACCGCTTCAAATTCAACTTGTTTTCGTTCATATCGCCCTGTGAAATAGGCTTAATCACCGACCGTCACAGGGCTTTTTAGTTTTACGTTTTAGCTGTCTTTTAATGCCTCATGCGACACTGTGTCGCAGGCTTAATGGGCTGAAACTCGGTTATGATGAACGCATATCAACAATCCGATGTTCAACCAGTTAGCCCGGACCGATGCAGGGTTGTTGATATGC
>JACXUY010000034.1 GCA_014763665.1 Gammaproteobacteria bacterium
CGAAGACAGCCTAAAATACTACCGCGACATGAACAATGTGATTAAAACTGCGGCGATGGAAGCTGCCGCAGAAGCAAGAGAAGAAGGTAAGAAGGAAGGGATTGAAATAGGCAAGCAGGAAGGAATTGAGCAAGGGATTGAAATAGGCAAGCAGGAAGGGATTGAGCGAGGGATTGAAATAGGCAAGCATGCTGAAAAATTAGAAATTGCTCGCAATATGCTCAATAAGGGTTTAGAGGTCGCGCTGATTGCTCAATTAACTGGTTTAACGCCAGACGACATCAAAGCTTTGCGCTAACTTTACAGACAAAAGCGGGCATGTTTCACCCATGACCAAACTGAGAGAATGGCAAAAAAGAGTCCTGATTTGTTGATAAAACCTAGATAATCAATCAAGTGCCAACACATAGTCTTTAACGATGTTGCTGAATCCATTCTGGCCAAGCCTTGGACAGTGAAGGGCAGGCACCTACAGCTGAGCGTGCTGTCAAATTCAAAGGCGATGCTAGGATACTTTCACCTGTAAGCGTTTGCGCAATACATCCTGCTTCTTCTGCAATCAGTGCTCCAGCAGCAAAATCCCACAACTTTTGCTTACCATGCAAATAGGTTTGAATGCGCCCGTTGGCTAGCCAGCACCAGTCTAAGGCGACAGAGCCAAAACTACGTTGTGAATGATAGGGGTGTTGTTGACCAATCGCTTGCGCTAATGAGGTTTCGAGGCGTTTGGTGTCGATAATGGCCATAGCATGTTTCAATTGACCGCTATGTTCATTTGCTTGGCGTTTTAGCACTTGTTCATTAAGCCAAGCACCTAAACCGCGAATGGCATGGAAACATTCTTTACGGTTAGGATCATATACCATACCAGCAACCACCTCTCCCTGTTGTAGCAAGGCGCAACTTACCGCATAAACCGGAATGCCATGACTGAAATTACTTGTTCCATCTAGTGGGTCCAGCAACCAACAACTCCCCGTTGCTAAAACGGCTTGTTGTTCTGTTTCAGTCATTTCTTCGCCAAGCACTGGAATGTGAGGAAAATGTTTTAGCAAACAGCGACTAATCGCGTTTTGCAGTGCTAAATCTGTTTCGGTAATTAAACTACCATCACTTTTTCGATCACTGTTTTGGCTACCTTGGCTAACCTTGTCAAATATTTGTTGTGATGTGTGAATGATATCTTTAGTTAAGTCTTGCCACTCTGTTAAAAATTTCTGCGTCACGCGAGTATTACCTCAATAACAAATTGTGAACCTGCATAGCCCATCACAATCATGGCATAGCCCCAAAGCACCAATCGAGCAGCGCGTTGTCCACGCCATCCATGTTTAATGTGTCCCCAAATCAATATGGCTAAGAGTAGCCAGCTGATAACTGAAAAAAAGGTTTTATGGGCTAAATGCTGAGCAATCATGTTATCGACAAAAATCGCACCGCTAAGCAGCGCAAAACTAAGAGTAACAAAGCTGGCTAATAACCACTCAAGTAGGGTTTGTTCCATTAACGCCAGCGGCGGTAAAGCGCCTAGTAATCCATGCCATTTACGTTCGCGTAAGCGTTTTTCTTGAAAAATAATGAGTGCTGCTTGGGCAGCTGCCAGGCCGAGTAAAGTGTAAGCAATTAAAGAGGCTAGAGCATGAAGACCAATACCCATGTCCAACACATGTGGTGGTGGAAGCAGGGGCGCTAACCAAAGGCTAATCAAACTGAGCGGGAAAACGATAATTCCTAATGACTCCATAGGTTTTTTGATACTACTGACGATCACTAATATGGTGGACAGCCAACCTGCTAAGCTCAGGCTAACGCCTAGCCCCATTTGGATGCTTGAATCGTCTAGTAGCCTACCCCAGAGCAGAAAACCATGAATGATGGCGGCAAGAATAACCAACCCCAAACTGACGTTTCTTGCCCATGGCAGTTGATAGCCTTTCATGCGAGCGAATAAGAGTGCACTGCTCAATAGGTAAGCGAAAGATGCAATAAAAATGAGTTTACTCATAGGTTTTTCCAATTTAAGGCGCAGAAGAAAGTTCGCCCTCGCTTATAATAGCAAAATTAAAGATAAGGTGAAGAGGAATTGGCATGTTTGAGAGCCTAAGCGATCGTTTACAACGCACGTTAAAAACCATTCGTGGCCAAGGTCGTTTAACTGAAGACAATATTAAAGAAGCGTTACGCGAAGTCCGTCGTGCGCTGTTAGAGGCCGACGTCGCCTTGGAAGTGATTAAAGGCTTTATTGAGCGTGTGCAAACGCGTGCTATTGGTCAAGAGGTTTCTCTAAGCCTAAGTCCTGGTCAGGCATTTATTAAAATTGTTAAAGATGAATTGACTGTCGTCATGGGTGAAAGCAACGATGCACTCAAGCTCAACGTTGCGCCACCGGCCATTGTTTTAATGGCAGGCTTACAAGGTGCCGGTAAAACCACCACGGTTGGTAAGTTGGCGCGTTACCTAAAAGAGCGCGAAAAAAAGAAAGTATTGGTCGTTTCCGCTGACGTTTATCGTCCTGCTGCCATAAGTCAGTTAAAAACGGTGGCGCAACAAGTGGGGGTCGGTTTTTTTGCTTCAGAAGCCAATCAACAGCCTGTTGCTATAGCTACAGCTGCCGCCGCCTTGGCCAAAAAAGAGTTTTATGATGTATTAATCGTTGATACGGCAGGGCGATTGCATATTGATGAAGCCATGATGGATGAAGCCAAATCGATCCATGCCGCCATTAATCCGATTGAAACCCTGTTTGTTGTCGATGCCATGACGGGGCAAGATGCTGCCCGTACAGCGAAAGCGTTTAATGAAGCGCTACCACTCACGGGCGTGGTGCTCACCAAAACCGATGGTGATGCCAGAGGTGGTGCGGCACTATCGGTGCGCGAATTAACGGGTAAGCCCATTAAGTTTTTAGGTGTTGGTGAAAAGTTAGAAGCTCTAGAGCCTTTCCACCCAGAACGAATGGCCTCGCGCATTTTGGGCATGGGCGACGTGCTGAGCCTCATTGAACAGGTTGAGCAAAAAGTTGATAAAGCCGAAGCAGAAAAACTCGCTAAAAAACTGCAAGAAGGTAGTAGCTTTACGTTTGAAGACTTCAAAGCTCAGTTACAGCAAATTCAAAAAATGGGTGGTGTCTTTTCTATGTTGGAAAAAATGCCTGGCATGAGTGGCTTATCGCAAAAAATTGACCAAACTCAGGGCGAAAAGCAATTTAAGCGCATTGAAGCGATGATTGATTCGATGACCATTAAAGAGCGTCAAAATCCATCATTGATTAAAGGATCGCGCAAACGTCGTATTGCCATGGGTTCGGGAACCAGTGTGCAAGAACTCAACCGCATGATGAAACAGTTCGAAGAAATGCAAAAAATGATGAAAAGCATGAAAAAAGGCGGCATGAAGAATATGATGCGGGGGATGGCGGGTAAGCTTCCCTTTATGCGCTAATGCGACTGCACTGGCACATCGTTTTGTTGCTTCGGTGCTCGAACAGCGTCATGTAGCCATCTACACTCCTTGTTCTGTGCGCCTTGCGCCTCACGCTGAGCCAGCTCGTGGCGCATTAGTAGCGACTGCACTGGCATATCGTTTTGTTGCTGCAGTAGTAGGCAGCTAATGATGTTAACTTGTGGCTAGTAGCTTTTTATGCGATAATAAGAAATTCTCTTCCGTTCAGGTCGAGATGGCAAAAGAAATTGTCAGCAGGAATTCCTGTTGTCGCTGTTGAAATGTTACAAGGAGTGACAGATGGTTGTAATCCGTCTAGCCCGTGGTGGTGCTAAGAAAAAGCCTTTTTATTCTATCGTCGTAGCGGACAGCCGCATGCGTCGCGATGGTCGTTTTATTGAACGCATCGGGTTCTTTAACCCTGTTGCTCGTGGTAATGAAGTTAAACTCAGTATCGACAGCGACCGTTTAAATTACTGGGTAGGTCAGGGTGCGCAGCCTTCTGATCGTGTGGTGAGTTTGGTTAAACAGTCTAAGACTGCTTAATTTAGCGTGCAAACGTTAGCAAACAATAAAATTTTAATTGGCCGTGTCAACGGTCTGTTTGGTGTTCGTGGTTGGTTAAGATTCTTTTCTTACACGCGTCCGCCTGCTAATTTAATTAGCTACAATCCGTTATGGTTAAAAACCCCGCAAGGCTGGCAAGCATTTGAAGTGGAAACTTCTCAAGCTTACGCTGATGGTCGCTTGGTGGCTAAGTTTAAGGGTGTTGATGAACGCGAAGTTGCGCGTGTGTTAATGGGGTGTGATGTCGCTATTGTGCCTGAACAACTTCCCAAAGAAGATCCAACGGATTTTTACTGGGTAGACCTTATTGGTTGTACGGTGGAAACCTTGTCGGGTGAGAATTTGGGTGTGGTGAAGGAGATGATGGAAACCGGTGCTCATGATGTGATGCGTGTACGTCAGGGAAAAAACGATGAGTTAATTCCCTTTGTGTTAGATCGTGTGGTTAAACGGGTCGATATAGCACAAAAGCGTATCCTTATTGACTGGGAAACAGGTTACTTTAACGAAACGAATGCTTAATTTTCATGTTATCAGTTTGTTTCCAGAGTTGTTTTCGGCAGTTAGGGATTCTGGCGTAACAGGAAGAGCGCATCAAAAAGGGCTTTGGGCTTGCCATTGTGTCAATCCTAGAGAACATGTTCAGGATGTGCACAACACTGTTGATGATCGTCCGTTTGGTGGAGGTCCTGGCATGGTCATGATGTATCAGCCACTTAAGGATTCACTGTTGCAGATACGATCCTCAATAGAAGATTCTGCAAGGGTTAAAGTGATTTATTTATCGCCGCAAGGTACCCCCTTAACACAGGCGAAAGTGGCAGAGCTCGCGCAGTATCAACATTTGGTGTTGTTGTGTGGTCGTTATGAAGGTGTCGATGAGCGTTTTATAGAAGCGCACGTCGATGAGGAGATTGCTGTTGGAGACTTTGTGGTTTCTGGTGGCGAACTTCCGGCAATGATGCTGATGGATGCGGTAGTGCGATTGATACCCGGTGCTTTGGGGCATCAGGCATCGGCAGTAGAGGATTCGTTTAGTGATGGTTTGCTAGATTGTCCACACTACACGCGCCCAGCCGTGATTGATGGTATGGCTGTTCCAGCGGTGCTTCAATCTGGCAATCATGCTGAAATTGCCAAATGGCGACGACAACAGAAGTTGATGCGTACAGCGTCTCGACGACCTGATTTGTTGGCACAACTCGAGCTAACAAAAGCCGAACTGGATTGGTTAACTGAACAGCGTTTAGTTGACATGAAAACAGAATAAATTGAAATTTGTTGCTTGCTGTAAAACCAAGTATAATTAATTGATTAAAACCGCATGAGATGCGGTGCTGATTTGAGGTGATAAAATGATTAACCCAAAGATTCAAGCTCTGGAAACTGCCCAGCTGAAGAATGATGTTCCTGCTTTTTTACCTGGTGACACGGTAAGTGTTCAGGTTAAGGTTGTGGAAGGTTCGCGTGAACGTTTGCAAACCTTTGAAGGCGTGGTGATTGCTAAGCGTAACCGTGGCTTAAACTCGGCATTCACTGTGCGTAAAATTTCGCATGGTGTTGGTGTTGAGCGCGTGTTCCAAACACATAGCCCAATTGTTGCGAGTATTGCCGTGGTGCGTCGTGGTGATGTACGTCGTGCTAAGCTGTACTACCTCCGTAACCTACGTGGTAAAGCAGCGCGTATTCGCGAAAAAGTGTAATCTGTTTCAGAGACACAGAAAAAGCGCCAGTTTGGCGCTTTTTTGTTATAAAAATTGTTGAGGTAAATGATATGCGATTAGCGCTATTGGTAGGCTTGGCACTGTTTGTTTCAAATGTCGTTTTGGCAAATTCAGTGGATGAGGTTAAGCAACGTCTTGTGAAGCAACTCCCTGAGTTGTCTGAAGCTAAAGTGGCGGCAACGCCTGTACCAGGTTTGTTTTCAGTGCAGCAAGGCGCTTTTGTATTTTACACTTCGGCGGATGCCAATTACGTGTTACGCGGTGATTTGTTGAGTTTGTCTGACCAGCGCAATCTAACGGAAGAGGCCCAACAATCCTTTCGTGTAGGCCTGCTCAAGCGCTTGTCTGATAAAGACACGATTAATTTTGTGCCTGAAAAAACAAAAGCAAGTCATAGTATCACCGTTTTTACTGATGTAGATTGTCCTTATTGTCATCAATTGCATCAAATGCTACCCAAATTATTAGAGTCCGGTATTGCGGTGCGTTACGTGATGTATCCACGAGCTGGAATTGATTCGCCAAGTTATCAAAAAACAGTACACGCTTGGTGTCAGCGTGCCAATAAAGGCGAACTCGATCAACTGATGAAAGGGGGAGCTGCACCAGCTAAGTTAACCACTTGTACTCATCCGATTAAGCAGCAATTTGAGTTGGCTAATGAATTGGGGCTACAAGGTACACCGAGTATTATTTTAGCAGATGGTCGCTTAATTCCAGGACTTGCGCCATTCGAAGAATTGGTTCGTGTGGTCAAGGCCGGTAAATGATTGAAATTGTGCAACCTGTCATCAATGCAGGTTGCAATTCTTAGTCTACAGAGTATAATTTAAGCTTGTTTGCGGATGTGGCGGAATTGGTAGACGCACTAGTTTCAGGTACTAGCGAGTAACATCGTGGAAGTTCGAGTCTTCTCATCCGCACCAAAATTCTGTCTCCTCATCAAGTCTGTAAACCCCATCTAACTTGACTTTAGTGCATGAATGGGCGAAAATCACATCCATTAAGCTGTTTATTAGTCATCGTCAAATTGCTTTTGAACTGTTGCGATAAGTGTTTGAAATCGTTAACGATGGTTGATTAGTCACCGCATTCTATTTAAGTTAAATTTATCATTGGGGATTCCATGCAAGTTTCAATCCAACGTCCAACTGAAGGACTTGAGCACGTTATTACTGTTTCTGTTGGTAGCGAAGGTATGACAAGTGCTGTTGAGCAGCGCTTGAAAGAGATTCAAAAAACCGTTCGTATGGATGGCTTCCGTCCTGGTAAAGTACCTATGAACATGGTGCGTGCGCGTCACTTGCAGCAGGTTCGTGCCGAAGCTTTAGAAAACTTATTGTATGACAGCTTCTTTAAAGCGGCTGATCAAGAGCAAGTTCGTGTTGCCGGTATTTTAGGGTTTGAAGAAGTTTCGGCGAATGAAGGCGAAGATATTCGTTTTGTTACGCGTTTTGAAACCTATCCTAGTATTGCGCTGCCAGACTTCACAGGAGTAAGCGTTGAGAAAGTGACAGCTGATATTACAGACAGTGATGTTGATGACATGATCCAACGTTTACGTGAAATGCGTAAAACTTATGTCGTTGTTGATAAGCCGGCAGCCAATGGCGATATGGTTAACCTAGATTTTTCGGGTAGCATTGATGGCGTAAAATTCGATGGTGGTAGTGCTGAAAACGTATCTTTAGTATTGGGTTCTGGTCGTATGATTCCAGGATTTGAAGATGGTATTTTGGGCATGAAAGCGGGTGAGCAAAAAGTGATTGATGTGACCTTCCCAGAGGGTTATCAAGCAGCTCATTTAGCGGGCAAAACAGCTCAGTTCGATATCAAGGTCAATTCTGTACAAGAAACAAAATTGCCAGAAGTCGATGAAGCATTCATTAAAACGTTTGGCGTTGATGCTGGTACCCTTGAAGCCTTCCGTGAAGATGTTAAGAAAAACTTGTCACGTCAAGTGAATTTATCACTGATTAAACAGAATAAAGACAATGTGATGCATGCGCTTTTGGCAGCGGTGAATTTTGATACACCCAAAACCTTGGTAGAACGTGAATTACGTGCCATGATGGATGCAATGACTAAGCGCATGCGTGAACAAAATATGCCTGCAAGTGACTTAAATCCAGACAACTACCGTGAAGAAGCAACCAAGCGTGTTTCTTTAGGCCTGTTATTGGGCGAAGTGGTACGTGCTAACGCGTTGAAAGCGGATGAAGCGACTGTTCGTGAAATCTTGGCGATTGAAGCAGATAGCTACGATAATCCTGAGCAGTTCATTGAGTGGTATTTGGCTGACCAAAACCGTCGCGCAGAAGTTGAAGCCATTGCAATTGAAAACGCGGTTGTTGACTTGGTGATGAGCAAAGCCAAAGTTACTGAAGTAAGCAAACCTTTAGCTGAGTTAGCGGGTTAATTCATGATCAGTTCAATGATGGGGGCAATGCCCCCAACAGTGGATATGCTTGTGCCTATGGTGGTCGAGCAATCAGGTCGCGGTGAGCGTTCTTACGATATCTATTCACGCCTTTTGAAAGAACGCGTTATTTTCTTGACAGGTCAGGTCGAAGAAAATATGGCGAGTTTGATTGTGGCGCAAATGCTGTTTTTGGAAGCTGAAAATCCAAAGCAAGATATTTACCTTTACATCAACTCACCTGGTGGTGTTGTAACGGCGGGTATGTCTATTTTTGATACCATGAATTTCATTAAACCTGATGTTAGTACCATTTGTATAGGGCAGGCTGCCAGTATGGGGGCCTTCTTGCTGGGTGCTGGTGCTAAGGGAAAGCGTTTTGCCTTGCCGAATGCACGTATCATGATCCATCAGCCTTTAGGTGGTTTCCGTGGTCAAGCGAGTGATATTGAAATTCATGCACGTGAGATATTGCGTTTAAAAGACAGCCTGAACCAACATATGGCCAATTTCACTGGTCAACCCGTTGAAAAATTGGCCATGGATACGGATCGTGATAATTTTATGAGTAGCGAAGAAGCGCGAGATTACGGTCTAATTGATGCAGTGTTAACACATCGCGTTGATCTTTAATAACATAAATAGGAAAGGGGTCTGGGGGAAGGCTTGCATGACTCATGCATGTAACCGATCTATTTAAAAATCCCTTCCACCAGAAATAAAATAAATTTGGCGATGCTAGAAACGCCACATATCGGTGTTTTTAGCGTTGTTCATCGTCCTGAATAACGGCGGAATTAAGTAAGCATGTCAGAACACATTGATGAAGGTGACTTCAACTGTTCATTTTGTGGTAAAAGTCAGCATGAAGTGAAAAAACTCATTGCTGGTCCATCGGTATTCATTTGTAATGAATGCGTTGATTTGTGCAACGAAATTCTTGCGGAAGAGTTTGGTGAATCCAGTGCTGAAAGGGTTACACCTAACTCGATTAACTTAGAACAATTGCCAACGCCTACCGAAATTAAAGCGATTTTGGATGATTACATTATCGGACAAGATGTGGCTAAGAAAACCTTGGCTGTTGCTGTTTACAATCATTACAAGCGGTTGCGTTTGAATGAGTTGTCTGATGATAGTGTGGAGTTGAGCAAAAGTAATATTTTGTTGATTGGCCCTACAGGTTCGGGTAAAACCTTGTTAGCACAAACGCTGGCGCGTGTCTTGTCAGTTCCTTTTGCCATTGCCGATGCAACCACCTTAACGGAAGCCGGTTATGTGGGTGACGATGTGGAGAGTATTCTGCATCGTCTGCTGCAAAATGCGGATGGAGATCCAGTCAAGGCACAGCAAGGTATTATTTATCTCGATGAAATCGATAAGATTGCCCGTAAGTCTGAAAATCGTTCGATTACTCGTGATGTTTCGGGTGAAGGTGTACAACAAGCCTTGTTGAAGTTGATTGAAGGAACGGTTTCTTCTATTCCAGCACAAGGTGGACGTAAGAATCCATCTAACGAAATGGTACAAATTGATACTTCTCGTATTTTGTTCATTTGTGGTGGTGCTTTCGAAGGTCTAGATAAGGTCATTGCTAAGCGCGTAGAAAAATCAGCAGGTATTGGTTTTGCGGCAACCGTTAAGGAAAAAGACGAAGCGCCCAAATCGGATATTTTGCGTCAAGTTGAACCCGATGATCTGATGCGCTTTGGCTTGATTCCAGAGTTCATTGGACGTTTGCCTGTTGTTGCTTCCTTGGACGAGTTAGATGTCGATGCCTTGGTACGTATTCTAACTGAGCCTAAGAACGCGATTACTAAGCAGTTTATTAAACTGTTTGATATGGAAGGTGCTAAACTCGTTTTTGCTGAAGATGCGTTAAAAGCCATGGCGACTGAAGCCCTGAAGCGCAAAACTGGTGCGCGTGGTTTGCGTTCGATCGTTGAAGGCATTCTCATGGAGACGATGTTTGAATTGCCTGGCATGAAAACAGTCGCCTCTGTAACGGTAGATGCTGACGTGGTTGCAGGCAATAAACCACCGATCATTGAAAAAATTAAAGCGAAAGCGGCTTAAGGCCGCTTTTTTTTCGGGAGATGAGCTATGGGATTAACGACAAACTCACATCAACTTTTTGATGTTCCACTGTTGCCATTACGCGACGTGGTGGTCTTTCCAGGCACGGTGATGCCATTGTTTGTTGGTCGTTCACGCAGCGCGGCTGCTCTAGAAGCGGCAATGCATCAGGGCAAACAAATCATGTTGGTGACACAAAAGAAAGTCACTGAAGAAGAGCCAACCAGAAGTGATGATTTGTACGATGTGGGGACGCTGTCAACCATTTTGCAGATGTTGCGTCTGCCGGATAACACCATCAAAGTGCTCGTTGAGGGGGAGGTACGTTGTCGCATTCAACGCTTGCAGGATAACGGCGAACATTGGGTTGCGGATATTGAGCCCATTATTGATCAGGCAGAAGATCCTAAACAAATCGAAGCCTTATTTCATAGTGTCCAGTCTCAGTTTGATGCTTTTGCTAAAATTAATCGCAAAGTACCGAGTGAAGTTTTAGCATCAGTGAAAGAAATTACCGATCCGAATCAATTGGTTGATTTGGTTGCGGTACATCTGAACTTGAAATTGGCGCAGAAACAAGAGATTCTGGCTTTAGCTGGATTGGGTGCGCGTTTAGAACAGCTGTTGTTAGTGATTGAAAACGAAATTGATTTAAATGAAGTTGAAGGCCGTATCCGTAAGCGCGTGAAAACGCAAATGGAAAAAAATCAGCGCGAGTACTATTTGAATGAGCAAATGAAAGCCATTCAGAAAGAGTTGGGCAATTTGAACGATAACGATAAAGATGAGTTTGAAGTTTTTGCCCAGCGTATCGCTGAATCAGGTATGAGTGAAGAAGCTCAAAAACAAGCGACAGCTGAGTTGAAGAAGCTCAAGTCTATGCCGCCCATGTCGGCTGAGTCTAGTGTGGTAAGAAATTACCTTGAATGGTTGCTTGATGTGCCTTGGAAAAAGCGTACACGTGTACATCGTGATTTAGTCAAGGCTCAACAGCTGTTAAACGAGCGTCATTATGGTTTAGAAAAAGTTAAAGAGCGTATTCTTGAATATCTCGCGGTTCAGTCTCGTGTTAAGCATCAGAGAGGGCCGATTCTATGTCTGGTGGGCCCACCTGGTGTGGGCAAAACATCTTTGGCGCATTCCATCGCACAGGCAACGCATCGTGAATACGTGCGTTTTTCGTTAGGTGGCGTGCGTGATGAGTCGGAAATTCGCGGCCATCGTCGCACTTACTTAGGGGCGATGCCGGGTAAACTAATCCAAAAAATGGCCAAAGTGAAGGTTAAGAATCCGTTATTTTTGCTAGATGAAATTGACAAAATGGCACGAGATTTCCGTGGTGATCCTGCGGCGGCTTTGTTAGAGGTGCTGGATCCAGAACAGCATAAGCATTTCAATGATCATTATCTGGATGTCGATTATGACTTGTCTGAAGTGATGTTTGTCGCTACGGCTAATTCGATGGACATTCCGGAACCTTTACTAGATCGCATGGAAATTATTCGTTTGTCGGGTTATACCGAGCAAGAGAAATTTCATATTGCCCGTGAACATTTATGGAAAAAGCAGTTATCGGAACATGGTCTGAAATTCGATGAGCTACAGCTGACCGATGCGGCGCTGATTCAATTGATTCGTGTTTACACGCGTGAAGCGGGCGTGCGTAGTTTAGATCGTGAGTTGGCTAAACTAGCGCGTAAAGCGGTTAAGCAATTGATGCTGGCTGAAAAAGCAGCGCCAATCGTGGTCGATGAAGCCGATTTGGAGGCTTATTTAGGGGTTGCACGTTATCGGTTTGGTCTCGCTGAGAGTGAAAATCGTATCGGTCAGGTAACTGGATTAGCTTGGACTTCTGTTGGTGGCGAGTTGTTAACAATTGAAGCAACGAGCATGTCTGGTAAGGGTAAACTGGTGCGTACCGGTAAACTAGGCGATGTCATGAAAGAGTCGATTGAAGCAGCGATGAGTGTGGTACGCTCTCGCAGTCAGTCCTTGGGTATTGCTGCAGACTATTTCGAGACGCATGATATTCATTTGCATGCACCAGAAGGGGCAACACCTAAAGATGGTCCTTCGGCTGGTATTGCCATTTGTACCGGATTGGTTTCGATTGCAACCAGTATTCCTGTGCGTTGTGATGTTGCCATGACAGGTGAGATTACCTTGCGAGGTGAAGTGCTCCCGATTGGTGGCTTAAAAGAGAAGTTGTTGGCTGCGTTACGTGGTGGGATTCGTACTGTGTTAATCCCGCATGATAATGTACGTGATTTGAAAGATGTTCCGGATGAGGTCAAAAATCAGGTTGATATTCGTCCGGTTCGTTGGATTGATGAAGTATTACGTATTGCCTTGGCGGAGCAACCTCAGCCCTTGGTAACGTCGGATGAATCGGTTAGTAATCGACTTGGTGATGAAATCACCACGATTCGACATTAATTACGCATGTTTGCGCGCTTTACGCTTGACAGCGCTAGGGGAGCAAGGGTATAAACACAGTTGATTTAATTCATAACATCCTTGAAGCGGAGAGATAACTCATGAACAAAACAGAATTAGTGGCAGCGATTGCAAACAATTCAGGTTTAACGAAAGTTCAAGCACAAAAAGCCCTAGATGCTGCCATTGATGCGATTTCTGGTGCCATGGCGAAAGGTGACAGTGTTACCTTGATCGGTTTTGGTACGTTTAAAGTTAGCGAGCGTGCAGAGCGCATGGGACGCAATCCGCAAACAGGAAAAGAAATGAAAATTGCCGCTTCTAAATTGCCTCGTTTTGTTCCTGGTAAAGGGTTAAAAGACGCTGTAAAGGGTTGATTAATCGTTCATGTCAATCGAAATCCCGGTTGACATGAAGAAAAACGATAAAAGCTGTTGACAGTAGGGTAACAAAGCTGTAATATACCCCTTATCGAAACGACGCAAACACAAAAACAGTTGGACAGAACTGGTTTGAGAAGATTTTGGGTGCATAGCTCAGCTGGTAGAGCATCTCGTTTACACCGAGACGGTCGGGAGTTCGAATCTCTCTGCACCCACCAAATTGCAGCGGTAGTTCAGTCGGTTAGAATATCGGCCTGTCACGCCGAGGGTCGCGGGTTCGAGCCCCGTCCGCTGCGCCAAATCAAAGGCAACACGAGAGTGTTGCCTTTTTTGTTATGTGCGCTGGATAAAGGAAAGGTTGAGATGAAGCATTGGATGCTTGCTTTATATGGGATGCTATTTGCTGGAATGCTAGAGGCCAGTAATCTTCCTTTTAGAATGACTTATGGAGAGTGGCAGCAGGGATCTGTTGTAGCAGTGCAGGTGGATGATGTTCAACAACTGCTGGTAGATGATAAGCCTTTGCTCATGGATGCCCAAGGTAATAGTGTGTTTGGTATTGGGCGCGATGCCACAGAGGTTAGTTTGCGCTGGCAAGATAAGGATGGCAACTGGCATCATCGTCAGCAAGCGATTGCATCTCGCACTTACGATATTCAGCACATTAATGGCTTGCCGAATAACAAGGTCAACCCCAATCCGCAAGAAGTTGCCGAGATTCAAGCAAACAATCGCTTAGTGGCGCAAACGCGCGCTAAACCCAGTGTTTCTATGACGCCTCAGCTACCGATGATTTGGCCAACAGCAGGGCGCATCAGTGGTGTTTACGGTTCTCAGCGTGTGTTAAATGGTGAGCCGCGTCGTCCGCACTTTGGTGTGGATATTGCAGCGCCTGAAGGAACAGCGGTTGTAGCGCCATCGGACGGACAAGTGGTGCTAGTGCATCCCAATATGGTGCTGACAGGGCAAACGATGATGATTGATCATGGGTTGGGGTTGATGTCCATTTATGTGCATTTGTCCGATATGAACGTGTCGGTGGGGGATTATGTCAAGCGTGGTCAGTTGATTGGTAAGGTGGGTAAAACAGGGCGTGCTACTGGACCCCATTTACATTGGGGCATGACGTGGCGTGATGTGCAGATTGATGCGGCAAAGCTGGTGGCAACACCGACACCACCGAGCTTAGTGTCAGCTCAATAACCTGATGGTAATACTCGACTCAGTAAAAATCCAACAAACAGCAAACTGACGATACTGGGTGCTACAGGCAAATCGAAGTACCATGAGAGTGCCAATCCACCCATAATACCCAACTGACTGATGATCACGGCAGTCACAATCATCGATCGGGGAGAGCGACTGAATATTCTAGCGGTAGCTGCAGGGGTTATCAGCAGTGCCGTCATCAGTAATGCGCCCACCAGTTTGGTTGAGACAGCCACAACGACAGCGACTAAGACGGCGAGTAATAAAGCTATTTGCTGGTTGTTAACGCCCGCTAGGCTGGCTAACTCAGCGTTTAGGGTGTTTAACAATAGCGGGCGCCAAAAATAACGAAGGCTGGCTAAAATAGTCGCCGCCACTGCTGCTAGGATACCCAAATCTGTATAGGTGAGATTGAG
This sequence comes from Gammaproteobacteria bacterium, assembly GCA_014763665.1. Lineage (GTDB taxonomy): Bacteria > Pseudomonadota > Gammaproteobacteria > Thiomicrospirales > Thiomicrospiraceae. The sequence continues at coordinate 14,672 of JACXUY010000034.1, forward strand.
TAAGTCACCGAATAAATACCCCATTAAATCCACACGGGCTTCTGGTAGGAGTGTAATGGCGAGCATGCCCAGACCCAAACTACTGTGCGCGGCGATGGCTAGTAATGTATCGCTACTGGTGTGTGGTCGCCGGTTGAGTAGGCTAATACTGATGGCGACAATGAGTGCAATCATCATCATACTTAAGGTGAGTGGTAATTGCAGCCACAAGCCGATGGCGAGTCCCAGTAGGGTGGTGTGTGCTAAAGCATCGCCGACATAAGCCATGCGTCGCCAGAGCATAAAGGCACCAATGGGAGCAGTCATTAGGGTGGTGATGAGGCCGCCAATGAGTGCGATGAGTAAAAATTCAGGCATGATGACTGTGTCCGCAATGAGTGTGAGGCACAATCGCATCTTGGTGTGCACAAACAAATCGCCGTTGGTATTCTGGATGGTTGAGCAGTGTTTGCGGTGCGCCATCGCAACAGATGCGCCCCTCCGACAAAGCAATGACCCGTTGACTATAGCTCATGGCGTGAGCAAGGTCGTGTGAAATCATCAAAATGGTAACTCCTTGTCGATGCAGTTTTTGTAATTGTTGGTAAAAGTCATGTTGTGATTGCAAATCGAGTCCCTGTGTTGGCTCATCTAAAGCAAGCAGTTGTGGCTGGTTGAGCAATGCTCGAGCCAGTAGTAATCGTTGCCACTGCCCGCCTGATAAGGTATGAATGGGTTGTTGCGCAAAGGTGTGGCATTGCCAGGTTTCCATCAATGGATCGAGTTGCTGTCTCGATTGTGAAGCTGTTAAGTTGAGCATGAGAAACTCACGTGCACTGATGGGCAGTTGTGCGTTGGCGTGCCAGCGTTGAGGGACATAGCCGATACGTAATGCAGGTCGATGTGTAATGTCACCACATTGATGTGGCATGAGTTTTAGTAGCAGACGAAGTAGCGTCGATTTTCCCGCCCCATTTAAGCCAATTAAGCTAATGTATTCTCCAGATTCTATACGGATATTCAGGGGTTCAAATAATCGTTGGCCATTGAAGTGATGTTCTATTTGACGGGCTTCGATGAGCGGTGGATAATTGATAGTCTGCATTTAGGGTAACAATTCTTATAAGGAAAAATCAATATGTTGTATTGTGCCAGAGTTTTTGCTTTCTTGGCAGGGGTTGGTGTCAGCTTGTGCACGCTATCCGTGCAGGCGGTGACGGTGGTTGCCTCTATTCCGCCTTTAGCGATGTTATCGCAGAGTTTGTTGCAAGGTACCAATGGTGTTACTTTGGTGTTGGTGAACGGTAAACAATCTCCACATGGCATGAGTTTACTCCCCTCTCAGCGAGCGAGTTTGGAAAAAGCAGATCTTGTGTTATGGGTGGGTGAAGATTTAGAGTCTTGGTTAGTGAAGCCATTAACGCAGTTGAAATGTGGACAGCTCGCTATGCGAGACACGTCTAGCATTCAATTATTGCCCGCTACGGCAGTACAGCAAGTAAAGATGCGTCAGAAAGCGGAACAGACGGGCAGTGATGAGCATCACCAGCATCAGGGTGCATGGGATATGCATTTATGGCTAGATCCTACTATTGTGCAAGCCTATGTTGGTCATGTGCGCGATGAGCTAATGATGCGCGATGCCGTTAATGCGGAGCGTTATCGTCAGAATGCGCGACAATTAATCAGTGATATTCAACAAGCTGACGCTCAAGCGAAACAACTATTAGAGCCCATGCAAACAGAGCCCTTGCTGGTCATGCATGATGCATGGCGTTATTTGTTTCGCCATTATGGTCTCACTCAGGGCGCAATGGTACAGAAAACGCCAGAGCAGTCTATTGGTGCTGCTTCAGTGGCACAATTGGAGCAGCGATTACGCAATGGTGAATTAAGATGCCTGTTGCGTGAGCCTCAGTTTGAACCTAAGGCGATGGATTGGCTTAATGCATTAGCTCCCAACCTGAACGTAGCTATGACAGATCCGTTAGGAAGTGCAAATTATTCAGGTGGTTACGCTGCTTGGTTGTTAGATCAAGCTAAAGCGATCAGTAATTGTCAAAAACGTCAATAAAACTGGACTTTTGCATTAATAGTTGACTAAAATAGTCAACTATTAATGAACGAATGATGATTAGGAGTTGACGGTGCAAACACAAGTTGAAATTGAAGACTTGTTAGGGGCGCAGTCCACCTACAAGGAAGGTTTTGTAACCCAGACTTTGGTGGAGACCTTTGCTAAAGGGTTGAATGAGTCAGTGGTGCGTGCGATTTCGGCGAAAAAGAACGAACCTCAGTGGATGTTGGATTTTCGCTTAAAAGCTTACCAGCATTGGCTAACACTGCCTGAACCTCATTGGGCTAAAGCGACCTATGCACCCTTAGATTATCAAGATTACAGTTATTACTCAGCCCCTCAGTGTGGAAGCTGTACCAGTGATAGCTGCGCAAGTACTGGCGTTGCTCCACAAGAGCCTGAGATTGATCCCGAAGTGGCTAAGGCATTTGCCGCACTAGGCATTCATTTGGGCGCTGAAGGAGAAGCTGCTGAAATCGCTGTTGATGCAATTTTTGATTCGGTATCGGTTTCAACCACCAAATCGCGAGCATTACTTGAAAAATATGGTGTAATTTTCTGCTCTTTCTCGGACGCAGTACAACATCATCCCGAATTAGTACAAAAGTATCTCGGCACAGTGGTACCGCATCACGATAACTTTTTTGCTTGTTTGAATGCGGCTGTGGCTTCGGATGGAACCTTTGTGTATATTCCCAAAGGCGTGAATTGTCCTGTGCCGTTATCGACATATTTCCGCATCAATGAAGCGAAAACGGGTCAGTTTGAGCGCACTATTGTCATTGCCGATGAGGGCAGTTCGGTCAGTTATATCGAAGGCTGTTCGGCGCCCGTGCGTGACAGTTATCAATTACATGCTGCGGTGGTCGAAGTGATTGTGCATGCCGATGCTGAAGTAAAGTATTCAACGGTGCAAAATTGGTACCCTGGTGATGAAAATTGTGAAGGCGGTATTCTGAATTTCGTTACTAAGCGCGGCGTTTGTAAGGGGGCACGCAGCAAGTTGTCATGGACGCAGGCTGAAACTGGTTCTGCTATTACTTGGAAGTATCCAAGCTGCGTGTTAGAAGGTGATGACAGTGTTGGTGAGTTCTACTCCGTAGCGCTCACCAACCGTCGTCAGCAGGCCGATACCGGTACTAAGATGATTCACATTGGTAAGCGTACCAAGAGTACCATTATTTCCAAGGGTATTAGTGCGGGTAAAAGCGAGAACGTCTATCGTGGATTGGTCAAAATTTTACCAACTGCAGAAGGCGCGCGTAATTTTACCCAGTGTGATTCAATGCTCATCGGCAAAACCTGTGGTGCGCATACTTTTCCTTATTTGGAAGTACAAAATGCCAGCGCTCAAGTTGAACATGAAGCGACGACTTCGAATGTGGGTGAAGATCAGCTTTTCTATTGTGCGCAACGTGGTATTCGTGAAGAAGATGCGATTTCGATGATTGTAAATGGGTTTTGTAAAGAAGTATTTCAGAAGTTGCCATTGGAATTTGCCGTTGAAGCCGAGAAGTTACTTGCCATCAGTTTGGAGGGAAGTGTGGGATGATGTTATTAGAAGTTGAAAATTTACAGGCGACGGTTGCCGAAAAAGACGTATTGCGTGGACTGAATTTAACCATTAAAGCGGGTGAAGTGCATGCAATTATGGGACCAAATGGTGCTGGTAAGAGTTCATTAGCATCGGTGCTAGCGGGGCGTGAAGATTATGAAGTCACGGCGGGTTCTGCTTCTCTCAATGGTGAAGATTTACTTAGCATGGATCCCGAAGCCCGCGCTCAAGCGGGTCTGTTTTTGGCTTTTCAATACCCAGTCGAAATTCCTGGTGTGAGCAATAAGCTGTTTTTGCAAACAGCGGTGAATGCGGTACGTACGGCTAAAGACTTGCCCGAATTAGATATGTTTGAATTCAGTCAACTCGTACAAGCAAAGATGAAGCTGCTGGGGATGCGCCAAGAGTTTTTGGAGCGAGATGTTAACGTCGGCTTTTCCGGTGGTGAGAAGAAGCGTAATGACATGTTACAAATGGCATTATTGGAACCTAGCCTGTGTATTCTCGATGAAACCGATTCGGGTTTGGATATTGATGCGCTGAAAGCGGTTGCCCAGGGCGTGAATGCGATGCGTTCGCCGGATCGTGGTTTTGTTTTGGTGACCCATTATCAGCGCTTGTTAGAATATGTTGCACCGGATGTGATTCATATTTTGTATCAAGGTCGCATCGTGAAATCGGGTGGTATGGAGTTGGTTGCGCAAATCGAGGAGTTGGGTTATGACGCACTCGCCACTGCTTAACCCCACTGAGCAGGCGCAACAGCGTTTACAGGCCTTACTGAGTGATTGGCAAGCAACACGCTCGGTCAGTGAAGCGCAGCAAGAGGCGTTGCAGGATTTTGCGCAAGCAACACTGCCGACTGCAAGAGATGAAGACTGGAAATATACGCGTCTGGCTGGTTTCTGGAAGCTACCATTACGATGGGCTAGTGAGCAGGTAGCGTCATCGGTCAGTTTGCCTGAGTTGAGTCTGCCTGAAAATGCCATTCAGTTGGTTTGGGTGAACGGACAGTTCAGTGAGCGTCTGTCGAGTTCATTAAGTGATTTGCCATCTGGCCTGACA
>JACXUY010000090.1 GCA_014763665.1 Gammaproteobacteria bacterium
TGTCCTCTTTATTTGATCTTTCTAATCAGGCAATCTGCTCGATGATCGGGGCGAGCCGCTGTTGCAGGTATCTGCTGCCTTGGGTCTGCCTTACGCCAACCTGTCGGCAGACATGCTAAAGGCCAACTACTCGAATACCCGCGTGGCGCTCTTGGAGTTTCGCCGGCGTATCGAAGCTTTTCAACATTCGGTACTGGTGTTGCAGCTGTGCCGGGCGGTGTGTTTGACTTGGCGCAGCGTGTAAGTCCAGATTGATTCTAGGTCACGCTCTGCCGCTGGAGTCAGGCGATATTCAGCCATGGGCGGTCAGCATCCTTTGTTTGAACGCTGTAGGGTCGATGCGGCGGGGTTCACCGCTGGCTTCACCCTCGATCGGTGCGGCGCGGATTGCTTCGATCTCGGCACTGCGTTCCTGCTCGCGTCGGATCAGATCGCGGATGTACTCGCTGTCGTTGGTGTAGTGCCCGGCGTTGATCTGAGCTTTGACCCAGTTGTCTTGCTGATCAGTCAGGGTGATGGTTTTACGCACAGTTCCTATGGTGCAGCCTCCTAAGTTGGCATCGCGACGAATCAAAAATCACACTATTGGTGTAATATAGCGCAAAATCGTGTGAGTTGCCAGGCAAACCCGCAGCACCCAATCAAACCAGGAGATTCCCGATGCTCGGCATCAACGCCCAAACTGGTAAGCCCCTCTCTGGCATCGACCACCTGCGCCAGAGCATCAGCGACATACTGACCACTCGCGTTGGCACACGCGTGATGCGACGTGATTATGGCTCGCAACTGCCAGAGTTAGCCGACAATCCCATGACCCCCGAATCCTGGTCGATGCCACTGAGAGCACCTTCACCGGCTTCCTACTGGTGAAAAAGCTATTCACCTACCTCAAGAGACTGCTCGGCAAAGGCGGAGGCGGTGCGGGAGCAAGTATCGAAGGTGATATCCAGGTCAACGGCAACGTCTCGGCCACTGGCTCCATCATGGACGTCGGCGGCAACTCGAATCACCACTCGCATTGAGTGTGAGGCGCGCTTGGCACTGCGGTTTTACACAAAGGTCGCGACCGAAACGCCGAAACGTTCGCTCAGCGCCCGCACTTGCCGAATGTTGAGCTCGCGCTTGCCAGTTAGGATTTCAGAGACAACGCCCTGGCTACCGATCTCGGAGAGGTCGCTTTGCTTCAAGCCGTGCTGCTCCATCAGGAACTTCAAGGCTTGCACGCCGGTGGTCTCGGGCAGTGGGTGATGCTCGGTTTCGTAGTCCTCGATCAGGTTGCCTACGATATCGACCAAGCCCATGGCGGGATGATTTTCATCACCTTGGGTTTCGTCCAGTAAGGCTTCGAGCATTTCGGTCATCCGTGCGTAGTGAGCCTCGCCCCGGATGGGGGCGATGTCGGTGGCGGCACGGAACTGTTCCCAGACTGGGAGTAGCTGCTTTACGTCGATGGCTGCATTCATGATTTCCAGGTTCCTTTGTCGTAATCCCAGTGGGTGAGCACCGCCTTGATGTACACGATTTGCTTTTCGAACCGGATGTAAGCGATGAGACGGTACTTGTTGCCGCCGATGTCGAACACCACCAACTCGCCAACCTTGTCCACCGCGTTGAAGGCGGCTTTGAGCTCGGCCCAGTTGGCAAGCTGGTTCTTTTCAATCACCCACCGCCATCCCTGCAAGGGGGCTTCGGCCTGAGGATGATCGGCAGCGAAAGCCCACAGGGCGCTGTTGCTGATGATTTTCATGGGGTCAGTATATCTCAATATGAGATAAGAGTAAACAGGCCAACCACGGATGTCGCATAGGGCATGATTTAAGGGTTGGTGTATGACTGAAAGGCTTGTAACTGCTTGAATTTGATGGGGTGAGTGATGGGGATCGAACCCACGACAACAGGAATCACAATCCTGCGCTCTACCAACTGAGCTACACCCACCATTGAAAATAATTACAGCTGATCCAAGTGCATGGCGCACCCGGCAGGAATCGAACCCGCAACCGCTCGCTTAGAAGGCGAGTGCTCTATCCGGTTGAGCTACGGGCGCGTATCGCGGAAACTGGTATTGTTGGTCGGAATAGAGGGATTCGAACCCCCGACCACCTGTACCCAAAACAGGTGCGCTACCAGACTGCGCTATATTCCGAATCAACTTTGCTATTATAGAGTTTTAAGCAGATTAGTGTCAAGTGCTTTTTAGCGTTTTAAGTGGTTGCTAACGATGCGAGCTTTTTCCCGCTGCCAATCTTTATCTTTTTCACTTTGACGTTTGTCGTGTGTTTGCTTTCCTTTAGCTAATGCGATTTCTACCTTAACTAAGGGACCTTTCCAATACATTTTTAGACACACACAGGTATAACCTTGCTGTTGTACTCGCCCCATGATTTTATGAATTTGGCTGCGATGCAATAATAGCTTACGAATCCGTTGCGCATCGGGATTGACATGAGTTGAAGCAGACGACAGCGGTGAAAAATGAGCACCAATCAAAAAAGCTTCTTGATTACGGAACATAACGTAACTGTCACGTAGTTGAACGCGACCGTCACGAATACTTTTAACCTCCCAGCCTTCTAACACAATGCCAGCTTCAAAATTATCTTCGATGCTGTAATCATGTAATGCCTTTTTATTTAAGGCAATGGTGGGGGATGAGTTTTGTTTTTTAGTGGCTTTTGTCATAATGAATAAAATTATACGTTAAAACAGTGAGGATTGCGCCAATGGGGCGTATTCATAAAAGTCTAGTGATGCCTTATCGGGTAGATCAAATATACACTATTGTTGCAGACGTAGTTGCTTACCCTCAATTTTTGCCATGGTGTGGCGGTGCTCGTATTCTAAAGCAGGAAGGCAATTCGGTTGAGGCCGAGATCACCATAGCTAAAGGTCCAGTTAGGGTTGCTTTTGCAACGGTAAATCAGTTGATGCCCAATGAACGCATCGCTATGCGTTTGGCTCAAGGCCCTTTTAAGGAGTTAACTGGTGCTTGGGTTTTTGAGGATTTAGGTGATGACTCTTGTAGGGTGACATTGTCTTTAGAGTTTGAATTTAATAATCGATTGTTGGCTATGACGGTGGGTTCGGTATTTGAACAGGTTATCAGTTCACTGATTGATGCTTTCTTAGTCAGGGCAAAGGATCTTTATGGAAGCTAAAAAGATGATTGAGATTGAGGTGGCCTATGCACTGCCACGTCAGCAGTTTTTGCTTAAAGAAAAGGTTGCTGAAGGCTCCACAATAGCCGAAGCTTTGTCACATTCTGAAATTCACCAATTGGTACCGCACCTTGAAGTGGTGGACGGTAGAGTGGGCATTTTTGGTAAGGTGGCTAAAATGAGTCAGGTTTTAAAGGAAGGAGATCGCATAGAAATTTACCGCCCCTTAGTGAATGATCCCAAAGAGGCGAGACGTCGTCGGGCGACACGGGCGACAGAAAAAAACTAGCTTTTAGTTGCGTTTGGTGTTGTCCAGCGAGTCACATATCCTTGTGAATCAAACTCGATTACCAACAGCTTAACTTTGTCAGCTTGAAAACTAGGATCGCTTGAACGAAAAAGGTATTCCCAGCGATTATTGCTAAAAGATGACTGATTAGAAGGGGGTCCAAAAATACGGCGAACCTGATCTTGAGTCAGTCCAGTCTGTAACGATTCTAGGGATGATTGATCAATTAGAACACCTTGATCGACTCTAACGCGGTGTGGGTTGATACAAGCGCTGAGCGAAGCAATCAGTGCAATGGAAATGAGTATACGAATCATGTATTCGATAGCCTATTACTGTCAAGGTAGGTGGTTTAGTCCTGCATATTGAGCTAAACTATACCGTAAACCGAATTGGAATACCATAAATTAGGAATGCTATTGTATGAAACAGACGGCAGATCTGCGTAAGGCTGGGCTTAAAGTAACGCTTCCACGCGTGAAGATTTTAGAAATTTTGGAGAGTGCTGGTGACCAACACCATTTAACCGCAGAAGATGTTTATAAAGTTTTGCTGGAACAAGATGAAGAAGTGGGTTTGGCAACTGTTTATCGTGTTTTGACGCAATTTGAAGCGGCTGGTATCGTGCGTCGTTTGAATTTTGAAAACAATATTTCAACTTTTGAGCTAGATACAGGTGATAATCACGACCATATTGTGTGTTTACAGTCGGGCATGGTTGAAGAGTTCGTTGATCCAATCATTGAGTCGCGTATTAAAGCGATTGCGGATGAGCGTGGTTATGATTTGTCGTGGCATAGTTTAACCATCTACGGCAGTAAAAAATATCAAGAATAACTGCTGCTGTGACTGAGTCAATGTCTGGAAAGCTGGTCAGTGATTATGACTATCATCTCCCTGAATCCTTAATTGCCCAATATCCGCTGGCGGACAGAGCAGCAAGTCGCTTGCTCTGTGTGGGTTGTGATAATCAACTGGTCGATACCCTTTTTTCGGATATTTTAGCGCGATTATCACCAAACGACTTGTTGGTACTTAACAATACACGTGTTATCCCGGCACGTTTGTATGGACATAAAGCCAGTGGTGGTCGCTTTGAAATGCTAATTGAGCGTTTGCTACCTAACCATCAAGCATTGGTACATTTGCGTGTCAGTAAAAAGCCTGCAATCAACTCCATTCTCGAATTAGAGGGCGGTGTGCAAGCGCTTTTTTTGGGTCGAGAAGGTGAGCTATTCAAGGTCAAGTGGTTAACAGAAGAGGCTGTTCTTGATTTTCTCGATCGTATTGGTCATTTACCCTTGCCACCCTATATTGCAAGACCAGACAGTGATGCGGACGCTGAGCGTTACCAGACTGTATTCGCAAAAGAAGCAGGCGCTGTCGCCGCACCCACAGCTGGGTTGCATTTTACTGACGAACTACTCGCTGCCATAAAGGCAAAAGGTGTGCAAACAGCAACCTTAACATTACACGTAGGCGCTGGAACTTTTCAGCCGGTTAGGGTAGAGCGTATTGAAGATCACCACATGCATTTTGAACGCATTAACGTTGGTCAAGATTTGGTTGATGCGATTGCACAAACCCGTGCCAAGGGGGGTCAAGT
>JACXUY010000237.1 GCA_014763665.1 Gammaproteobacteria bacterium
GAGAGCATAAAGAAGGCGCTACCGAAGATGTCGAGGTTTAAGTGAAGGTGTTCTCCATTTTTCAACAGACTTGGTTGCCCATATAAAACCGGCACGCTGGGTTCGACTAAATTGGCGTTAATCCCCTCTTCCGCTGGATTCCAAGTTGCTAAAGGCAAAACCGGCATGGATTCAGGTTTTAACCAGGCCTGGTGGGCTTGGTGAAAAAAGCTGGCATCCAATGTTAACTTAGCCAAATCGCCTAAACCACCAAGCCTAGTGATTTCGATTACATCGCCATCATAGGTGTCCACTTCAAACGCCAAACCCAAAAACTCGCCCAGCAGAATATCTAACGCATAACGCTGTTCGTTTTGGCAAAGATTAGGGATTTTAATTTTTAGCACTGTGTTTCCTTTTGCGTCAGTTGAATTCTATATCTAAACCATAATGACTATAACTGCGTTAACTTGTAATCCACCAACCAACTTTGATTCAAGTCTTTACTACTTAAACAACCATTGAAATACACCCGCAGCACGCATTCTTTGTATTTCGGGTTGGTTACTGTTTAAATGTTGGTTTTGCCAGACTGGGGTTTGTTGTTGTGGGCAGTCTTCTACCAACATTTGACCAATACGTTCGACATTGGTTTGTTTGAGCGTTTGTTTTAAGTTTTCAAATTCTTTGTTATCTACCCCCAACAGAAACACGCGGTTTTGATATGACTGACAGGCAATCGCTTTTTGAAACTTTCCCATTCGGCTACTGAACTCGTAATCAAAATCCATTAATAGTAAAAGATGCATTTCGGTGTACCGATCAAGCAATGGCGCCATATCTTCAACTGAAGCAAATCTTCAACTGAAGCAAGAACTTTTGTCCAGCCACCCACTGGCGCACGACTATCAATCCGATACCCTTCTACATGCACCGCATTGCGGATGCCGTTGGTTAAATCCCGGTAGGGGGAATCTTCTTGAATCACAACCAAATGCGGTTTGTTTCTGTTTACGCTCATTAATCAAGCTCCCCATTTTTAAACGCTTCGATTAGGGTTACGCTTATATAGGTTTTGGCTTCGAGCTTTTGATTTCTTGACGGCTCTAAGTGAGAATGGCGAGACAAAATATAGGTGTTATGTTTGGAAAACTCGTTAATCACGGTCGCATTGTGGGAAGACATAATCACCTGCACCGATTCATCGCTGGTTTCTGCCGCTTTACGACAGGCTAAAATAAAATGACTTAACTCTACAAGCGAAATGAAATTATCCGGTTCATCCCATAAGCAAAGTATTGGTTTACCGCTGTTCATCCGCGCGACTAGGCCTGCTGCCAGCATAAAAATCTTCTCGCCATCCGACAGTTGAGAAAAATTGAGTTCGATTTTCTTTTTGCCATCGTTTTTAAATTCAAGCTTCAACTCTTTTTCGTCCGCACCAATCGGATTGAATTTAAACAGCGAAAAGTCATTTAAACGGTGGGTTAAAAATTCGTTAATTTCACTGTACAGGTTTGGGCTTTCTGCGAGCAGTTCTCTAATCCAA
>JACXUY010000091.1 GCA_014763665.1 Gammaproteobacteria bacterium
TACACGGTCTTGCTCACGGGTAACGTTGGTTAAATAGGGCAGGCCTTCGCCAACTTCGTATCCCTCTACCACGGCACCACGTCCTTCAAATAAGCTCCAAGAAGCCATATCCCAACCTGCATAGTTTGCTGTGTCATACATTTGCGCCGTGGTTTTGCCGGTACCGCCTGCACTGGTTTCTTGGCCGCTGGTTTCGGTATCCCAGAAGCTGCTAGTTACATCCGTATTCGAACTATTACCGAACAGACCACCGACGTCAGTGCTTCCTGCACCTGCCGACACAGCGCCAATGGAATAAGAATTCGTTACACCGGCGTCTTCAATCAACCCCACCAGGCCACCAACATCGAAAACTCCTTCACCTGTGGTAACACTGACATTTGCATAGCTGTTGGTAATAGCGTCAGTGTTCGGGAGGTATACATAACCAACCAGACCACCTACGCTGAAAAGATAATCGCCGGTGGTAACACTGCCGACAGCATAAGATTCCTCGATACGACTGTTATTCAGGTAGCCTACCAAACCGCCGATTTCACCACTCATCCAGTCAGACTGCGCATTCCCCACAGTCACACTGGTATCTGCATAGCTCTGACTGATTACTGACTGATTCAGGGCATAACCCACAAGACCGCCCACATCAAAAGGACGGAACCCGGTGGTTACGCTACCTGTGGCATAGGACTGTTCGATTCGGCTGTTGTTGAGCACACCCACTAGACCGCCAATGGAGCTGGCAGCATCAACTGTTGCAACCACATTGCCGGTGGCGTAGGCATCGCTGATTTGAGTATTCGTGGCAGAACCCACCAGTCCGCCAACTTTCTGCGCGCCCTCTACCGTTCCAGTCGCGTAGCTATTTTCCACTGTGCCGTTGTTGGAGCTTCCCACCAGTCCGCCAACATTCTGCTCGCCCTCTACCGTTCCCGTTGTAAAACTATTTGAGACTTTTCCAGATAAATTCCATCCCACCAGCCCGCCAACATAATAGATAAATTCCATCCCACCAGCCCGCCAACATAATTGAGACCACTTACAGATCCACTCATATAACTATTGATTACTGTGCCTTCATTAATCCCCGCCAATCCACCGACATTATTTGAGCCGGGTGTTGTAATGCTGACATTCTCCATGCCAACATTCCGGACTGTACTGGAACTGGCAACAATACCAAATAAGCCCACAAAATCATGCGGTGAATTGATAGTTAGATTTGAAATCCTATTACCCAAACCATCGAACTGGCCGGTGAACTTCGTTGACGAGTTGCCAACCGGTGTCCAACCTGAGCCACTTAAATCTATATCCCCCCCTAAAGCATAGCTACCTCCCAGTCCGGCTGCCATACCTTCAAGACCGGTTCGATCAGTAACAACTGTATAGTCAATAACTGTGCCATTCGATCCGAGTTTGGTGCTGAAGTTCTGACCTGAATTCAGGCTGACGGGCGCATTGATGGTATAAGTAGCAGTGTTGCTTGCTGCTACAGCACCTTGGCCGTATTCCAACACCAGTTTGCCGCCTGAACCACCGCTAGCATCTATCGATGAATTGATTTCGATATTGCGAATCGCGCTCAGGGTAAGGGTGTTGCCGCTTGTCCAAGTCACTTCGTCATTGACAAAGATATCGCCGTTGCCGCTAGTCGCACCATCAACACTTTGAATGGTGACGTTGGTGCTAGCCAGATTGGTTCCAAGTTGTGCGCCGGTAATATCACCACCACTTGCGGCGATGGTGTAGTCATTCGGATCTATCAACCATTCCCCGGTTTGGCCGTTTTCTGCTTTAGTGGTAACTTGCAGGCCTGGTTGGATATCGACCTTGGCGGCCGAAGTTTCAATAAAACCGCCGTTGCCATTCACTGGTGCACTGGCATCGAGTGTGCCTGCGACCTGAATCTGGTCGTTGTCCATATCCCCCATCAGGTAGATTTCACCGTTCTCGCCGGTTTCGAGCGTTTGCGCTTGAATAATGCCGGTGTTGTTGATAACCGTGCTGGCCAAGTCGCCTGCCGCTTGGGCTGTGAGATAGATATAACCGCCATCGGCTTTGATGGCACCGCCGTTGGTAATCAGGGCGTCAATGGCTTTTTGTTCAACTTGGATTTTGACCGGCCCGCCCATATCGAGCGTGACTTTGGAGCCGGCCCCCATCAATACATCGCCCGCATTGGCGGTGATAGTGCCGGTGTTTTCGATTTTGGCGGCAATCATGGCGATATAGCCGCCGTTAGCCGCAGTGATATTGCCTTGGTTGATAATGGCGTTGGAACTGGCGCCTTCAAATGAATAGTTGCCGTTTAAAAAGTCTTCGGTACTGATATCAAGCGTAGAAGCCACTAAACCGCCGACATTGACCTGCGCGGTTGGGCTGAACAGAATGCCGTTGGGGTTAATCAGGAAGACTTGGCCGTTGGCGTTAATGGCCCCTTGAATGGAGGAAACGTCTGAACCGATGACACGGTTTAAAGCCACCGAGCTGGCGCTAGGCTGGTGGAAGTTGACCGTATTGCCCTGGCCGATATTAAAGCTCTGCCAGTTGATGGCGGTTTTGTCGGTGGTTTGGGTAATATCCATCACCGCGCCGTTTTGGCTGATGGCGGCATTACCCGTCACCACTTGCCCGCCGGTTGGCAAGCTATTGGCCATGACCTGCGTGCTGACCAATAACAGGGAACCCAGGACGGCTTGGCCGGAAAGGCGGCTTAAAATTCCCAACAGGCCGGGTTCTTGCACCGATTTATGGGTTTTGCTTTTTTTACGGCCTTTGCCAACTTCGGATACAGCCTGCCAAACGCCTAAAGTATGGTTGAAAACAACGCGGTAGATACGGTTCATCTTTCACTCTCCCAATAAAACCAGAACCCAAAAATGGGGTTTATGCTTTGTATTGGAAAATTACCATATCGGGTTTCGAGCGTTTCTGACGATTTCTGACGATTTCTGACGATTTTCTAACAATTTCTGACGAAAAGAAAATTTACGTACTTTTACTGCTTTTGCAGAGGTACGCAAAAGGTCACCAAACTGCCTGGTGACAGGGTTTGAATAGTTAATTGTCCACCATAGCCTTGTAAAAGCTCATGCGCAACCGTTAACCCTAATCCCAACCCTTGGGTATTGCTGACATTATCACCACGCTCAAAAGGTTTAGGGTTGAGTACCTTGGCGTCAAATCCAATGCCTCGGTCACGTACCGACACCTCCAGCATTCCCTTTTTGCAGCACAGTTCAATATCGCAAACCTCTTTTGAGTATTTCAACGCGTTATGCACAATAAGACTCAACACCATCACCAACGGCTCTAGCTGCCCGGCGATTTTGGCTTGCCGGCAGCGCTGGTCAACCTGGCCTGTCCAGTTTAAACGTTGACTGTCCAACAGCGCTTCTAGTTCTTGTTGTGCTTTGTGCGCAAACGTGTTCACCGCAAAATTCCCCAGATGCTGGGCGGGCTCCCAGTAGTTTCTTGCAAGACACATTTCCACCATCTGGCGCATTCGTTTTACGGCATTGCGCTGTTTTTCAAGCTGTTGTTGCTGTGCTTGGCTGAGCATTGTCCAGTCTTCTTGAATGTTACGCACTGATGAATCCAATATGGATAAAGGGGTCATGAGTTCATGCGAGAGCAGATTCATAAAGGTACGACGTTTATTGACTTCTTCGGCGGTCTGTTTGCTTTTTTGTTCCAAAGCCAAACGCTTTTCGCGCTCTTGATAGTATTGAATAAACATTAAAAAAAGAAATAAGATCACCTGCGCACTCAGCGCAAGAGACATGCTGTTTTCTGTCCAGAAATTGATGGGAAGAATGCCTTTAACCGCGCCCAAACGCAGCAGCATGGCGATAATGATGAATGAAAATACAAGGGCATATGCCTTGGCGACAAGTTCATTTTTCCATAACCAAAGTCGCAATGCGACTGCAAATAAACTGATTAAAATGAAGCCAATTCCGAGATGGGAAAACGGCAAAGACCATCGATATTCAACCATCCACACTGAGATCACCGCCCACAGAGAAATACTCAGTGCCACAATGAATTGAACATAAAACAGCTTTTTATAGTGAAGGCGTAACTTCATCAGCTCATTGCTGAACAACACCAAAAAAATGGCGGCAAAAGGTTGCGATAACGTGGCAATGGCATCGCCATAATGGGCTGGCCAAAGTACGTTGGTCCAACCATGCACGAACATCATCAGAAAGCTAATTGCGGTGGTAAAGCCGGCATAATAAAAGAAACTTTTGGCTTTAAAAAAAGCCAGATTCAACAAGGCCAACAAAAGTGACAGGAGGATCAAGGCACCAATAAAAGACGATGCCATTAACATTTTCTGCTCGTGGTGTTGATAGGCTTCGCCGCTGATCACATCCATTGAAACACTCAAGGTATTTTGCGAAAAAAATCTAACAAATAGCATCGTGTCTTGTTGGGAAAGTGAAATGGGGATGGTCGGCAAGCGTGTAGCCAGTTCGCCGCTGTGGGTCATGCCCTGATCCCCCCCTTGCCAGTGGAGAACCTTGCCATTTTTCTGACGTTGATAGACATCTATTTCATCGTGGTAAGGCACATTGATGCGCAACAACCAATTCTTGGCATCCGTACAATTTTCAGGTAAACGTACATTCAGTTTTACCCAGATGGCCGCGTCGGTTAAACCGAAAGAATAGTCCTGTTTAACGGGCTTAAAGGATTCTTGCAACACTTGGGGATAGGAAGTCGCCGCAGCTTTGTCAATCCATACATGCAGCTTATCGGTAAGGTCTAATTTTTGAGGACAGTTTACTTGACTCGCCCAAGCCTGAGCGGTTAGCATCCCTAAAAACAGCGCACTGATAACGTGCAACCACCCTCTTTTCAGCTGCATAAACCAACCTCTATGATGAATATTCTTTTTCTGGAAGACGAACCCGATTTAGCCGAACAGATACAACATTTTCTGCAAAAACGCGGTTATGTCATCACGTTGACAAGCACGCTTGCCGAGACACTTCAGCACCTGCAAAACAGGCAATTTAATCTGTTACTGCTGGATCGTTTAGTGCCGGATGGCGACAGTGTACAACACATTGCAGATTTTAAGGCACACCATAACGGGCCGATTGTACTGTTAACTGCACTCGGTCAGACAATCAATCGCATTGAAGGTTATCAGACCGGAATCGACCATTATTTTGCCAAACCGGTTGATCTGGACGAGCTGCATATCGTCTTGCAGAACCTGTTAACCAAATTCAATTCGCAGCATGCAGAATCCAATCCCGACTGGCAAATTAAACAAAAAGTACTCTATTGCCCCAATCTGCAAACCCTTGCCCTCTCCAGCCGGGAGGCACTTGTGTTGGCGTTTCTAATGGAACACGCCGGCCAGATTCTAGACAAACAAACCCTGCTAAATGCCCTGACAATCGATGACGAAGAATACGACTACCGCCGCATGGACTCGATGCTCTACCGCATCCGCAAAAAAGTCGCGCAGGTTTATGAGGGCAGCTTTCCGCTGGAAACCATTCACGGTCTGGGGTATAGCTGGATGCGCGACTAGAATTGGGGCACCTCGAATAACCTCCGATGAGATTCTGCGAGACTTACAGCCACGCCCTTCGGGGCTTAGCCAAGTTTGCCATCTCTGCGTTATGAAGTTTTGCGAGGTCTAGACATTGCTTCAACTTCACGCCTTGATCTGGCAAACTTGGCGTTGCCAGAATCCAACGGACGGGGGTTATTCGAGGTGCCGATTTTCTTACCACCCGCCAGACGGTTTCAGTTATACTTAGCTACGTTTAATTTTTTAAATTGTCGGAGTGCCTAGACTAGGCTGAGATCGCGCAAGCGG
>JACXUY010000035.1:2500-21267 GCA_014763665.1 Gammaproteobacteria bacterium
TTTTCGCCATTACGCTTTAGACCGCCCTGTTTGGCCGCACGCACCACATCAGATGAACTGGCTGCTGCACCTGCCGCTTTCATCGCCTGCGCTACCGTCATATCCCCTTCGACCATAAATGGCTCCAAATCCGTCGGCAACTCTTTATTCTTAAAACGGGCTTCAAAATTTGCTAACACATCTAATGCTGCTTGCGCACCGTGAAAACGACCAACCAGTTCTTGTGCCAATTTCACTTTAATATTGCGCGGGTTAGCACCTGCCTGCACTTCAGCTTTCATGGCCGCAATACTTTCTAGGCTTTCAAAACTGAGCAGTTCGTAATAACGCCACATCAGGTCATCAGAAATGGACATAACTTTACCGAACATATCGTCGGGTGCGTCACTAATTCCAATGTAGTTGCCTAAAGACTTAGACATTTTTTGTACGCCGTCTAGTCCTTCTAAAATCGGCATCATTAAGACACATTGCGGTTCTTGTCCCGCGTCTTTTTGTAGTTCACGACCCATCAATAAATTAAATTTCTGGTCAGTACCACCCAATTCTAAGTCTGCTTTCAACACGACTGAGTCGTGACCCTGTAATAAAGGATACAAAAATTCATGAATGGCAATGGGCTGTTGATTATGGTAACGCTTGGTAAAGTCGTCACGCTCAAGCATACGAGCGACTGTGCTTTGGGCGGCAAGGCGAATCATATCGACACCGGTTAACTGGTTCATCCATGAACCATTGAAGACAACCTCGGTCTTGTCCGCATCCAAAATTTTGAACACCTGTTCTGTGTAACTTTTAGCATTCACTTTCACTGCTTCGGCATCTAAGGGTTTACGTGTGACATTTTTACCCGTTGGGTCGCCAATCATGGCTGTGAAGTCGCCAATTAAAAACAGGATATGGTGACCTAGGTCTTGCAGTTGACGTAGCTTGTTGATTAGAACCGTGTGTCCCAAATGCAAATCGGGTGCGGTTGGATCGAAACCCGCCTTAACGCGCAAGGGTATGCCTTTTTTCAACTTCTTAATCAGCTCTTCTTCAATGAGCAACTCGGCAGCACCACGTTTGATAATAGCAAGGGTTTGGGCAATTTGTTGGTCGGTCATGTTACGCCTTGTAAACAATTAATTAATAACCAAAAATCCATAGACTATGGACATTAGTATAGTTACTTAGATTAAAAAATGGTTGCATACGGTTGCAAACAGCATTGTATGGATTGTAACCCCTAGCAGAAGTATTATGCTTAAGTTCTAAAGGTACAAACAAAAACAAATGATTTGCATGACTGCACAGATGACACTTCCACATATCCAATATATCCATATTATTCATGATGGTTTTGCCACGCTCAACTTCAACAATAACGCCACTACGACCAATTTTTAAAAAATAATCTGGCCTTAAATTAGATGTTGGAATATCACCAAAAAGTCCTTTTTTCTCAGACTGAAACCCAAGTTCTTTAGCCTTATTTAGTATTACATTTTGTACTAAAGAACTACTTGCTCCTGGTTTATTAGCCTCTTTAAATGCGTTAGATGTTGATTCTTGAGTACAATAGTCATAAATTTGCTTACCAACTTCTTCAACTTTATTAAAAACGTTTTCATCAAGATCTTTCTGCTTATAAACTTTCAGCTCCATCTTCTACCTCAAACAACTGGATGGCGTACAACCTGCACTATTGTCGTGTAGCTCTAGCGCACCCGTCAGTTGACTGACATGGGTGAAGCCGTAGCTGTTCATATACTTTTGTATGCCTTTAATGATCTTATTGGCAATGAGCGGGTCTTTGGCTAGAGCTGTACCCATACCGACGAGCGTTGCGCCAGCCAGCATAAATTCAATGGCATCTTCGGCGTTGGTAATACCGCCCTGCCCGATAATGGGGATATGATGCGGTTTGGCTACTTGGTAAATTTTATGTACCGCTAATAAGGCAATGGGTTTAATCGCTGGGCCAGATAAACCACCTTGATTATTGCCTAGACGAGGCATACGGGTATGAATATCAATCGCCATGGCACTGACGGTGTTAATGGCGGACAAGGCATTAGCACCGGCGTCTATACAACGACGCGCTCCTTCGGCAATGTCGGTTTGATTGGGCGACAACTTAACAATAAGCGGTTTGCTGGTAACAGCACGGCAAGCTTCAACAACTTTAGCGGACAAGTCGGGATAGTTACCAAAAGCCGCACCGCCTTTTTTCACATTCGGGCAAGAGATATTAACTTCAATGGCAGGTACGGGTGTTTGATCGAAAGCACGCGCTAAGCTGGCGTATTCGTCGATGGAAAAACCCGAAATATTAGGGATGAAATGTGGCTTACCATCCCAATTCAGTTTCGGTAGCAACTCGTTAATGACGGTTGCGACACCTGGATTCTGCAAGCCAATGGCATTCATCAGACCGTAAGGGGTTTCGGTGACACGCTCGGGCGGATTGCCATAACGCTCAGCTTCGGTGGTACCTTTCAAGAATACCGCACCAACGGCGTCATAACTAAAGCCAGAGACACGCAAATACTCAGTGCCATAACCCGCATTACCTGAAAGCAAGCACAGGGGTGTGGTAAACTCAAGCCCCAAAGCGTGAATATTTAATGACAAGGGAGTGTCCTTTTTGTGAAATTGGCCATTATTTTATACGAACCAGAAATCCCGCCCAATACAGGCAACATTATACGCCTTTGTGCCAATGCTGGGGTGAGTCTCCATTTGGTTGAACCCATGGGGTTTACATTGGAGGAAAAACAGCTACGTCGTGCAGGTATGGATTATACCGAATTGACGCACGTTCAAGTACATAAAAATTTGGAAGCCTGCTTAGCTAGCCTGCAACCCAAACGTGTTTTTGCCTTGACCACCAAAAGCACCCATCGTTACGATCAAGTTGTGTTTGAAGATGGCGATGCTTTGATGTTTGGCCCTGAATCGCGTGGCCTACCCGAAGCGGTACGCATGAGTTTGCCCGAAAACCAACGTATCACCATTCCCATGCGTGCGGGTTGCCGTAGCCTGAATTTGTCGAATGCCGTAGCCGTGGTGGTTTATGAAGCTTGGCGGCAGAAGGGGTTTGGTTAACTCACGAAAACACCGATTTCTTCGGAAGTCAACATTGATCAAGGTTTACCTGATACCAACCTTGGCAACGCGTGTTTTGACGCACATAGCTTTCATCTCCACCATAGATGAGCATGGCTTGGCGTTTGCTGTTGCTTAAGCCCTGCCATTTGTTGAGGGCATTAAACCAATCGCTGGCGATGGTTTGCCCTGATTTGATTTCGATAGGCTGAATGCCATCCTTACAAGTCATAACCACATCAACCTCTAGTCCGACATGATCGCGCCAAAAATAGAGGTTATTAGTCTGACCAGCATTCCAGCGTTTTTTCAATAGATCACTGACAATCAGCGTTTCAAATAATGCCGGGCGCGCACTATGACTATTCATTTGTTCACTATCTTGAATACCCAATAGAAAGGCAGCCAGTCCTGTATCGTAGAAATAAAGTTTGGGTGTTTTGGTTAGGCGTTTACCAAAATTTTCATGATAAGGCTGTAACAAGAATATGAGATAACTGGCTTCGAGCACCGATAGCCATTGTTTAGCCGCCGTTTGCGAAATACCTGCATCGTTCGCTAGGCTTGATATATTAAGAAGCTGACCCGTTCGCGCAGCACAAAGCTTCAAAAAACGGGTGAATTGCGCCAAATCACGTATTTGTAATAATTGACGCACGTCGCGCTCGACATAGGTGGCGACATAACTACTATACCAATCGCTGGCCAGTGGTTGACGTTGATAGAGCGCAGGATACAAGCCTTGGCTCAACACCTCATCGAGTGACGGCTGAAATTGGGCATGATTGAGTTCGGATAACGAGAGGGGTAATAACTGAATCATACCTGCTCGACCTGCTAGGCTTTGAGTCACCGCGGCAAGCAATCCAAACTGTTGAGAAGCTGTGAGCACAATGCGCCCCATGACAGGATTGAGATCGTTATCGGTTTGTAAATAAGAGAGCAAATCGGGTACGCGTTGCACTTCATCTAAAATGATACCCTGACCAACGAAACGTGCCAAAAACCCACGCGGATCGGCTCTGGCAAATTCCCGCTCATCGATATCTTCCAGTGAAACGTAGCGATGGTCGGGAAAAGTCAGTCGCGCTAAGGTTGTTTTCCCTGATTGACGTGGTCCGGTAATAACCAATATCGGGAAACCTTTGGCCAGTCGTTGTAGGGTTGCTTGTGCCTGCCTAGCAATCATTTTTACAAATTCACTTTTCAAAATTGGATTTGTAAATTATGCAATCTTCACCTAACTTCGTCAAGCTTACTCAGCATCGCATGATATGATATTTCAAAAACTTATAATAAAGGGCTTGAATGATGTTTAAACAATTTTGGATAGGCTTATCTGCTTGGTTCATCATTTTCAGCAACGCTCATGCGGGGCAATCAGCGGTGGCTATGCCAGATCGCTATGCCGCAGCGGTAGCACAACAGGTATTAAACCAAGGTGGCCATGCGGTAAATGCTGCCGTGGCAGCGTCTATGGTGCTAGCCGTTACCTATCCTGAAGCGGGTAATTTGGGTGGCGGCGGTTTTATGCTGATACGCGATGATCAACAGCATTATTTTCTCGATTACTGAGAAACCGCGCCCGCTAAAGCACACCGAGATGTTTAAAAACGAACCAACATAATCGCCTCTCGACAATCAAAGTGCAAAATTGCACCAGCAGCATCTTTATTGTAAAAGAGTCTGCTGCTGCAACCTAAAATTGGCTCTAACCAACTGAACGATAACAAAGCCAATAAACAAAATCAATAACTGTCATACATTTTATTTATAACCAGAGGCAGTACTATCCTCCTGCGAGGTGTCAGAGATAAACACAGACTCATCCAAAGCATCAAGTTTTTTAGCGACAATGGTTGTCACCACAATATCCCCCGTAACATTAACGCTGGTACGCATCATGTCTAATATTCGATCAATGCCTAAAATCAGTGCAATACCCTCGACAGGTAAACCGACTTGCATCAATACCATCGTCAGCATAATTAAGCCAGCACCTGGCACCGCGGCCGTGCCGATAGAAGCTAATGTTGCCGTTAACATGACCAACAGATAATCACTCGGCGCCAAGGTAAGACCATAAGCATTAGCAATAAAGACAGTCGCCACGCCTTGCATAATGGCGGTACCATCCATATTGATGGTAGCACCTAAGGGTATGGTAAAACTGGAAACCTGATTCAAAATACCGAGGCGTTGCGTTGTTGCCAAGGTAACTGGTAGGGTGGCGGCAGAAGTGGAGGTCGAAAAAGAGACCGTCAGCACCTCTTTTAACCGTCGGTATAAGTGCCAAGGAGACAACCCTGTTAATAAACGAAATAAACTGGCATAGGTTAAGGTGGCATGCAACAATAAAGCCACAACAACCGTCAGAAAATAAACCAGCAAAGGCGCTAACAAATCAAGCCCTTGACTGGCCATGCTTCGCGCCATTAAAGCAAAAACACCTACAGGTGCCAGCCACATGACCAAACCAACCATACGAATGAGTATGGCTTCTAGGCCATCAAACAAAGCCAATACTGGTGAACTTAACGTTAAGGTGTTTAGGGTGGAAAGCGCCAATCCAAACAACACAGCAAAGACAATGACTTGCAACATATTGCCCTGAGACATAGCGGCTATCGGATTGCTCGGTACAATAGCAATTAATAACTCAACCAAATTTGGTGGCGTATTGGTCGAACTCGCCGAAGCGGTCAAAGCCAAACCCACTCCCGGTTGCAACCAATTCGCTAACAACAAACCCGTAGCAATCGCCAGCATGGTAGTCAATACATAAAGTGTTAACGTCAGTCCGCTCAATCGCCCAAGTTGTTTACTCGCCCCGAGTTGTGCCACCCCTTTCACCAAAGAAACAAACACCAAAGGGACAACCATTAACATCAGCAAAGCGACAAACCATTTGCCAACTACCAAAAACAGGCCATCTAACAACCATTGCTTAGCCCAATGCTGTTCCACAGATTGAAGTAATAAGCCAACCAGACCACCCAACAACAAGGCCCATAAAATGCGTGCCGTCAATCGATCAGACATATGCGAACCACCATAGTTACTTACTATGAAACACATTATCGCACGATAATCAAAGCCTGTTAGAATAATGACTCCTTTAATACAACACGATAGGTCAAAGCATGTCATCTTGGTGGTCCCTCATTTATTTAATCGGCATGATGATGCTGTCACCATGGGTGCAAGCAAGCAACCCGTTAAACCCTGGCAATCCTCATAAAGACACGGCAGCGGAAGTAGCGCTTAACCAACTGAATCTCAGTGAACTGAATGCTGATTGGTGGAAACCATTGGCTGATCACACTCAGCGAGAAGCTACCAGTGAAAAACTGATTCAGTTACTCAATCAAGCGTGGATGAACACGCCAGCAGATCAACAAGACGACATTGAAGAACTGATTACCTCCATCAAACGCATGCTCGGCACACTAAAGCAATTGCAACAACAGCCAACCCTAACCACAACCATAGAGACACCTAATTTTTCCCAAGGCAATGTTAGTTGGCAAGATTGGCTTGAATCACTGCGTAAGAATCAAGCGGCTCAAACCAGCGTAAGTGAAGCGAGCCTAGAGATAGCGCAAAAGGAAGCCGGACAAAAACTGCTCAGCCGCCAAGTCGATGATTTAACGGCGCACTATTTAAGCGAGACAAAACCCAACCTTCAGACAAGCCTGCTACTGATTGAAAAACGACTTATGTGGCTGATTTCACGAGAAAGTCTTCGTCTAGAGAAAGCACAACTGGCGGCAACCAAACAACGGGCAGAATCTATTGAACAACATTTTAAGTATATTCAAAACAACCTAATCATAACGGATAACGACATCAAAAATCTGCAACGAAAGGCAGATCAACTGAACAAAACAATCGAACAACTGAACGATAAGCTTCGTAACTTACAAGCCATTTTACCCACCATTATGGGTGACGATAGCCTGACGCAGGCTAAACAACTACAAACCAAACTGGCTGTTTTAAAAACACAGCAAAATCTGTTACACGCACAAACACAGCTTAGTTGGAATTGGCTAAGCGAGACCTATGTCACCAGAAAACAGCAACCAATCCCAAACTGGAACAGTGCACAAAGACAGCGTCTGAATGACGAAAACAGCTACCTTAACGACTTCAATCAGCAGACGCATGAACTTAAGCAACGAATAGAGCGCTTTCGGGAACAAACATTATCTGCGATGACCATTACCGACATAAACCTCGCATCGCGTGACCTTGCCCAAGCCAAACGAATCTATCAACAACTGCTAGAACAATCTGCTTTACTTAGCAGCAAACAGCAAAGCATCAGCCAACAACTGGCTGACAACAACACCCTTCTGCAATTACTCGAATTGCAATTACGTTTAGATGATGGTCAATTAAAAGGTTCACTTCATAATATAAGTCGCACTGCCCAAGATGCTTGGAACACAACACTCGGCTGGTTGAATACCAGTCTGTTCAAAATGGGAGAAACCCCTGTTACCACAGCAGGCATTATGCGGGTCGTACTGATTATCCTGATTGCGTGGTGGTTTTCTCACTGGCTGCGTAAAGCGATCAGCCGCTTGGCTGGTCGCAACCAAAAAATCGCCGATGCCACCATTTATACCCTCAACCGTGTACTGCATTACCTCATCATGCTCATTGGTATTATGGTCGCACTCTCCTCGATTGGCTTAGACTTTTCCAATGTCGCTTGGATTGCGGGTGCACTCTCGGTGGGTATTGGTTTTGGCTTACAGTCTATCGTGAATAATTTTGTTTCCGGCTTAATTATTATGTTCGAACGCTCTTTAAAAGTAGGCGACTTTTTGGAGCTACAATCGGGCGTGACGGGAACGGTATCGCAAATTAATATGCGCTCGACCATCATTCGCACGCCCGACAATTTAGAAATTGTCGTACCCAATAGCGAATTTATTTCGGGACGGGTCGTTAACTGGACACTCACCGACAATGACCGTCGTTTGCGTATCCCGTTTAGTGTCGAGTATGGCACGGATAAAGAGCTTGTCGTACGCCTAATCATGCAAGCGGCTCGCAATGTCCCTTATACACTAGAAGATAAAAACCATGAACCCCAAGTATGGATGACGCGCATGGGAGACAACGGACTCGAATTTGAGTTACTGGTCTGGGTACGTCAGGGTGTGGATGTGGATATTGAGGTGCGTCGTGCCGAATCGCTTCAAGGCTTAAGCGCAGCTTATTTATGGGAAATCGAAAGCACTTTGCGCAATGCTAGCATTGGCATGCCCTTCCCGCAACGCGATCACTATATTCGCAGCATCTTGGGGCAAAACAGCCTAGAGGGGTTTGTACAAGCATTGAATGCACTTAAACCACCATCAACAACAAGCCATCAACAGAAGCAAAGTTGATACCCTCGCTTCTTCATCAAGATCAAGAGCGACTTAGGTCGCTCTTTTCATTTCGGCAGCAATACACCCTCCTTTTCCCTTACACTTTCATAAATCTTTTATAATAGATACGCATTTGGTTTTTCAACCATCCCTTTATTGCTAGAGAATACGCCCATGTCTGCGCCTTTACTGTTAATCGACGCTAATTCCTTTTTTTACCGTGCTTTTCATGCCGTACCCATGCTCAACGCACCCGATGGCACACCGGTAAACGCCATTCACGGGGTATTATCGATGGTGGCAACGCTGATTCACGATTATCAGCCCAGTGGTGTGGCGATGATTTTCGATGCTAAGGGAAAAAACTTCCGTCACGAACTTTTTCCTGACTACAAAGCACACCGTTCGCCCATGCCCGATGAGTTACGCGCACAAATCGAGCCGCTGCATCATCTGGTGCAACTGATGGGTTTACCGCTGTTGGTCATTCCCGGCATTGAAGCGGATGATGTCATTGCCACCTTAGCAACACAAGCCAGTGCGCATGGTCAAGAAGTGGTCATTGCTACTGGCGATAAAGACCTTTGCCAACTGGTCAATGAGCAGGTACGCATTATCGATACCATGAAAAACAAACTGCTGACGCCTTCAGCGGTCACCGACAAGTTTGGTGTACCGCCAGAGAAGGTGGTCGATTGGCTAACCCTAGTGGGCGACAAGTCGGACAATATTCCCGGCGTCGATGGCGTGGGTGAAAAAACTGCTGCCAAACTCCTTCGTGCGCATGGCACGCTAACCGGTATTGTTGAAGCGATGAAAGGACAGCGTACCCGCACCGCTCAGAATATCTTAGCGGCAGCGGAGCAATTTCCGCTCATTCAGCAGCTGGTCATCACCAAACGCGATTGCGACCTACCCTTACAATGGAATCAACTTAACCTGGCGCCCATCGACCAAGCTGCGTTGCGTAACGAGCTACAAAGACTCAATTTAAAGCGGGTACAAGCCCTGCTGACACAATTTGGTTGGCTATCGGCAGCGCAAACTTCACTCATCAGCGAGTCAGAACCTAGTCCTGCCAGCACACCGATTGAGCCAGCCGTCTCGCCATCGAGTGACTTTAGCCTAGCTGCTTGCCAAACCATTAGCGATCTCGCCACATGGCAACACTGGTTAGCCACCGCCCAACAAGAAGGCTGTCTGTGTTTCGACTTAGAAACCACCGGACTGAATAGCTTTGACAGCCGCATTGTCGGTATTGGTCTGATGACGCACACACTCGGCAGTGCCTACCTGCCCTTAGCCCATCATGCGCTAACGGAAGTGACACAACTACCCATGGATGTGGCACTCAATGCCATTAAACCGCTCCTGGAAGATACGCAATTGGCCAAACTGGGACACAACCTCAAATACGATCGTCACATCTTACTCAATCACGGTATTAGCTTAGCAGGCACTTGTGATGACACCATGTTGGAGTCCTATATTGTCAACGCCACCGCCAGTCGCCATAACATGGATGACCTAGCCCAATATTATTTGGGACACACCACCACAAGCTTTGAGGACATTGCAGGCAAAGGCAAATCACAACTGAATTTTGCCGATATTGCGCTCGATGTCGCCGCACCCTATGCCTGTGAAGATGTGGCCGTCACTCACGCCCTGCATCAGCATTTTCAACAAACCCTCAACGCAACCCCCGAACTGAAGACGCTCTATGAAACCATCGAGCGCCCGCTGATGCCCATTATCGGCAACATGGAACGCACGGGCGTGAAAATTGACACCACCGCACTGATGGAGCAATCCGCTGCCATAAGCGATGACATCAGTCACCTCGAATTACGTGCGCACAATCTGGCCGGTCAGGTGTTTAATCTTGGCTCGAGCAGCCAACTCGCCAGCATTCTGTTCGACAAAATGGGCTTACCCGTATTGAAAAAAACGCCCAGTGGCAAGCCTTCGACCAACGAAGAAGTGCTCGAGCAACTGGCAGAAACCTATGAACTGCCGGCCGTCATTTTGGAGTATCGCAGTTTGAGTAAGTTAAAATCGACTTACCTCGATGCACTACCCCAGCACATTCAAGCACAGACCGGTCGTGTTCATTCCAGCTTTCACCAAGCGGTGACGGCAACAGGGCGCTTGTCCTCCTCAGACCCCAATTTACAGAACATTCCCGTGCGCAATGAAGCGGGCAGACGCATTCGCAAAGCCTTTATTGCCGAAACCGGGTATCGCTTGCTCGCAGCCGATTATTCGCAAATCGAATTGCGTTTAATGGCGCATTTATCGCAAGATGCCGCTTTGCTCAAGGCTTTCGCTAACAATATCGACGTACATACCGCCACAGCGGCGGAAGTATTCGACACCCCCTTAGAAGCGGTGACGAAAGAACAGCGTCGAGCCGCCAAAGCGGTTAACTTTGGTCTCATTTATGGCATGAGCGCCTTCGGTCTGGCCAAACAGCTGGGCGTCGAACGTAACATTGCTCAGCACTATATTGATACCTATTTTGCCCGTTATCCAGGTGTCGCAGCCTATATGGCACAAGCGAAAGAAACGGCGAGAGCGAAAGGCTATGTCGAAACCATTTTTCACCGTCGCCTTTACCTGCCCGATATTCAAGCCAAAAATGCCGCTGTCAGAGCCTATGCAGAAAGAACGGCGATTAACGCACCGCTACAAGGTTCGGCCGCCGATTTAATTAAACTGGCCATGATCCGTGTCGATGCCTGGCTCAGTGAGCAGTGTCCACAAGCCAAATTGATTATGCAAGTACACGATGAGCTGGTATTAGAAGTGCCCGAAGCCGACTGCGAAAGGGTTGCTAGTGCCCTTAAAGACTCTATGGAGCAAGCGGCTAAGTTGACCGTGCCCCTGCTAGTTGAATTAGGACAAGGCAAGAATTGGGATGAAGCTAAGTAGGCAGTTAAGATTCGCTTGGCTTTTCTGATACCGGCTCGCAGAGTTTACGATTATTCCAAGTCACACAACGGAAAGGAATGCGCCGAAATCGGACAATACTACGATACAACCACAGGTAAGCGGCGATAAACAACAGCATGACAATCAGTAACGCCCAAGTATGCTGCCACAAGAAAATCGCTGGAATAATCGAAACCAAAGACAACACCCATAAATAGGGCGAGGTGGCAGAGTTATTGTACACGCGGTCGGGTAAATGCCAATGTTTGGTAATACGACGATAAATTAAAGTATGTAAATGGAGTGCATCGGGCATGCCAATTTTCGTTTTCTGTACAAAGGCGCGACGGTAAATCGAAAATACCGTTTCAAACACCGGCAGCGCCAATACCGCCAGCACAAACCAAGCCGATACCGCCCCATGACGCACAATCATCATCACCGCAACTTCTGCCAACATGAAGCCGATGAGGTAAGCACCGCCATCGCCCATAAAAATGCGCCCTTTCGGGAAGTTGAAGTACAAAAACCCTAAAATACCACCGGCACTGGCCATGCTGACTAAAAACAGAAATTCATCGTCCAGCCCCCAAGCGACAGTCGCAAAGGCACTGAAGGCCAAAATGGCATAGCCCGACATTAACCCATTGAAGCCATCAATGATATTGACCGCATGAGAAACGCCGCCCACCGCAATCATCGTTAATAAAAATGAGAATAACAGGAAATTGGCTAATAACCAATCTAGCCCCCAAATATCGACTCTATCTAGACGTGCATCGAGCAAAAAGAAGGCTAAGGCAGCCGACATAAACGCTAGCACCAAGCGTACTAAAGGCGTGACTTTTTTCGTTAAGTCCTCGACTAAGCCGCCCAAAAACGCAGGCAATGCCGCCAGTAGCAGCAACCCTAAATTGGTTTTGATATCCGCATTTTGTACTGCTGCTAGCCCAATAGCCGAGAAAACCCCCAAAAAAACCGCCATACCACCCACGCGAGGCGTCGGCTTGCTGTGTAATTTCTGCACTCCCGAATCGGCATCACGAGTGATGTGCGCATGAAAATCTTCATAACGCAGCACAAAAAAGGTAACAAACCAAGCGATGACAAAAGAAGAAATGAGGGTTTCCATTGATTAAACGCTCAACTTACAGCGAACGTGCACGAATAATGGCACCTTCTGCCATATCCGTCCAAGGCGTTACTGCATCACGGAAGGCTTTTTGTGAAGCCCATACTTTAGCTGTTAAGGGGTCTTTCGCTGCTTCTTCATCCAGCACGGCATCAGATACTCGCTTCAATTCTCGCATGACTTCTTCTGGGAAGAGCTTCACCTTAACACCATGTTGCTTTGCTAAATCGTGCAAGGCTTTCTGGTTACGCATGGTAAATTCAGCAAGCATGTCGTGATTGACCATACGAATCGCACCTTTCACAATTGCCTGTAAATCGGCTGGCAAAGCATTGAAGGCTTTTTCATTGATCATACATTCCATCACCGTACCTGGCTCGTGCCAACCTGGTGCATAGTAGTTTTTCGCCGCTTTATAAAGACCAAACGCCAAATCATTGTAAGGGCCAACCCACTCAGTGGCATCAATCGCGCCCGACTGCAAGGCAGAGAAAATTTCTCCGCCCGGCAGATTGACAGGAATCGCACCCAAGCGTTGAATCACTTCTCCGCCCAAGCCCGGCATACGCATTTTAAGCCCTTTGAAATCAGCCACACTGTTGATTTCTTTATTAAACCAACCGCCCATTTGCGTGCCGGAATTACCGCCCGCATTCGGAATCAAGCCAAAAGGCTTATACACCTCTTCCCACAAGGCCATACCATCACCATAGTACAACCAAGCATTCATTTCCTGCGCTGTGAGTCCAAAAGGTACTGACGAGAAGAATTGCGCCGCGCGACTTTTTCCTTTCCAGTAGTAAGCGCCTGAATGCCCCATTTGCGCTATGCCAGCCGACACCGCATCGAAGACTTCCAACGCCCCCACCAGCTCGCCTGCAGCAAAGACTTTCACCGTCAAACGACCACCAGACAATTGGGTAATCAGTTCAGCAATGCGATTGGCAGAAGTTCCTAAGCCTGGGAAGTTGGCTGGCCATGAAGTAACGAGCTTCCAATGAATTTTTTCTTGACTATTGCTGCCAGAAGAAATGGCTTCTTCTTTTTTATTACAGCCTGCTAACAAACCAGCCGAACCGACCAATGCGGCAGCAGCAGATATAAATTGACGACGTGAAGACATAGTTTTTCTCGCTTGATGGTGAACGTGGAAAGTATAACGTAAAAATTAAACCCCAGACGATGCTGGGGTTTAATTTTTATGCTCAAAAAGCAACACAGGTTAGTGCTACAGAGTAGAATGCTAGCCATCAGCGCAGTCGCTTCATCACCTAAGCCGACACGCTGAGTGGCTAGCGAAGCGCTAGGCGCAATCGCTTAAGCGCCTGTACCCCAAACGTCCTTGGTGATACTCGCATACCAACCTAAAGCATAGGTGGCCTCCATTTGACGAAACTCTGGGTTAGCATCTTTAGGAGAAACACCGCCTGAACCTTTTATTTCGGCAATTTTGCCGTCTTGCAAACTATATACACCCGCTACCGAAATTCCGTAGTTGCCCGCCACCAATGAATAACAGGTATTCGCATGTTGCGCTGGCTCCATTGGCAACCCAGCTAGGTCATTGACAATGGCCGCTGCACAAATTTTACCTTGTGAACTGGCTGAGTGACCTGACTTAGGCATAGCACCCGCGATTGAGGCATCCCCGACGATATAAACATCTTTTTTCAAGCTAGATTCAAACGTGAGCATATTGACTGGACAAAAACCGCTTTCATTGGTCAAGCCCATTTTGAAGGCAATTGACGCTGCTTTTTGTGCCGGAATGGCATTAATCACGTCGGCTTTAACATTATCATAATCGGAATACACGGTCATAGTCGCTGCATCGACTTTGGTTACTTTGCCGCCGTCTATACCCGATACCCATTCAATCATATCACCGTAGACTTCTTGCCATGCGGCAAAGAACAAGCCTTGTTTGGAAAACTTATCTTTAGCGTCCAAGATCAATATCTTCGCTTTAGGATTGTGTTTCTTGAAATACTCAGCCACCATGCTAGCACGCTCGTAAGGTCCTGGTGGGCAACGGAAGGGATTAGGTGGCGCAACCATGACAAAAGTGCCACCTTGCCTCATACCCTCGATTTGCTTTTTCAACAACTCAGTTTGCGCGCCCGCTTGCCACGCATGAGGACATTTTTCCGCATTGGCTTCAGTCATGCCTTCTACCGCGCCCCATTTGAAATCGATACCGGGAGACACCACGACTTTGTCATAAGACAAACTTTTGCCGCCCGCTAATTTGATGGTTTTGGCATCAGTATCAACCGAGCTAACGGTATCATGAACAAGGTTAACACCACGCTTTTTCAAACCTTCGTAGTTATGCGTAATACTCTTCGCATCACGCAGCCCAGCCAAGTACCAGTTAGAACCTGGGCAAGTCATGTAAGACGTTTTGGGTTCAATTAACGTCACCTCTAATTTAGGATCATACTTTTTGAGATAAGTCGCTACTGTAGCGCCACCAAAACCACCACCGATAACGGCAACTCGCGCTGGACCTGATCGCGTTTCACATCCAGTCAACCCCATACCCACTAGAGGCAACAAGGCTGCCGAACCCGCAACCTGTACAAACTGACGACGATTCATACTCATATTCCTAACTCCTTATTGACCTTGAATACCGATGTATTTCGCTAACGCGGCGATATCTGCATCACTGTAACCCTTGGCATGACGTGACATCATAGTTGCCGGACGACTACCATCTTTGAAGGCTTTCATCTGCGAAACAATTAATGATGAAGGATATTGCGTTAAGTTAGGGATGGTGGCATTGTTAGCACCACCTGAATGACATGACATACAGTTGTCGGCCAACATTTGTCCACGGTCAATCGCCGCCGCCTGACCAGCGGTGAGCGCAACACCAGCACAGATAACGAGTAGTAAGCTTTTCTTCATACGTATTCTCCTACGTAAAATAATTTTTTATGGTTTGATTCCTGATGAATCTACGTAAAGTGTAAACTGCGATTGCTTATTTGCCTAATTAATTTTCTTTTTAACTTGCCATTAGTTTTATTTTTACAAGAAAATGCTTATCTTAAATCACTACGTTAACTAAATTACGTATTTTTTACATCTCACTTTTATGATAAGAAAGATCATTAAATGCTTATATTGGCAAACCATTATGTTTTTAGTTATATGTTTTTATTGCTATTATTATGAACAAAACTGACTAAAAGCAGCGCATTTACCTAACAAACCGAAGCTAAATATGATCAAAATCATAACGGCAATTAACATGCCAGGAGTTAACCCGCTGCCAGTGCGCAATGTTACAATAACTAGCCAAATACCTTAGGATTTTTTCAACGTGTCCGTCAATTACGCTGCCTTAGTGCTCAAACCCAAAACCGATAAACGCATCCGTGCTGGCAATCTGTGGATTTACAGCAATGAAATCGATACCCAGCAAACACCGCTGAAAAGCTTTCAATCGGGTGAGTTGGTTTGTGTGCTGGATGCCCAAGGCAAAGCGCTGGGCATGGCAACCATCAATCCGCAGTCTCTGATCTGCGCGCGATTGTTAACGCGCGAAGTGCGTAGCATTGATGTCGATTTCTTCACCGAGCGCTTGAAATCGGCATTAGCATTACGTAACGCCTTGTATGCACTGCCCCATTACCGCTGGGTGCATGGTGAAGGTGACTTTTTACCCGGACTCATTATTGACCGTTTTGGTGATGACATTGTCGTGCAGCTGGGTAGTAGTGGCATGGACGCACTGAAAGAACCCATCCTAGCTGCCATTCAACGCATCGTGCAACCCAACAGCATTATTCTGCGCAACGACAGCCGAGGACGAGACTTAGAAGGACTCGAAACCCAAGTCGAGGTCGCCTTGGGATCAGCACCAACCCACTTATCCTTATCAGAAAATGGCGTTACCTTTGCTGCGCCAGCCCTCACCGGGCAAAAAACGGGTTGGTTTTATGATCATCGTAGTATGCGCGCACGCTTACAAAGCTATGCACCGAAAAAGCGTGTACTGGATGTATTCGCTTATTTAGGTTCGTTTGGCGTGCAAGCGGCGGCTTTTGGTGCCAACTCGGTCACTTGTGTGGATGTTTCGCCTCTGTCCGCTGAATGGGTAGCACGCAATGCCGCCTTAAATGGCGTTGCCGACAAAGTGAGCAGCATCACCGGCGATGCCTTCGATATCATGACACAGCTATTAGCAGACGGACACAAGTTTGATGTGGTGATTGTTGACCCACCGGCTTTTATTCCTAAAGCAAAAGACCATGCAAAGGGTTTAGCCGCTTATCAAAAACTCAATGCTTTGGCCATTCGTTTGCTTGCCCTAAACGGTGTGCTCTTTTCGGGCAGTTGCTCAATGCATTTAAGTCGCGATGAACTGCTAGCCAGTATTCAAAAAGCCGCCCGTGCTAATGACCGACGCGTGCAGCTGTTGGAAGAAACCCATCAAGCTCCCGATCACCCCATTCATCCGGCGATGAAAGAAACTCAGTATTTGAAAGGACTGATTTGTCGGCTACTAATGGGGGATTAATCGACATTCGCACCTAAAAAAGCCCCAAGGATTTGGGGCTTTTTTGTTAGGCTAGCATAGCAAATGACTACAACAACACCTTCTCAACACCACCGTTTTTAATACGCTGAATGAAGTCCTCCTGCCAGTTAGCGCCTAACCAGTTAGCTGCCATTTCCACGACAATGTAATCGGTATCCACACCCGTGGTATCCGCATAGCGATTCAAGCCTTGCTGACAGGCTGGGCAAGACGTCAGCAGCTTAACTTTCCCTGTTTCTGCCTTACCCTCAACCCCGGTTAATTCCTTCACGCCTGCGAGAATCTCTTCTTCTTTGCGGAAACGTAACTGAGTGGCAATGTCTGGACGAGAAACGGCCATAGTCCCGGCTTCACCACAACAACGGTCGGAATTGATGACCTCTGTTGCCATTAGGGTCGAAGCCACCTTGAGTGGGTTGTGAATCTTCATCGGTGAGTGGCAAGGATCGTGGTACATGTATTTCACACCTGTCGGTTGATTGAGCTTCAAGCCTTTTTCCATCAGGTATTCATGAATGTCCATGATGCGACAACCGGGGAAAATCTGTTCAAACTCGTACTTCATCAACTGATCTAAACAGGTACCACAAGAAACCAGTACGGTTTTAATGTCCAAATAATTGAGCGTCGTGGCCACACGATGGAACAGCGCGCGGTTTTCGGTAGTGATTTGTGATCCTTTAACCACATTGCCTGCCGCCGTTTGTGGATAACCACAGCATAAATAGCCCGGCGGTAAAATGGTTTGTGCGCCCGCTTCCGACACCATGGCTAGGGTAGCCATACTAATTTGATTAAACAGCCGCTCCGAACCGCAACCGGGGAAATAGAATACCGCTTCCGACTCTTCAGTGACGTTATTATTGGCACGAATAATTGGAATATAACTCGGATCTTCCAAGTCTAATAAAGCGCGCATTGGCGGTTTATTCGCCCCCGTGTTCAATGGTTTGCGCACAAAATGCACCACCTGTTGCACCACTGGTTGCGGTTTGTTAGTTGAACGGGGAATATCGCTGGCTTTACCCAATAAACCTAAGGCCTTAAAGGTGTAATGACCCAGTTTTTGCGCCGTCGATGCCCAACCAATCAGCGTTTTGCGCATTAAGCGCACAGGTAAAGGGTTCTTGCTATTGAGGTATAAGAAAGCCGCCTTCGC
This sequence comes from Gammaproteobacteria bacterium, assembly GCA_014763665.1. Taxonomy (GTDB): domain Bacteria; phylum Pseudomonadota; class Gammaproteobacteria; order Thiomicrospirales; family Thiomicrospiraceae. Next base: position 20,758 of record JACXUY010000035.1, read on the forward strand.
AGCCCATGCCGTGCGTTTTTGTCCTTTTTCAATGAGAATTTTACGCATACGTATGGTGACATCACCAAAGTCGATATTCACTGGGCAAGGCTTAGCACAGTGATGACAGACGGTACAATGATCCGACACATCATTCATGGCATCGAAGTGATGCACCGATACACCGCGTCGTGTTTGCTCTTCGTACAAAAAGGCCTCAATCATCATGCCCGTAGCTAAAATTTTATTGCGCGGTGAATAAAGGATGTTGGCACGCGGAATGTGCGTTTGACACACGGGTTTACACTTACCGCAACGCAAACAATCTTTAATGTCATCATTCAGTGCATCTAGCTCGGACGCTTCCAGAATCAAGGCTTCTTGCTTAACCAAATCCAACGATGGCGTGTAGGCATTGTGCAGCCCAGAACCCGCCATCAACTTACCACGGTTAAACCAGCCTTTCGGATCGACTTTTTGTTTGTAGGCAGCAAAGGCTTCGACCTTATCCAGTTCAAGGTACTGCATTTT
>JACXUY010000092.1 GCA_014763665.1 Gammaproteobacteria bacterium
ACGGCGTATTTCGATAGGCACGGTACAAGATGTTGTTTTGAATGCCTTTGGTTTTGAGCAACTGATCATGCGCAACACTTTTATAGGCACTGTCTGCGTGACAGTTATTTAGTTGAACTTCTGTAATTTTCAAAATAGGCCACCTGTATTGTTCATCGCACCCGAAAAGAAATCAGAGTATTGGCTTGTATCGCTCTTATCTAAAATAACAAGATTTTCTGCGGCTCTTGTGATGGATGTATAAACTAACTCTGGTGTGTCTTTCTCATCCATTAAATAAAATACCGTCTTGGACTCAAGCCCCTTAAAACTGTGAATGGTGGAAGCTTTAATCAAGCCACTATTCGCATAGAAATGATTTTTCTTCATACGACGAGCGCGTTCTAAATCTTGCTTTAGCTTTGGGTACTTCTTGATAAATGTATTTAACTCAATCTCAGACATTGATTTAAGTTTACCAGCATCACAGTTGGAGTCATACATTCGCGACAGTTGTGCTAATTCATCATACGTTTCAAACATACAATGTGTATTTTCAATACCATTAAACTTATCAACCAGTCGCCGCGCTAGATATACATTTGAAGCCAATATAACAATATCATTAGGATGTAGGTTCTGTTCTCTAACGTAGGCTTGAATCAATTCAAATGCTTCATTTTCCCAATTCTGGTTTAGCTGATGATATTTAAGAAGCTCAAAAGTCATTCCTAGTTGAGTCTGCGCTGTTTCGAGCAGTTCTGTATCAGAATACTTTGCGACAAGATATTTTTGTTGGAAAGCCTTGAATACCTGATTCAGAGATGAATCTAAACTAGTTCTATATGAACGCTTCAACTTATTCCAACGCCCAAAACCCTGAGCGACCACCGCTGCTCTTTCGTTATCACGAGCATAGATATTTTGAGATTCATCACCAAATAGAACCATTTCACCTTCATTCGCCAGGAAGTTATCCCGAATAATTTTTACCCAGTCACTTTCAAAGTCTTGAACTTCATCGAGCAATATAGTTTGATATTTTTCTACGACATGATCCTTGAACAAGTCTGTAAAGTAAAGCTTCTCCAATCCATACTCTCCAATCAATCTTTCGATATCTTGCCCTGTGGCATTAAGCTGAGAGTTAAAAAACTGATGGTAATTTGTGACCGCATAATTTTCATTATCTCGATAACCTAACACATCACTAATTCTATCTTTGATAAGATTCTTTAGAGTAATGTTGTACGTAATTATCAACACTTTGGAATCATGCCTAGTATGAGCGTTTACGGCTCGATGCGCGATGATTGTTGTTTTGCCACAACCAGCAACACCTTTAATTTTTTCTTTGCATTCCGAACTAACAGTCAACTTTTCCTGTTTAGCATCTAAAGGAATTTTCTTACCTTGTTTTAGTACGTGGTCGCAAGGCATTAATCGTCGTTTAAAGTCATCATACACACGCTCATCGAAAAGAATGTGGGAGCCGTAGCTCTTAATCTTACGTACTAGATTTGGCAACATGTCAGAGCCATAAGACATGGCCTTATCTCTGGACAATTTCTTCCGGCTTGAACCAATACCATCAGCTTTTCGATTGTATTGTTCAATCGCGATTTTATTGGCTTTCTTCTGTTCAAATAAAAGTCTGGCACTTTCTCTATTTTCATTTTCAGCATTTTTATAAAACTCATCAATTTCAGACTTATTCGCTTTATGAAAATAAACCAATGGCTGAACTAGATTGAAAAAATTTCGATTGGACAAATAACCCAAACCTAAGACGGGCAAATGTAGTTGATATAAATTATTTTTATACGTAAATGCTTGTGACTGTGGCGATGATATCGGATTGCTACCTTGGTGGCTTATTACCGACCACTTATTAAAACCATCAACATTGTAGTTTTTCAGTTCATAGTCTTTTACTTCAATCACAAAAATGGCAACATCTTTTTTTAAAATGATAATGTCAGGTCTGTCACCGTCCAAAAAAGGGTTGAAAAAAACCTCATAACTTTCATCTAAATTTTCGTTTAAATAGTTAACTATCCAAAGTTCTCCTTCGGTTGGCTTTACTTTTAAACGCGATATATTTTCTAATGACGGATAGATAGTCGCCATCACTCATCCTTATAAAAAAGGTAATCCAAATAAGGCACCGATAATACCAATCGGACTAATTGGCAAGGCTACATCGGCTACAAGTTCAGCGAGTCCTTCGCCCGCAACGTCACTTGCTACAGATTCGCCGACATGGTTGGCCATTTCACCAGTGAGTACTTCTGACACCGCATCATCCAAAGCAACATTTTCTATCCCAGAATCAATCACCATTGCACTATCGAAGCTATTAGCCACTTCACTAGTGACAATAATTGGAATGTCTGGGTTTTCACCCAATGTCTCATTGATATAAGCAACGCTGTCGGTCGCTTTTAATTGCACTTCGGCCGCAATATCACCATCACTCATTAATGCAATATCAGAAACGGGATGGTTAGTGGCTTCAAAGAGCATGGCATTCATACCTTGCTCATTGAGTGCAGCAACAACTTCTTGCTCAAACACAATTCCTTTGATGTTACTGATATGCCCCGACATAGCGTCGGGGTTAACATCAGCAAAGTAATCAAGAATATCGTCGTTACTTGCGAGTTCTAACTCGTTATAACCGCGACGAACCGCATCAAAAACTGAGCTTCGAGCAATCATTGCTGGCGGGTTCTTGCTAGAAGTTCAACTATCTGCTTAAAGCTTGTGTTTAGCATCGCGCCTCCATCAAATACTGATTTTGCTGGTGCATTTGCCTTAGCAAGTTGTAGAGCTGTCTTACCATCATTAGCTCTCAACTCAGGATTAACACCTAACTCTACTAATTGAATAACAGATTCGATATAGCCTTTAGAAGCAGCAACCATCAACGGCGTCCTACCATCGTCATCTAGCGAGTCTAGGTTGGCTCCACTAGAATGAAGCAACTCTAACGTTGATGCTTGGTTATAACTAGCGGCCCAATAAGCAGCGGTTCTTCCAGATTTACTCTGAAGATTGACATCCGCACCTTTATCAACCAACAACGAAATGAGTTCATTTTTGCCATTTTGAGCCAATAAAGATAAAGCGGGATGTGAATCTTTATTTCTTGCATTGGGGTTCGCACCAGCTGCAACGAGCGCTTTGATCATGTCATCATCACCTTTAGTAATGGCGATAATCAGCATCGTTTCTTGATCTTCGTTTTCAACATCTGGATTAACACCATCAGCCAGTAGCTTCTTAGCGATGTTGACATGCCCATTTTGATACGCTGACAGCATGGCGGCTTCTGAATACTTCGCGCTGAACACCGCCCCTTGAGCAAGGAGCTTATCGACTACCTCTAAACGTTGTTTGAAATAAGCGCCCGTTACCGCATTCCAACCATCATTGTTACAAACATCGACGGCGGCTTCGTGCTTAAGCAGAAATTCAACCGCTTTGATTCTGCCTTTCATTGATGCCCAAATTAATGGCGTCCAGCCCTTGTCGTTACGGATGTTAACTTCAGCGCCTTTTTCCACCATCAACTCAGCGAGTTCAAAATACTCATTGTCTAAACAAAGCAACAATGCGCTGCTCATATATTGTGGTCGATAGTTAGGGTTTGCACCTTTGTGTAACAGGGCTTTCGCGATATTCAAGAAGCCAAGTTCAATCGCTAACCGAAGTGGGTTATGACCTGCATGATTGATATCAAAATTGTCACTGTTCATGATGTTTTCGGCGAGTGCCGAAAAACCGTTTTTTAACGCAAGCTCAAAAGGCGTTACTTCTACTTCTTCAAAGACGGTGTTAACTAACGCCGGCTGTTGTTCAAGTACGTCATTCAATAACGCCAGATTGCCAGACTCAATGGCTTTCAACAGTTGCTCAGTCATTCGTATTGACCTCAGCGACATCTAACTCGATTTCCCCCGAAAGCGAGTTAGAAAAGCATTCTACTCCACGAATTGAAATCCAATCTTTGAGTGATATTCCTGTTCGATATTCAGGAGAAAAATAAATGAAGTCATCTCGATCTTTGTAGACCACACCAGAGATAAATGGGTTATCTTCAAAGAAGCTACAGCTCATAAGCTCCCCTTTTTCGTCAATAACGACATTTCCTGCCTACGACTCTGACCATATCGATTAATTTCAATAACTGGTGATTCGTTAAATAACACCGATGTAAACCGCTGGCGTTCTAAAGGCAAATGGTGAATATTGATTTTATCAGTAGACACTACAATTAAGCAATCGTCGGTAGGTGCCACGATTCCACGATTTAAATACCCATTATGAGAGCTTTGCACGAGAACCCTTTGAAAAACTCAAAATATTCTGATATGCAAAGTCACTCACTTTAAAATACACCCCATTAAATCAACTCAATGGAATCTACCTGACGCCCTTCGGTTGTCTGATGTCTCACAAGAAGCAATTCCATTGCTCTTATTAACCATCTCAAAGTTAAAAGCGTACCGACAAGGCTTTTAGTTTTGCGTACACAAACATACACTGAAATATTGTTTCATTTTATTGTTTTGTTTTTAAATTTATATGAAAAAATGAAACTATTTTAATGGTTACAGTTATCCAATCACATATGCAGGAGAGGTCAGGACATTACGAAGTGTCTTGGCTTATTTCGTACCTAAGGAACTGATCCTTTGTCAAATATCAATGAGTAGAAAAATGAGTATGCTGTTATAATCTACTCATACACAGAGTTTAGTTTCGAAAGATAAATTCTGGTGGTGGACATTGTTTCCCAGACCTCTATAATACGCCACATCAAACAAAGGTGGACTGGCTGAGTGGTTGAAGGCGGCGGTCTTGAAAACCGTTGTAGGTTAATAGCCTACCTGGGGTTCG
>JACXUY010000238.1 GCA_014763665.1 Gammaproteobacteria bacterium
CCAGCCTGCTCATCAGGATGCGGCAAATCGCCATATACCTCATCCGTTGAAATATGGTGAAACCGGAAACTGGCTTTTTTGTCCCCCTGCAGACCTGCCCAATAAGCTCTCGCTTGCTCAAGCAGCGTGTAAGTGCCCACGATATTGGTTTGAATAAACTCGCCCGGGCCGTCAATCGAGCGATCAACATGCGATTCCGCCGCCAAATGCATCACCAGATCTGGTTGATGTTGATTAAACACACGTTTGAGTTCTACTGCATCACAAATATCCACCTGCTCAAAGGCATAGCGCGAATCATCGCTAACACTCGCCAGCGATTCTAAATTTCCTGCATAGGTCAATTTATCAACATTCACCACCGAATAGTCGGTGTCGTTAATAATATGGCGCACCACGGCGCTACCAATAAATCCGGCACCGCCGGTCACTAAAATTTTCATTTACTTACTTCCAATTCTTTTAAACAGGTTTTTAACGAATCGCGCCAATAGGGAATCATCAGGTTTGGTAGGTCAAGTTTGATTTTCGTTTTATTCATCAGACTATAATGTGGCCGCTTGGCGGGTGTTGGATAGTCCTTTGTTTCAATCGGGTTAACTTGGCAACTTATATCACTCAACTCAAAAATCGCCTTGGCAAAGTCATACCAAGAGCAAACGCCCTCGTTACTGTAATGATAAATTTCAGCGCCCTTTTTACTGACCTCATTCCCAAGTTGAACTTGGGAACGATTTCTTAAGAAATAATCAACCATTGCCAGAATGGCCGCAGCCAAATCCCCCGCATAAGTCGGGCTGCATCGCCTGTTCGCCTTTCAACTTGGTCAAGCCATACACATTTTGTGGGTCGGTGGTATCCGTTTCCACACAGGGCTTAAACCCCTGACCATTAAAGACATAATCGGTGGAAATATGAATCAACGGGATAGCTTGCTGTTTGGCAATCTCAGCTAATTGCGCAACGGCAATATGATTAATTTGGTCGGCCAGCTTCGACTCACTTTCCGCTTTATCAACTGCGGTATAAGCGGCACAGTTAATGATTGCATCAAAACGCTGGTTGTTAAAAAATGCATCAATGGATTCAGAACACGTTAAATCGAGTTCATCCCGTCCGACAAAAGTAAACTCCATTCCAGCGGTCATTCCAAGCGAAAGCGAGGAATCTTCCACTAACTTTTGCAAAGAC
>JACXUY010000036.1 GCA_014763665.1 Gammaproteobacteria bacterium
CAACAGAGAACGAATCTCATCACTCACTTCAGCTAGGGACTTGTCGCGACTTTCTTGATATTGATTAACGTGAAATACCATTGAATCACCCATTTGCACTTCAACCACCGCGCTGTTCAGCTTGTCTGTAATCACTTTAGGTGAAAAAATTGCTTCAATCACTTGTGGTGCAGCAAACACACCCTCACCGCCATCAGCCGTCATCAATGGACTGGTTTGAATGGTGAGACCAAGTTTGTCAGCCGCTGGCTTCAAGCTGTCATCTTGCTCAAAAGTCAGTGTCTTTAATTGTTCTAACTTAGCGTTATACTCTTTTGACGCCAGTTCAATTTTCAGCTCTTGCGCTAGTAATTCTTTCACTTCGGCAAAACTTGGCGTCTTAGCTGCTTCTACTGCCACTAACTGTAATAAATGATAACCATAGCTTGTCTTAACAATTTCAGACAAATCGCCTGCTTTTTTTAAGGCAAAAGCAGCCGCTTCGAATTCTGGCACCATATCGCCACGTTGGAAAAAGCCCAGCTCACCACCACGACTCGCACTGCCCGGATCTTCTGAATGGGTTTTTGCCAATTCAGCAAAGTCAGCACCCTGTTTAATTTGTGCTAGCAAGCCTTCTATTTTCTTTTTAGCTGCTTCTGTAGCTGTTGCATCCGCTTCTTGCGGCAACATAATTAAAATATGACGCACATTACGCTTTTCTGGCAATTGAATTTTTTCAGGATGATCTTTGTAATAGGCTTGCAATTGTTCGTCATCTACTTTGACTGTCTTTGCCAACTCTTCAACTGACAGGCGTATGTAATCTACACTTACTTGCTCAGGGGACTTAAAACGAGCCATGTTTTGCTCGTAATAAGCCTTAATTTGCGCCTCAGTTACCGAAACTTTATTTAAAAAGGGGCGGTGGTCAATACGCAAATAACCAATTTCACGTTCCTGACTCTCTAACCCAGCCAAGGCTTTTAATTCACTCGCTCCGATCAACTCAGAACCCGTTATCATCGACTCTAATTGATTACGCAACATGAATTGACGCTGTGCCTGCTCGAAACGCTCCTTGGTAAACCCATTGTTTTTCAGCACTTCGTCATAACGCTGTACCGAAAAAACGCCTTTATCTTGGAACATTTGTTGCGATTGAATCACTTGTGCCAACAGCTGATCGCTCATGCCAAAGCCTTCTTTCTGCATTTGCTGGTCAATAGCACTGCGTTGAATCAGATCATCCAATACTTGCTGACGCAACTTATCTTCTTGTACCAAGCTGGTGTACATGTCACCAAAACTCTCTTGATACTGACGTTTGACGTTCTCTAACGCACGCGCAAACTCATTCGCATCGATAGGCTCACCGTTGACCTTAGCAGCGACTTCAATGCGGTCACCACTGGTAAACTGATCTAAGCCGAATAGAGCAAACGGAATAATGATGATTACAACAATCACCCAAGCAATAACGCCTTTTGAGCGCTCACGAATAAAAGCTAACATGTATTACTATCCAGTCAAAAGTGGCTTAAAAATTAAACAGCAAAGGGATCACGCAAAATTAAGGTTTCGACACGATCTGGTCCCGTAGAAACCATATCCACTGGAACCTTAACAATCGTTTCTAGATATCGAATGTAAGTTTTTGCATTTACAGGTAAATCGTCCCATTGTTGAACTCCAAGTGTTGAGATTTTCCAACCGGCTAAACGCTCATAAATGGGCGTGCAACGGTGATAATCTTCAGCAGATAATGGCGGTATTTCAATACGCTGACCATCTAATTCATAGGCCACGCAAACATCAATGTAGTCTAACTCATCTAGTACATCAAGCTTGGTTAAGCAAATACCCGTTAATGAATTAATCTGCGCTGAACGACGCAACGCAACCGCATCGAACCAACCACAACGACGTTGGCGACCCGTGGTAGCACCAAACTCTCGTCCCACCGTCCCAAGATGTTTGCCGATTGGATCTCCTTGATCTTGCGCAGCGTCATAATTCAATTCAGTTGGGAAAGGACCGCCACCAACACGCGTTGCATAAGCCTTAGTGATACCTAGTACATAATCTAAATCACAAGGACCAATACCTGTTCCCGTTGCCGCTCCCCCCGCAGTCGTGTTAGATGAAGTAACGTAAGGATAAGTACCCTGATCAATATCAAGCAAGGTTCCTTGAGCACCTTCAAACAAAACACACTTACCCGCTTGATTTAGTTCAGTAATTATCTGTGGAATATCCGCCAACATCGGCAGTAAGCGTTCACGATAAGCTTTGCACTTCGCTAATTGTGCATCAACATCAACCGCTGGTTGCTTAAAGTAAGCAGTGAGTATGAAGTTGTGATAATCCATCACTTCACGCAATTTACGCTCAAAGGCTTCAAAGTCGATGAGATCGCCAACACGCAATCCTCGACGCGCTGCCTTATCTTCGTATGCGGGGCCAATACCGCGACCTGTCGTACCAATAGCTTTGGCACCACGTGCAAACTCACGTGCCTTGTCTAACGCAACGTGACAGTCCAGAATTAATGGACAAGCCTTACTCACTTTCATGCGTGAGGCAACTGTTACGCCAGCCGCTTCTAAATTATCCATTTCCTGAATCAGCGCATCGGGTGCTAATACAACACCATTACCAATTAAGCACAAGACTTCGTCACGCAAAATCCCCGAAGGAATCAAATGGAGAACTGTTTTTTTACCTTCGATCACCAAGGTATGACCCGCATTGTGCCCACCCTGAAAACGAACGACTGCGGCAACGCGATCTGTTAATAAATCGACGATTTTGCCCTTGCCTTCATCACCCCATTGCGTGCCAACCACGACTAAATTCTTTTTTGCCATTATGTTCAAAATGCCATTAATTGTATTAGGTTAGGTTAGATTCTATTCAGTCAGTCATTGCGCAGCATATGCGTTAACGCACTGACCACTGATCATTGTCTTTGACCAGTTCCATATCGCACTCTTTTTTTTGGCTAGCCCAATCCACATCGGGAAAACCAATGACCACGCTATGCCCTTCGTGACGCAACTGGTGAATGAGCGCCACCAATTTTAAGTCAGCCACGGCCGGAGCCAAAATACGCTTACGCTTCTTGGGATGTAAGGGTAAAGGCAAATCCATTAATTGGCGCAAATCTAGACTGAAACCCGTTGCCGGACGCACAACACCAAAAGCTGAGCCCGAATCATCGTATCGACCACCTGATGCAATCATCCGTTGACGACTGGGTTCGATCACACCGAACACGACACCTGTGTGATATTTAAAACCACGCAAGTCGGTTAAATCGAGGTGAATAGCCAAGTCTTCATGTGTCATCTTGACATGTTGTACCACTTGTTTCATACGCGCCAAGCTAGCATCAATGGTTTTATCCAAGCGAGCTAACACCTTATCAGCATCCAGCAATACCTGTTGCGCGTCTCCACAAAGTTTAGGCAAGGCCAACAACGCATCTTTTAGATTAGTCTGAGTGATCGATAATGCGCTACACCAGCTCGCCCACTCTGGTAAGGATTTACGTTGTAAGATCGCTTGCGCTTGTGCATCTTGCTCTGCACTCAATCCTAACAAATTCGACAGCGCACGATAAATAGCAACATGACCAAGCGCTAAGGTTATGTGAGATAAACCAATACGGTGACAAGTTGCCAACATCAGTTCCATCACTTCAATGTCACTTTGTACACCCGCATGACCAAACAATTCAGCACCGACTTGAATGGGACTACGCGAGCTACTCACTGCATTGGGACGAGCACGTAACACTTCCCCAGCATAACACAAACGAGAAGGCATCTTGGTATGCAGACGATGTGCGTCAATACGCGCCACTTGAGGCGTCATATCGGCGCGCACACCCATCATTTTACCCGAAACTTGATCGACTAACTGACAGGTGTCTAGCTGCAAATCAACCGCTTTACCGGTTAATAGAGACTGAGTAAAATCAACCATCGGCGTCATCACCAAATCGTAGCCCCAACGCGAAAACTCATCTAACAGTTCACGACGCCAAAACTCGATTTGCTCCGCTTCTTTAGGAAGAATATCTTCAATCCCGTCAGGTACTAACCAGCGCCCCATTTCCATCGACATACTCATTGCCTATTTATCTATTGCTATTTAAACGCTTGTCTGAAAAATGTTCACAGTAAACGTTGCTTGCTCTTACTTGCCCGAAGGTTGACGTAAGAAACGTAAAAACTCCGCATCACTATCCAAAATCAACACATCTCGCTTGTCCTTGAAGGCTTCACGATAAACGGATAATGAACGATAAAATGCAAAGAAATCGGCATTTTTGCTATGCGCTGCCGCATAAATATCGGTTGCTTTAGCATCACCGTCACCGCGTAACGCCTCTGCTTCCTTATAAGCTTTGGCCAATAGTACCGTACGCTGACGATCTGCGTCAGCTCGAATACGTTCAGCAGCTTCCGAACCTTGTGAACGCAAGTCCTTAGCGACACGAATACGTTCGGCTTCCATACGACGATAAACTGACTCGCTGACTTCTTTTGGCAAATCAATACGCTTCAAACGAATATCAAGTAATTCAATACCAAAATCTTTTACCTGAGAGCGGGCAGCATCTTCAATCGCATCAACCATTTTCAAACGATCACCAGCAATCACGTCTTGCACCGTGCGAGAAGCAATTTCCGCACGTAACCCATCTTTAATAATTTGCGCTAAACGCATATTCGCTCGACGCACATCACCACCCATCGAGGTGTAGAACTGCTTGACTTCAGAAATTCGCCACTTGACAAACGAATCAACAATCAAGTTTTTCTTTTCAAAGGTTAGGTAACGTTCTGGTTCAGCATCTAAGGTTTGGATACGTCCATCAAACTTCACCACATTGTTAACAAAAGGCAATTTAAAGTGCAAACCCGGCTCATACTCAGCATCAATTACCTGACCTAATTGTAGTTTAAGCGCTTTTTCATATTCATTGACGGTGAACACAGACATAGATAAGCCAATGACCAGTATACCTACAGCCGCAGAAAATCCATTACGAAGTAAACTCATTAACGTGCCTCCCGATTACGAAGGTTATCGCGCAATGAAGGCGCAGTGCGAACACTCGATGAAGCTGATGTATCTGGTAAAGCATTCATTGTCGGTGTCGCTGGCAATCCTGACTTATCACCTTGCATCCACTTATCTAAAGGCAAGTACATCATCTGACCGCTTGATTTTGCCGATACCATGATTTTACTACTAGCCCCTAACACCTGCTCAACCGTATCTAAATACATACGTTGCCTGGTCACTTCGGGCGCTTTTTGATACTGAGTTAAAATGCTATTAAAACGGCTGGCCTCACCTTCTGCACGTGAAACGACTTGCTCACGGTAGGCATTTGCTTCTTCCGTTAATCGCGCAGCCTGTCCGCGTGCTTTAGGTAAAATATCATTAGCGTAAGCTTCCGCTTCGCTGATCAGACGCTGACGATCTTCACGTGCTTTCACAACATCAGCAAAAGAAGCTTGTACTTGCTCTGGCGGTTGAGCATCTTGCAAGTTAACGCTGGTAATTTGTATGCCGGCTTTTAAGCTATCTAGTGCTTCCTGTGCACTATCACGCACTTTAGCCACCAATTGAGCCCGACCGTCCGTCAGCACAAAGTCCATTTTATTCTTACCAACAACATCACGTAACGCACTTTCTACAATTTCACGCAAAGCATTATCGGGATCAACGTTATTAAATAAATAATTGCTGGCGTTGCGAATGTTATATTGAACAGCCAATTTGATATCAACGATATTTTCATCTTGCGTCAACATCAAAGACTCACCCGCAACATCACTGTTGGTATTTTTGACTGAGCGATAACCAATTTCTGCGTTACGGATTTGCTCCACGTTAACTTTGGTGACATCACCAATCGGCGTCGGCCAGTTCCAATGAGGTCCAGGTCCAGTTTCTTGGGTGAAAGCACCAAAAACCGTCACCACACCACGCTCAGCGGGATCAATGATGTAGGTACCGAAAGCCAGCCAAATCGCAACAGCAGCGCCAGCGACAACCCCCATACCAACACCCAAACCCTCGGGGGGCATTGCCGAGGAGCCATTCTGACCACCGCTTTGTTGACCAATCTTGCCCAAAAAGGCCTCTAACTGACGCTTAACTTGTTCAACCGCATCCGCTGATGAGTCTTTTCGTGGTGGACGATTTCCACCCCATGGATCTTGTCCAGGTTTCCCAGGTTCGTTCCAGGCCATACTGACCAACTCCCTTTGTGTGACATGAATAGAGACAAACTGGCAAATTCTAGGCGCTGAGCGCTTTTGATGCAAGCTGTTCTTTAAATTCAAAACGTGAATCTTGACAAATATCAGCCCATTGAGCCGGTGAAAGGCGCAGGGTAAGCCAAGCCAATCCCTTCTCATCAAATGACTCAGATAATACTTGACCCATAGCATAAAGCTGCGCTCTTTGCTTCCCTTTGCTGGCGGCTAAGGCAACCTTCACTTCAAGTTGTTCTCCTTCCAACTTTTCGGCGATAGCACTTACCAACAATGCCATACCTAATTCTGCTTTTGCGCTAACCCAAACCTCACGAGAACCATCGGGCAATGCTGGTGTGACATGTGCCTCAACCGTGGGAATACAAGCATCGATTTTATTATAAACATGAATGATGGGAAGGTCTTTAGCACCGATTTCCGCTAAAACACTCATCACATCTGCTATTTTTTCATCTCTTCTTGGATCAGAAGCATCAATGATATGAATGAGCAAACTGGCATTCGTGGCTTCTTCTAAAGTTGATCGGAAAGCAGCTACCAAGTCATGCGGAATATGGCGAATGAAGCCAACCGTATCGGCTAGAGCGCAAGGACCGACACCCGGCAAATGAATACGTCGTATGGTGGTATCCAAAGTGGCAAACAAGCGATCCTCAGCGTAAACATCAGCACGAGTTAGCGCATTAAAAATAGTGGACTTACCCGCATTGGTATAACCAACCAACACGACGGTTGGCAACTCATTTTTAGCGCGCGATTTACGAGATAAATCACGATGACCGCGTACTTTCGCCAAACGCTTTTCCAGCATGATCATGCGTTCTTGAATTAAGCGACGATCACTTTCTAGCTGAGTCTCACCCGGACCACGTAAGCCAATGCCACCCTTTTGCCGTTCCAAATGAGACCAACCACCGACCAAGCGGGTTGCCATATGTTTGAGCTGCGCCAACTCGACTTGGAGTTTACCTTCAAAGGACTGCGCCCTCTGCGCGAAGATATCCAAAATCAAGCCGACACGATCGACGACCCGCATCTGACAATCATTGGATAAGTTGCGTTCTTGACTGGGTGACAAAGCAAAGTTAACAATAATAACATCTGCTTGCAAAGCCTTAGCTAATTCGGCAATTTCTTCGACTTTGCCACTGCCTAGCAGAGTTCTGGCACGAAAATTACTCGGTTTAGCGATCACCAGCGCAACTTCAGTGACGCCTGCCGAATCAACGAGCTCACGAAACTCGTTCAAATCTTCAGCATGATTGGCATCATGAAGATCAAGATGCACCAAAACTGCACGCTCAGCGTGCCGCTGTTGCTCGATACGATGAAATAACTCAGCCAAACGAGTTTATGCCTCGCTTACCAACAAAAAAGCGTTTAACAAGCCACAAAATTTATTCACCCACCACTTCACTACTTTCCTCGCCCTCTTCACCACCGAAATAACCCTTAGGATCACGAGCAGGAACGATGGTTGAAATAGCATGCTTGTAAACCATTTGCGATACCGTTGAGCGCAACATCACGACAAACTGATCGAATGAGTCAACACGACCTTGCAATTTAACACCATTAACCAAGTAGATAGAGACAGGAATACGATCTTTACGCAGCGCATTTAAATAAGGATCTTGAATCGGTTGGGCTTTTGACATAGTTATTCTCCGAGATTTTATTAGGGTCAAGCCTTCTTATTGGCAGAGTTTCTAAAAACCTGACTAAGCTGAGTTTTCAGCACTCCCATTATGCATCGCAAACACGCATGAAACTAAGTCATTGGTTCATAATGCGCGCTTAAGTCTACACCAGTTAGTCTATTTTGTCATGACTTACGACATTAAAGCACCTTAACTACTCAATCTGAAGATAAGTGAGTACTTGCGCTAACTGTTTTTGCGTCGACACATCCGCTTGCAATCGGAGTTGTGCCTGCATCTTTTTCATCCAGGTTAATTGACGTTTCGCCAGACTGCGCGTTGCCGATAAAGCCTGTTGCTCCATTTCTGACGCATCAATTTCACCCTGTAAAAACAAAGCAACTTGTCGATAACCAACGCAACGCATGGAAGGTAAATCTAATTGTTGTTGCGTCGCTTGCATCACCGCTTTCACCTCATCTACAAAACCCTGTTGCATCATTAATCGCCACCGCTGCTCAATGCGCTCATGTAACCAAGGCTTACTAGGAGGTTCAATAAACACAACACCCAAATCCAGTTCTGTTGCCTTACGTTGCTGCTGTTGTTCGGTCAGGCTAGCCCCTGTCAGCGTAATCACTTCTAACGCCCGTAAAATGCGCTGAGGATCATTGGGATGAATGCGACTACCTGCAACTGGGTCTAAACGACACAAACGCGCGTGCATGGCCGCTGGATCAGCTTCCCATTCTTGTTGCAATTGGACACGCAAAGCCTCATCTGCAGAAGGTAAATCGGACAATCCCTGTTGCCAACTGTGCAAATAAAGCAATGTACCACCAACCACAATCGGCAACCTACCCCTTGCTTTAATTTCAGGTACTAAACGCTCGGCATCAGCGACAAAATCCGCTGCTGAATAACTTTCTGTAACATCGACAATATCAATTAAGTGATGGACCAATTGCCCACGCTCTGACACACTGGGTTTCGCTGTACCAATGTCCATACCACGATAGACCAAAGCAGAATCCATATTGATAATTTCTGCAGGAATCTGTTGCGCCAATGCTAATGCTAAAGCGGTTTTCCCAGCTGCGGTTGGTCCAGCAATGACCAGTGCATCCATCAACTTACTGTCCCCTTAAGAAAAGTTTATCTAACTCAGTCATCGTCATCTGTATCCATGTGGGTCGGCCATGATTACATTGCCCAGAATTGGGCGTCTGCTCCATTTGTCGTAGCAATGCATTCATTTCTGCCAAGGTGAGCTGTCTATTGGCACGCACTGAACCATGACAGGCCATGCTAGAGAGTAAAATATCCTGTTGGCGAGCGATAAAGTGGTCTGCACTTCCCCCTTGATCTATCGAATCAAGCAGTTTGAACAACAAATCACTTAAATCGGCTTTAACCAATAATGCTGGCACAGCCCTCACCACACAACTGCTCTCACCGAGCCAGTCTATGATAAACCCGAGTTCAGCCAGCTGCACCATTAAACTTTCCATTAACGCTTGCTGATGGACGGACAAGGGCACTATCAAAGGTACCAGTAGTGGTTGACTGGTTTGTGATAACTCAGACCATTGCCTTTTGAGCCTTTCGTAAACAACGCGCTCATGCGCAGCGTGCATATCGACCAACACCAGACCTTGCCGATTTTCTGCCACGATATAAACACCCTGAATTTGTGCCCTTGCCTGTCCTAGATATTGTTCATCCTCGACAACCTCTTCAGACATGACTTGAGTTGATGCGACTGAAATAGGCACATTTTCTAAATGTACAGCTTTACTTTGCCAACTGAGTTCGGCTTGTACTTGTGCTGACCAATCCGCTTTGTCCTCTTTAACCCGCCATTGAGTTGTGGGATTAGTCGGTTCAATACGAGAAGCAGTCTGATGTTGCATAGTGTGCGAGGGCTGCATGACGTGTGCATCATTCAATAACGTGGCTTGCTGGGCAAGGGTTTCACGAATGGCATAACGCAAAGCATCACTTAAGGCTCGACCATCGGCAAAACGCACTTCGGTTTTGGCTGGATGCACATTCACATCGACCTTAGTTGGATCAAGCGTTAAAAACAACACAAAGGCTGGATGACGTTGACCATGCAATAAATCATCATAGGCAAGCTTAATACTAAAGGATAATTGACGATCCTTGATGGGACGACCATTGACAAAGAGCCATTGCTGATCAGCACTGGCGCGCGTATAGCGCGGCGAGGCAATAAATCCTGATAACTGCCACTCCTCTCGTGCTACAGCCACGGGTAAAACGGCTTGGGCAAAACTATGGCTCACCAATGTCGCCAAGCGTTGTGTTGATAAGTGTTCTTGTACCGGCAATTGATAAATGCATTGCTGATTATGGCGCAAGGTGAAGGCGACTTCGTTATGAGCTAACATCAGCGCCGTCAACACATCGACTATTTTGGCCCATTCTGAACGGGCTGACTTTAAGAATTTTTTTCGCGCGGGGATCGTATGAAACAAACGGTCAACCGCAATGAGCGTCCCTTGCGGATGAGCGATAGGCTGATGCGTTTGAACTGCGCCATTTTCTACCACCAATATCCCACCATGAGGTGCATCCGCCGTTGTTGATGTCAGACGTAATCGCGCAACAGCGCCGATACTGGCAAGTGCTTCCCCTCGGAAACCAAAAGAGTGAATATTGAAAAGATCATAAGTATGCTGCAATTTACTGGTTGCGTGAGCCGATACTGCTAGCGGCAGGTCATCATAATGAATGCCACTACCATTATCACGCACTTCGATGAGGTTTAAGCCACCTTCTTCAATGTGAATCTCAATATGCGTGGCGCCAGCATCTAGGCTGTTTTCCACTAACTCTTTAACAATAGACGCAGGACGATCAATCACCTCGCCAGCAGCGATTTGATTCACCAATAATGGTGATAAGGGATGGATTCGATGAGCTGTTGTATTCACCCGTTCATTATAACGCAAACAGAGGAGATCAAATTAGCCCTTCATATCTTTAATCATCGCCACGCGCTGTGTCATGTTAACAGGCACTTTAAGCACTTGACCAATTTTCAGACTGCTTTTTTTAGTTAAGTTGTTCGCTTTAGCCAAATAGTCAGCGCTAATGCCATGACGTTGTGCAATTTTGACCAAATTGTCTCCTTTAATGACACGCACCTTCGCATAGACAACACCTGGCTCTGGTTGCACCTCGACAAATCTCACCAACCCACTAACCAACGAACGGGCAATACGTGCTTGATAAGCAGCATGTTGTAGCAATCTGTCTTGTACAGGATTTGAAATAAATCCCATTTCAACCAGCACCGACGGCATATCAATATTTTTAAGCACCATGAAGTTAGCCGACTGCACTTGTGAATGTTGCAAACGAATACCCGCCCGTTTAAATTCCTGCTTTAGATACTTACCTAACTTTTGACTATCATCGATAGAGCTATACATGGCCACCTGACCAATACTATTGGCTTGTTGACGGTTCCATAACTCAACCCCATCAATTAAATGAAAATCAGAAGTATTAGAATGTGCCGCAACAAATTTGGCTAAGTGAGAAGAGGCCCCCTTGTTAGAGGTCACATAAAAAGAGGCACCACTGATTTTTCTGTCTTTATAAGAGTCGGCATGTAGGGAAAGAAAGACATCGGCATTAAGCTCCCTGGCGATTTGTGGACGCTTAGTCAGCGGAACAAAATAATCGCCATCACGTGTTAGTACCGCTCGCATACCTGGTTGTGCATCAATTTGACGCTTGAGCTCTCTCGCCACCGCTAAAGTTAAATCCTTTTCCATGACGCCTGAAGCACTGACCGCTCCGACATCTTTACCGCCATGCCCTGGATCAATCGCTACCACTAACTCCTTAGTCCCTTTAAAAGGCTTAACACTCAATGGAGCGATGCTGATGGTTTTTAAATCCTGCGGCTGCATAGCAGCCAGCTGTGCATGAGATAGCTTGTATGCTTTAGTTTTCTGCGCTTGAATTTCTGCACCAAGGGTGTGGACGACTTGTTGCACACTTCTAACGGGCTTCACTGGTTTGGCATTGGCTAACTCAATGACAAATCGAACCGATTGTCCTTTTTTATGCGGCATTGTATAACTATTCACTAGCTTCATGGGACGAGTTAGCTTAGTTTCAAGCGTCAGCTGTTGTTTCGATTTTTTAACCGCCACCTTATCCAACGCGCTAGCCATAGGTAACACAAGTTTTTTTTCTAAGCGTGTTTTAACATTACTGGATTGAATAATCAATTGCTGTCGATTGAGTTGTACTTTCCATGCTTTAGGGGTATCACTGACCAGTACTAGGCGCGTTAATCGAGCATCTTCACCCGCACGCACCGAGAGCAATTCAGCAGCCAACACACTTTGCCCAAGTAAACTCGATAATAAAGCCGCAACAGCACTGAATAATCGTGATTTCATCATCACCCCTTTGTCTTATTGATTAAGACGATTCAAGCATACTCGCTAGTAATAGATGTCCTAACTCACTGTGAGCGTTCAGCGTAATTTGCCGATCATCTCCCGACAGTGAAACTATCTGAATGGCACAATCAGCGGCAGGCAACCATCCCTCACCGCGACTGGCCCACTCAAATAAGCAAATGCTATGCCAGAACAAATCTCTTAATCCCAGATACTCCAACTCCTCTGGATCTTGCAGACGATATAAATCTAAATGATGTAAACTGAAACGGTCGGTTTGATAAGACTCAATTAACGAAAAGGTTGGGCTTTTCACGCGCACTTTCGGTATCAGAGACTGGATAAATCCCTGACTAAAAGCGGTTTTTCCAGCTCCTAGGTCGCCTTCCAATGTGATGAAGAAACCTTTATCATGAACCAAAGGTGCAACCTGCTGCGCCATTTTTGCGGCGAGCGCTTGTGTTTGCGTAACCGATGTTGAAACCCACTGATGACAATACATGACTAATCAATCGAAAAATTTAACCGATGTCGATTATACCGACCTAGCACAGAAAATTCGTCGCTGGGGTGAAGAACTTCATTTAACCATCGGCATTACTCGCCCCGTTATTCCACAATCGCATCAACAAGCACTTAACGATTGGCTAGCCAATGGCTATCATGGTGAAATGCATTTTATGACACAGCATCAACAGCAGCGGCTCAATCCCAGTGTCTTGCATGAAGGCTGCATCAGTGTCATCAGTGCACGTTTGGACTACTGGACAGAAACGAAACAGAGCGCATTATCTCACCTGCAAAACCCACAAAAAGCCTATATTTCACGGTATGCCCTTGGGCGCGACTATCATAAGATTTTACGATCGCAATTAAAAAAGCTGGCATTACGCATTGAGCAAGAAATTGGCCCATTTCAATGGAGGCCTTTTGTCGACAGTGCTCCGATTATGGAGCACGCACTGGCACAGCAAGCGGGATTGGGGTTTATTGGCAAACACACCTTACTCATCCATCCCAAGGCGGGCTCTACTTTCTTTTTAGGGGAACTGCTTTGCGATTTACCTCTACCAACTGATGAAGCAACGGATCACTGTGGTTGCGGACCTTGCACCAGCTGTATTGATATCTGTCCGACACAAGCGATTGTCGCTCCTTTTACTGTTGATGCACGTCGTTGTATTAGTTACCTAACCATTGAATACGATGGCGTCATTGATGAATCGCTGAGACCGCTTATGGGAAATCGCATTTATGGTTGCGATGATTGTCAACTGACCTGCCCATGGAATAAGTTTTCAAAAACAAGCCAAGTGAGTGACTTTAGTACCCGCCATCAGTTAAACGACATCAGCTTGCTTACTCTGTGGCAGTGGCGTGAGGATGAGTTTTTGCGCCATTTTGAAGGAAGTCCAATTCGGCGCATCGGCTACCAACAATGGCGACGCAATTTGGCTATTGCCTTAGGTAATTCGCCATACACGAGAGAAACTGAGCAAGCACTCAAACTGGCCTTGCCAAATGCAACTCCGTTAGTTTCAGAACATATTCACTGGGCGCTACAACAGCAAGCAAAAAGTGCTAAAACACAATCGCTAAGGGAAATTCCGGTATGGGTAACCAAATCTTACTTATGAATTTGACAATAAAAAAGCCACTGAATTCCGTGGCTTTTTTAGATTATGACCAGACAACTCAATGAATAACTTTGGTCATTGCTTCTAGGGTCTTTGTAACCACATCTGTATTAATTTTACCGATAAAGAAGTCAGCTCCCAATTTTTTCGCATCACGTTCATTGTTTTCAGAGGTCATCGAACTATGCACTGAAACAGGAAGACGACTAAAGCGATTGTCAGCGCGTATAAACTTGATGACCGTATGTCCCGATGCCTCTGGCATTTCTAAGTCAGTTACGACAGCAGAAATACTCTTGCCATCCGGCAAGCCCTGCATGTAGTCGATAAGCTGTTTACCATCATCGAAAAGTTTATGCGGTATACCCAATTGTTCAAATACTGACGTTAAATAACCACGAATGGCTTTGGAATCATCGGCCGCCAGCAATAGCTTGCCTTCATAAAAGGTTTTCCAACTTTGTGCTGTTAAAGTTGGACGCAATTTTTCTGCCATATCAGGCATACATTCGATCAGTAAACTTTCGACATCCAGAATGTAACACAACTCATCATGACCATTGTATTTCACCTTAGTTTGGTTAACCACTCGGTTGGTCGTACCCATAGAATTGACATTTTCTGCCGCTTGTAGCTCGTTCCATTCTTTTTCTTCCACGCCATGAATATGAGCAACACGGAAGCCGACGATATTATTTGAAAAGTCAGAAACGATGATAACCGACTTTTCTTTTTCTTCTTCGGTCATCGGACAACCCAACCACGTTGGCATATCAATGACCGGAATAAAATTTCCGCGCAACTGAATCATGCCTTCAATTAAAGGATGAGAGTTAGGCGTTTGCGCAACAGGGAAACGTCGCCCTTCAATCACTTCCCGTACCTTGAATACGTTAATACCATAAAAAGTTGGCGCTTTATCCCCAAATTCTTGACGCATTTGGAAAATCATCAAGCTCATTTGATTGTTGTGTACCAGATTGGCAGTTTTATTAATTGAGTTCAGATCCATGGGTAATCCTTATGACGAATGTGGCTTGTGTTGCTCGTTCTGACGAGCTTTAGGTCATTATAATCACAAACGATGATATAAAGCATCGCCTAAGCGCATTGTGTCGCAAAAATTTCATCATAAACGATCAAAAATTGAGCCGTAATAAGGACTAAACAGTTTGGCATAGACACGCGTGGCGTAATCATCGGTCATGCCAGCAACATAATCACATAGTAAACGCATTCGTTCTGACTCCGATGTGGCAGCATCTAACTTGGCTAAACGTGAGCGCGGTAACAATCTTTCTGGATTTGACCAAAGCACTCTGAAAAGCTCCATCACTGTTACCTGTCCCTTGTATTCAAAAGATTTGACTTCTGGAATACTAATCACATGATCCCAAACAAACTGTTTTAATACGCACAAAGCTTGTGCTGCAGGTTGGGTTAACTCAGCTTGATAGTCTAATAGAGGATGCTCAAAACGCTGTTGTTGATGTAATTCAACCCCATGAATAAACGCTCCTACTAAATGACTAATGCCTCGTTTCAGTGAACGAGAGTTACCCGCAAACAACCATTGCGTAATTTGTTGGGCATCAAACAAGGTCGATTGGGCAAAAACGGGCTGACTCATCACCTCGTCTTGCCATAAGGCTCGATGAATCAATCCCATGGCGATGGCATCTTCTAAATCGTGTACGCCATAAGCTATGTCGTCAGCAATATCCATGATGGAGGTATCTAAAGCGTGATAAATGGGTTTAGCATGGTGCTCTGCACTGGCTTCAAAAGCAACAAACGCTTGTTGATCCTGCTCAGAAAAAGGCGACAAGACCCAATCGCGCACATCCGACTCTTCCTGAAAAATGGATTTTGGCGGTAGCCAAGGGCGCATATCCAAGGTCTTAAAATCGTAATCCTGATGCCAACAGGCTTGCTGATAAGCCTCGTCCTTGCGTACCACATCTTGGTAGATAACCGGATATTTAAGTACACCCAACAAGGTTCGACGCGTTAAATCCTGCCCGTGCCTTTCGCTATGCTCACCCAATCGCGCCAATATTCGTAAGGTCTGGCCATTACCTTCAAAGCCGCCATGATTGCGCATCATAAAATTAAGTGCCACTTCACCACCGTGACCAAATGGGGGGTGACCAATATCATGCGCCATACAAATAGCTTCCATCAAATAAGCACTGGGCAACCAAGCAACCCCTTCACGACAAGTACTGTTACGTTGCAGAAAATCAACAATGCCCGAGCCAATTTGCGCCACTTCTAACGAATGCGTTAAGCGCGTGCGATAAAAGTCACTTTCATGCAGCCCTAACACTTGTGTTTTCGCTTGTAAGCGGCGAAAAGAAGCAGAATGAATAATGCGTGAACGATCCCGAGCAAAACCATCTCTTTTTTGCGGATTGATGGCACGGGGTGCGCCCCAGCTACGACGTTCAGTCCAAAGCGGTAAGTCCTGTTGTGGATTTTGGGGCATGTTCCTTCTCACTATGATAAAATTACAGTAATCAATTTTAATAAAAAATCAGGTTATTCGTTTTATGCGTAGCAGTCAAACTCTTATTGCCACTTTACGTGATTCTCCTTCCGATGCGGTCGTTGTTAGCCATCAACTGATGATTCGTGCTGGCATGATTCGCCCATTGGCGAATGGCCTTTACACCTGGCTACCCTTGGGGCTAAGAGTACTGCGTAAAGTCGAACGTATTATTCGCGAAGAAATGGACAAGTCTGGGGCGTTAGAAGTGGCCATGCCGGTGGTACAGCCGTCAGAGCTATGGCAAGAAACAGGACGTTTTGACAAGTACGGCAAGGAATTGCTGCGTTTCAAAGACCGACATGATCGTGATTTTGTCTTAGGCCCCACACACGAAGAAGTCATTACTGATCTGGTGCGTCGAGAAGTGAAATCTTACAAGCAATTACCCATTAACCTGTATCAAATTCAAACCAAATTCCGGGATGAAATTCGTCCCCGTTTTGGTGTCATGCGCTCGCGTGAATTTATTATGAAGGATGCTTATTCTTTCCATTTAGATACCGACAGCCTACAAAAAACCTACGAGCTGATGCATGCGACCTACTGCAACATCTTCACCCGCCTTGGCTTAAACTTCCGCCCCGTTAAAGCTGATACAGGCAGTATCGGTGGTGATTCCTCACACGAGTTCCATGTATTGGCTGAGTCGGGTGAAGATGCCATTGCCTTCTCCACGGTGAGTGACTATGCTGCCAACGTCGAGTTAGCACCAGCCTTAGCCCCCAAAACACCGCGTGCACCAGCAACGCAGACGATGCAAAAAGTACATACGCCCAATGTGAAAAGCATTGATGAAGTGGCATATTTCTTCAAAGTATCACCCAGCCAGTGCGTAAAAACCTTGCTGGTGAAAGGCACTGACAGCCCAGCTGTTGCTTTAGTGTTGCGTGGCGACCATAGCCTCAATGAAATTAAGGTCGAAAAATTACCTCAGGTTGCTGCCCCCATGACCTTTGTTAATGAGGCAGAAGTGGCACAACTGACCGGTGCTCAAGTGGGCAGCTTAGGCGTAACTGGCTTATCCATTCCCATGATTGTCGATCATGCCGCCGCTCATTGCGCCGATTTTATTTGTGGTGCCAATGAAACCGATTACCATCTAACTGGTGTTAATTGGGGACGTGATGTAGCTGAACCCACTCTAGTGGCTGATTTGCGTGATGTGGTCGAAGGCGATCCTAGCCCTTGTGGTCAAGGTGAAATCCGTATCGCCCGTGGTATTGAAGTGGGTCATATTTTCCAATTGGGTAAAACCTATTCCGAAGCGATGAATTGCACCGTATTGAATGAATCGGGTAAAAATAGCGTTATGGAAATGGGCTGTTATGGTATCGGCGTTACCCGTGTTGTTGCTTCGGCTATTGAACAAAATAATGATGACAGAGGCATTATCTGGCCAGATGCCATCGCTCCTTATACGCTGGTCATTGTACCGATGAATCTGCACAAGTCGCCGCGCGTTGCCGAAGCAGCTGAGCAGCTGTACAAAGAACTGCAAGCTATGGGTATTGATGTATTATTTGATGATCGTAACGAACGCCCCGGTGTCATGTTTGCCGATGCTGAGTTAATTGGCATTCCGCATCGATTGGTGATTGGCGAGCGTGGACTGGATGCTGGAACCATCGAATACAAACATCGCCGTGCCGAATCAGCCGAACAATGGCCAATAGATGAACTAGTCACTCGACTAAAATCTAAATTGGCTTGAGTTCAAAATAAAAGCGAATACCGGTATGTCTAGACCACTCGCCCCGCCCGACAGTATTTTAGTCACTGGTTGCTCTAGTGGTATTGGCTATCGCACTGCTTTGCATTTACAAGCACTCGGATTTCATGTCATTGCTACAGTGCGACGACCGGAAGATAAAGATCGCCTTTCGGGTGAATTCAATGTTGTCTTATGTGATCTTGCAGACTCAACCAGTATCGAAAAAGCGGTGGTTGAAACCTTGCGCTTAACCAATAACCGATTGGCTGGCGTCTTTCACAATGCCGCTTTTGGTTTACCGGGGGCATTAGAAGATATTAGTCGTGAAGCCCTGCGCCATCAATTCGAAACCAATGTATTTGGCACGCATGAGCTGAATCGTCAGCTCATTGCCCACTTCAGACAACAGGGTTATGGACGTATTATTTTCAATAGTTCCGTATTGGGGTTTGCAG
>JACXUY010000093.1 GCA_014763665.1 Gammaproteobacteria bacterium
TGGCGATGCAGGCATTGGATCAACTGAGTAACGACATGCCAAACTTTAGCGAGGTCATTGATTACATTCGTCATAATTTGGTGATGGCATCACGGGGAGTCCCAACAGCAGAGTTTAACTTACTTGTTGGGAGAGTATTTGCAAGGCCTGATAGAGGATATTAAACAGCAGTTTAGTTTGCTGTCGCAAAAGTTAATCGACTTAGATCGTTCACTAGACGATCAAGCTCGGCGCATTAAAGAAAAAGGCAGACATATTTCTCAGCGTATGAATGAAATGGGCACGGCCTTTGCCCAAGTCGAGCGAGTGGAGGCACACATTAACTCCAATCTCGAACAGATTGGTTTTAAGAAAAGTCTGAGCAAGGCTGCGAAGCTAGCAGAAGAAGTGCAACGTTTACGCGCGCACGAAGCCATTCCGGAAAAGTTCTTAGATGCTGTGTCACAGGGGAGTGATTTGAGTTTGTTGTTGCATAAGTTACAGCGGTTATCGATATCCTTCAAAGAAAGTGAGTTGAGAACAAGGCAGTTGCAGCGCATACTGCACGCCCTAAATGATCATCGCATTGATACTAAAGTCGCAATGGTTAGTTGATGTGCAAAGTCACTCACTCACGGAGCAGGGTAGTTTGAACCTTGAATGGATTGAGCACCCCTTGTCTGAGTGGTCTGATATGCTGGTGTTATCGGATATTCGCGCCCAATTTGTTGCTAAGGCTGTGTAGCATCATGAAACTCAATCAATCTCAACTCTTGGCACTACAGGCAATTCATCAAAAGGGATTGCCTGTCGAAAGAACCGCTTCTGGCTGGTTGGTGTGTTTTGTAGAGGAGGAGGGGATAGGTCAGATTAACGGGCGAAAGGTATCGTTTCGTTATGAAGATATATCAAAAATTGCTACCTTTCTGTCGATGAATGGTTACGCACAGTCGCTTTCTGTCGAAGACTTTACTGATAGAATGACGCTATCTCGCGTGCTGGCAGATGAAAAACTAGCCAAGTCACCTGTCACCCAAGATCGTGTGCTAGTCAAGTCACTCAGAAACCCATTTGAAGTGAATGGTGGGCATGGTATTGAGTTTCGTGTCGGTGAGTTATTACAGGCGAAACCATCGCAAGTGCTCTTGGTCGAAAACCTCGCTGCTTTTTTGACCCTTCAAGACTACGCCAGTTTATGCGACTGTCTTTCAGCCGATGTATTAGTGGTTTATCGGGGTGGGCAAGGCTTTTCGGCACAAGCCAGTCAGCGTTATTTAGCGCAATGCCAAGCACAAATTGTTGGCTTTTTCGATTTTGATGCTGCAGGTTTGTGCCAATTAGGCGTGAAAGGATTGAATGCCCTGCTATTGCCGAGCATTGCACAAACCAACTTACCTAAGTTGTTAGCGGCTAATAAAGAAGGACTATTCGCAAAACAATTGCCACAATATGGCGAACAACTTAAGCAACTCATAAACGAAAAAAGCCCTTTAGCCCCTTGGGCTGAACCATTGCGACATCATCAACTGGCGGTGATGCAAGAAGTCATGTTATCGAGAGCATTGCCTTTGGTGGTTGTTTCGCTCGTGTAATGAGCGGTGCAAATTTTACCTAGCAAAATCTGATATTTTATTTCGTGCATTTAATGCGCATAATTGTGTTATTATTTTCAATAATTGGCGCATAAAAGTGTAAATCATGAAACGTATTTTACTAAATCAACTACTGGCTTGGAAAGATCGTGCAACACGCAAACCCTTGTTAATCGATGGTGCGCGTCAGACGGGTAAAACCTATTTGTTGCAAAACTTACTAGGGCAAGCTTTTCAGCGGGTGCTCAGGGTCGATTTTTTAGCTTCTCCCGTAATGGCAGAAGCCTTTGCCGATGCACTCAATCCACAAGATATTATCAGCAACCTTGAGTTATTAACGGGGCAAGCATTCAACCCGATTACTGATTTGTTAATCTTAGACGAAATAGGCGAGTGTGCTAGGGCGGTAACGTCGCTAAAATATTTCGCAGAGCAAGCACCTACTTGGTTTGTGGCAGCCAGTGGATCTAACATTGGCTTACTTACCGCTTTTCCTGTCGGTAAAGTAGAGCAGTACAATTTACGTCCGCTTACCTTTGAAGAGTTCTTGTGGGCATCGGGTGAATCTGCCTTAATTCGTGCCTTCGAACAGAAGACGCAAAGCAGTGCCGCTCACATTCAATTGATGGATAAATTGACCGATTATTATTTTACAGGCGGTATGCCAGAAGCCGTTTCTGCTTGGTTCAGCCAACCAGAGAGAAGTCTATTGGATCGCATTGCCGAGGTTTCCAGTATTCACGGCAACTTGGTCGAAGGTTATCAGCGAGATTTTGGCAAATATGCGGGCAAGGTTAATGCTCAGTTGATTGAAGCCGTATTCAGACATATCCCGATGCAGCTGTCGTCTGTATTAGATGAGTCAGTGAAGCGATTTAAGTTTAAGGGCGTTGATGCACGCAAGTCACGTTATGCCGATTTTGAAGGTGCCATTATGTGGTTGCATCGCTGCCGATTAGCACTCAAAAACTATCCCATTGAAGGATTGCCACGTTTACCACTTGCCGCCTATCAGAAAGAAAATTACGTTAAACTCTATCTGTTCGATGTCGGCTTGCTCAATCACATGTTGGGTACGAGTTATCTCGAAATTAAGAAGCAAGCATACGAATATAAGGGTTATATCGCTGAAAATTTTGTACAGCAAGAGTTGGCAGCGCTTGGCATAGAGCCGACTTTTTCGTGGGGCGATGCTCGTGCAGAAATTGAATTTATTTTAGCCAATGATGAAGGGCAGGTTATTCCGGTTGAGGTCAAAAGCGGTAGTAGAACGCGCGCAAAGTCGTTGCCATCTTATGTTCAAAAGTGCCAGCCGCATAAAACCATAAAACTAACAGGCACTCAGGGGTCATCTCCCTTAGAAAGGGAGCACATAGTGCTGCCTTTGTACTTTGCTAAATACATTGTGGATGAGCTGTGAGTTCGGTTAAGCATGCCCAACCAAGCAGTAAACCCACTTACAATCCCTATGAACGCCAGTGGGAATTTGATCGCAAATAACGCGCTACGCGGCTAATCGTCAACACGATTGACTTGCAGTGCCTGCGTCAGTAATTCCACCAGTTTGGTTTTCAGGCGCATGGGGGCGACCACTTCCACTTCTGGTATCCAACGCATAATTTCACCCATGAGCTCTGGCGATTCATGGTAAGGAATGGTCAGTTCATAACGACCATCGCTTAACCAATGGGCAGTCTGTTTTTCATGCCAGATTTCATCAGCAACCCACTGAGCGGCATGAGCAGAGAATCTCAGCACCGCCGTTTCACTGGCCTTGCCATTAAAAATGCCATAGCTAGAAGCATAATGTCGTAATTACAGGGTAACATGCGCTAAATTGAACGTATAGGTGGCAGTCGCGTGCTCAAGGTAGTTATCGAAAAATGAGTCAGATGCATAATTTCTTGTATCTTGGCTTTAAACACGCTATGGTCATTACTAGATGTCTAAACGTTTCCCGATCGGTATTTTTTGTTTATTAATGATCAATTGTTGTATTTCATTCCCTATCGGGAAATTTGTTTGCTTTTTTACTTTTTTTGGTTAATAATTTCCCGAAAAGGAAATTTTATGAGCGCTATCATCGATTCACCAGAGTCTTTGGGTTCCGTTGTTCGTGCGGCAAGGAAGTCTTTGTCCCTCACTCAGCCACAATTAGCGTTAGCAGCAGGTGTCGGTGTGCGTTTTATTGTTGAGCTCGAGGCGGGTAAGCACAGTGTGCGATTGTCTCATGTGTTGAGAGTTATTGATGCCTTAGGTGGGCATTTGATACTTGAAGGACTATCGAGTGAGAATAAATCATGACGCATGAATTAGTGGTATGGTTGAATGCGCAACGAGTTGGTCGTTTGTTTTTGCAACATGGACGCATCGCTTTTCAATACGATCTTCAATGGCTGGATAGTAATACTGCTTTTCCAATTTCTCACTCTTTGCCATTGCAAGAAGCCGTTTTTGATGATCGTGTGAGCCGTCCTTTTTTTTCGGGTTTGTTGCCTGAAGGTGAAAAGCGACGTTTGGTTGCACAAGCGCTTCAAGTATCGCGTCAAAATGATTTTGCGCTGCTAGACGGTATTGGTGGTGAGTGCGCGGGTGCCGTCATGTTTTTAGAGCAAGATCAGATTCCACCAAGCAATATGAGCGAACAAGCCGTTCGTTGGTTAGATGATGATGCGATTATTTCCTTATTGAATGAGTTGCCGAAACGTCCGATGTTAGCTGGTCAAGATGGATTGCGTTTGTCTTTGGCTGGAGCACAAGATAAGTTGCCTGTTGTGTTATCGCAGAGAAGACTGGGTGTGCCATGGCATAATACGCCAAGTACGCACATTCTTAAGCCGGTAATTCAAGACATTGAAGGGAGTGTGTTTAATGAGGGCTTTTGTTTAGCGTTAGCCCAAGCCCTCAAATTAAGCGTGGCACGCAGTCAAATCATGACCGTTCAACACCAATCATTTTTGTTGGTAGAACGTTATGATCGGCAAGTGATGACCAACGGTGCTTTGGTTAGATTGCATCAAGAGGATTTTTGTCAAGCTTTGGGAATTGTTCCAGAATATAAGTACCAAAATGAGGGCGGTCCAAGTTTGAAACAGTGTTTTGAGCTTATTCGTCAAGCAACGCGACCCAATGCGCCACAGGTGCTGATGATGTTGGACTATGTCATTTTTAATGCGTTGATTGGTAATCATGATGCACACGGTAAAAATTTCTCTTTGCTATATAACCCCAATGGCGTCATATTGGCGCCATTGTATGATGTTTTGTCGACGGCAGTTTATCCTAACTTAACCGTTAAAATGGCGATGAAACTCGGTTCTAAATATGAGTTTGATCAAGTTTATGAACGTCATTGGCTGAGATTCGCCGAAGAGGCTGGATTGTCGCCAGCCTTGGTCAAAAAACGTGTTCGTGATATTGCCAGTAAATTGCCAAAATTAGCTATACAGGTGAAAAGCCAGTTTGAAGAAAAAGGATTGGCAAATGAAATTT
This sequence comes from Gammaproteobacteria bacterium, assembly GCA_014763665.1. Taxonomy (GTDB): domain Bacteria; phylum Pseudomonadota; class Gammaproteobacteria; order Thiomicrospirales; family Thiomicrospiraceae. The sequence goes on from JACXUY010000093.1 coordinate 5,064, forward strand.
TAGCTAAGATTGTTGCCTTGATTCAGGTCAGGTGTCAGATGACATTAGATCGACTCGCTTCGCTCAACAGCTAGACCCGATTTTTTGCCATCACTTTTTAATTGGTGTAACCTTCTTCGACCATCAGTTTCGCATATTCAAGCTTCTGATCTGGCGTAAACACTGTTTTGGCTTTTCTTTGTTTTTGGCTGGTCATTTTTTTCTCCGAGATGGCAATTGTAAGCTATCTTTCCCACCGAGGTTATTGGACCATTATACAACTCTGTGGTGCCTACTATGGTGTTCAAGTCATACCTGTGGAATGGGTCAATCAGCTACACCGTATTGATGAAATTCAGTTACTCACGCAGCAATTAATTGACGCACAGTTGTCTTAGCGTCTCATGATTTGAGACGGTTAGGTGTTAACATGGTGCAGTCAGACTTTTTATACCTGAACTCATAACAGCATGATGTTGGTTACTAATCACTTCGTGAGATTGGTTTAATTCGGTAAAGGCAATTTATTAATTACTCAGTGTTGCGTTAGTACACTAATGGTTTATTTTGGGTGATGATGAGTGAAAAAACCTAAAACTAGCATAGAAAAAAATCGAAAGATTTCGTTACCACTCTCGCAATGTCTTGCCAAAACATGGAAACAGGCCGATGGTTCGGTGTTGGCTGGGCGCGATGTTTTTACCCATTGTCTCATTGTTGGCAAAGTCGCACAAACATTGACCGATCGTATGCCACAATGGTTGAGTGATCAATTCTTTCCTAAAGGGTCAGCATTAACAGTAGCTTGTCATGACGATGGCAAGGTTAGTCCAACATTCCAACGAAAAATTTACAGCAATCTTTCATCCTCGCCCGCAGAAGTGTGGCAAGTTATTAAAGACGATACCACGGATGAATCTGCTTGGGGTGGTCATGCGGGTGTCAGTCAAGCAACGCTAATGCACGCAAAAGTTGGCAAATTCATACCTGAAATTGCAGGTCAACATCATGGATTTTCACCGAATCTAGGTGGACGATCAGCCTCATCGGAAGTTTTTGGTGGAGATGCTTGGCTAGCGCATCGCATTGAGTTAATTAATCAGCTAAAACACGCCTTAAACGAAGATCGTTTTCCCGAAGTTAAAGACGACTTGCACGCTAAATTGCTGGCAGGCTTAACAACTGTTGCCGATTGGATTGGCTCAGGAAAATTGTTTGATGATCCCAGACAAGATTGGCAACCGCTGATTGAACAGGCTGTTAATGAAGCAGGCTTTATTGCCCCTAACATTATGACTCAATTAAGTTTTCAAAACGTGTTTGGCTTTGAACCTAGGCAAGCACAGGTAGAATTGTTTGAGATGGCAAATCAGACAGGCGTTTATGTACTCGAAGCACCGATGGGCATGGGTAAGACAGAAGCAGCTCTTTATGCTGCCTATCGCTTATTAGAGCAGAACAAAGCAACAGGCATTTATTTTGCACTGCCCACACAACTAACATCAGAAAAAATTCATGAACGGTTTTCCGATTTTCTAGGCAAGATATTGGCAGCAGACTCTTTACACGCCACGCCATTATTGGTGCATGGTCAGGCATGGCTGAAGCAGCAAATGGGAGAAGAAGCCGCACCTGGTGGTGCATGGTTTAGTCAGGGTAAAAAAGGTATTCTAGCGCCTTTTGCCGTTGGAACGATTGATCAGGCACTCATGGCAGTTTTGCATGTGAAACATGGTTTTGTGCGCACCTTTGCTTTGGCAGGTAAAGTGGTTATTTTGGACGAAGTGCATACTTACGATGCCTACACAGGCACTGTCATGGATGAATTAGTTGATGCGCTTAAACACTTGGGCTGCACCATCATTATTTTAAGTGCGACCTTAACGCAAGAAAGACGACAAAAGCTACTTAAAACCAAGGTGTTCAGTAATGCTTATCCGTTAATTAGTGGCTTGGCAACAGATCAAGATTTGCACGAATCACCTGTAGAAGCCACGGAAAGTCATCAAGTAAAGATTTCAATTCAGCAACATGAAGGCGTTGCGCTCGAAGAAGCCTTAAAACGGGCTGAAATGGGTCAGCAAGTGCTGTGGATCGAAAATACGGTGGCAGAAGCGCAAGAGAAGTTTGCTTTGCTTGCTGCTCGTGCGAATGGTATGGGAGTTGAAACGGGGCTATTACATTCTCGTTTTACGCAAATTCATCGTCGTCAGAATGAACAACAATGGGTAACCTTGTTTGGTAAAGACGGTTGGGTTGATCGCAACAAGAAAGGAAGAATTTTATTCGGTACGCAGGTGCTTGAGCAGTCGTTAGATATTGACGCTGATTTTCTGGTAACACGACTTGCACCCACGGACATGATGTTACAACGCTTAGGACGATTATGGCGTCATCAAAATCCTAATCGTTGCAGTAGTGCTGTTGAAGAAGCATGGATTATTGCCCCTCTGTTAGATATAGCTATTGCTAATCCAGAACAAGCGTTTGGTGTATCTGCTAAGGTTTATGCGCCCTATGTATTATGTCGAACGTTGGAAGTTTGGCAACAACAAACACAGGTGTCCCTGCCTGCCGACATTCGCTCTCTCATCGAATCGACTTATCAGGAGCGTCCAGAAACTGGCAATATGGCACGATACTTTTCTGACATTAAACAGAAAAGGGAAACACTGCACCGCTTGGCATTACAAGGCATGTCGTTTGTGGGTCAAACGAAGCCAGATGAAACGGTTAAAACACGCTATTCCGAGCAAGATACGGTAGAAGTCTTACTACTTAAAAGCTTGCAGTTAAACCAAACTGAGCGAGGACAAAAAGGTAGCAGGCTAACCTTTACCAACGATGAAAGGCTGTTCTATCCGCACAATGGTCGAGCCTTTGGACAGGATGAATGGCGACATTTGTCGGCAATGCTTCA
>JACXUY010000037.1 GCA_014763665.1 Gammaproteobacteria bacterium
GTTCCAAGCAACCATGGCTCTTGAACCCGAGTTGCCATCGATATGCTTGATGACGTCAGCGGGCTTTGGAAAAAATTGCCCAGTATCCGGTGATTGAATATGCCGAGTCAGACCGATTCGCACTTCTTCAATGCTATAAGCACGAAGGGCTTCAAATGCGATGGATAGCAATTGCGGTGATACGCTTTTGCCATACATGGCCCAAGCTGCTCCCCAAACTTCAGCAAACTCGCGTTTATCAACCTCCTGCACTTGAACGAACCTCCCGAATACCTGGTCCGGCCCAGCTTTCAGCGATGCGACGATTGCTTTCTTCAATATTCAATTGGTGATTGCTGCCCTTTAGGCTCGTCGATGATTGCTGTACTTCATCAATGCGAACGTACTCGTCTTCCCATTGCCGGTTTAAAAGCCAGTTATGTGGCATAGGGGTCTTAGTCCGATCTTGATACTGCAATCGGTTGTCTCGTTGCTCTTTCCAGCGTGTTAGCACTTCCAAGGCGAGTTCATGGTCTTCATTGAGGCCCATGCGTAGCCATTCTTCTTTGGCTTTCGCTTTTTTTTCTTTGCGTATTTGTACATCCCAGAAGTCTTCAAACTGTATGTGGTCAACAGTTTTAACTGTTGGTTTATTGCTTCTCTCAGAGTCATCCGACCGTTGAGAGTCCCTTACCGGGTTGCCATCAGGCATAAACAATGATGAAAATTCTTCTGGTAGCCGAGCTTGAAAAGCGGCAAGAGATTTCAAAAGCGATGCCATACCAACGAAGTCGGCAGGTACATCCTTAAACAATCGAAAGGCTGCCTTACCTTGGTTTGGGTTTTCGATTGGGTTGTGCTTCAGAAAGCTCCGAATCAAAGTCCAACCAGATCCCTCGCAACGAATCAGGAACTGATCTTGTTCTAACTCACTTAACGTCTTGGCAACCTGTTGCTCATCCCAGTTCAAGTCAGAAGCAACGTAACCAATCGGCAGTCGAAAGCAGCCAAGCAAATTACAATGTGGGCATGTAAGCAAATACAGTCCTAGCAACTTCGCAGAGTCACTCCAGGACAAAACGTTTTGCTTTAGCCAAAAGCGGGTATAGACCTTGCCATAATCACGCATGGAGGTACTCGCTTCTGTGTTTACGTAAAATGCTGACCATTACTTGCCCTTAATCCTACTGGTTACTGGCTTTCAGCTCGCTTAGGCCTTCGGGATAGATATCCGGTCTTAACTGAGATCGGGTTACCTGTCCTTGCGTAGCTTGTTCGATGGGTAAAACGAATTCAGCGGGAATACGTCCGGATTTATTCAACCAAAACCAGACGTTTTGCTGTTTTGAGTTGATGGCTCGCGCTAATGCTGATTGCCCGCCGACCAAATCAATGGCACGGCGGAGATGTTTTTGTGTCGTGTTGAACACTTCCATACCGCCTCCTGTTACAATAAAAACTGTTACAAGATTGAATGTTACAGTTTAAACTGTAGGTAAGTCAACAGTTAAAATTGTTGAAAGGCTACAGTTTTATTTGTAGAATACGGGCTTATGAAAACTTTATCCGAACGACTAAACCATGCCTTGCAGCTTACTGGGGTAACTCAGTCTGAGTTGGCTCGTCGCATTGGTATCAAACAGCAGTCGATCAGCCAGATTTGCTCTGGTAAATCGGCTAGGTCTCGTTACACCATGCAGATCGCGGAGGCGCTTCGCGTGAATGCTCATTGGCTCGCCACAGGTGATGGCGAGATTGGCTTGGGGTTCGGTAATGTAGAAGTCGGGCCTGATATTAAGGGAAGAATTCCTCTCATTAACTGGGTTCAGGCCGGTGATTGGACTGAAATAGCGGAGGGATTTGCCCATGAAGATGCTGAGGAGTGGCGTGAAGTCACTGGGAAAGCACATGAGGGTTGTTTCGCACTTCGCGTAAAAGGCGACAGTATGGAAAATCCAAGCGGAAAAAAATCCATACCTGAGGGGGCAGTGATCGTTGTTGATCCTGAGTTACCTTACTCTTCAGGTTCATTGGTTGTTGCGCGTTTGGATGATTCGAAAGAAGCAACCTTTAAGCAGTTGGTTATTGATGGTGAACAGAAGTATCTAAAACCTTTGAACCCGCAATACCCGGCAATACCGATCAACGGCAACTGCACCATAATCGGTGTAGTACGACAAGCTATCATCGATTTCTGGTAGCGATGGAATTTGTGGTTTAGCCACAGTTGTTCATGAGCTGAAGAAGCAACGATTGCAAACAGCTAAAACTGAGCATTGGTGCACGCTGAGAGTAAATGGTAACCGATTAGATAACCATTGATTGTTTATAAAGTCAAGATCAGCGAAAATAGCGGCCAATTACGATTAACACGACGGATTTGACAAGCGAAGAACCGAAAAGAGAGTACTTCCAAAAGTGTGTACAAATCCGTGTACAAACTAAAAGAATTTATACATGGCAAACCAAGATTTTCTCAATGAAATCAATAAGAGAAGGACCTTTGCTATCATCTCCCATCCAGATGCGGGTAAAACCACGGTTACCGAAAAAATTTTGTTATTTGGGGGTGCAATTCAGTTAGCGGGTACGGTCAAAGGGCGTAAAGCAGCGCGTCATGCCACTTCCGACTGGATGGCGTTAGAAAAAGAGCGGGGTATTTCGGTCACTTCATCGGTGATGCAGTTCCCTTACCGTGATGCCATTATTAATCTGCTCGATACACCGGGTCACGAAGACTTCTCGGAAGATACTTATCGTACGCTCACCGCAGTTGATTCAGCCTTAATGGTTATTGACTGTGCCAAGGGTGTTGAGGATCGTACTGTTAAGCTGATGGATGTCTGTCGTTTGCGTGACACCCCCATTTTAACCTTCATCAACAAACTCGACCGTGAGGGGCGAGAGGTGTTGGATCTGTTGGATGAAGTGGAAAGTGTATTAAAAATTCAATGTGCGCCCATTGTTTGGCCCATTGGTATGGGTAAGCGCTTTAAGGGTATTTATCATCTATTGGATGATAGGGTACGCTTGTTCGAGAATAGTAGCAACGATAAAGCCAGTGAAGGTCGCACGATTCAGGGTATTAATAATCCTGAGTTGGATGAAGTTCTAGGCGAACAGGCTGAAGAGTTACGCACAGAAATTGAATTGGTACAGGGTGCGAGTCATCCATTTGATCTAAAAGCCTTTATGGCAGGTAAGCAAACGCCGGTTTATTTTGGTTCGGCCATTAACAACTTTGGTCTGCAAGAATTGCTAGATGCTTTTGTCGATTTTGCTCCCAAACCGCACGGACGCAATGGTTCTGAGCGTTTCGTCGAGCCAAGTGAAGAAAAGATGACTGGGTTTGTGTTCAAAATTCAAGCGAATATGGACCCGCAGCATCGCGATCGGGTTGCTTTTATGCGTTTGGTGTCGGGCCGTTATGAAAAAGGCATGAAGCTGCTACAAGTGCGTACCGGTAAAGAGATGAAAATTGCTCAGGCGATTACCTTTATGGCCAATGCACGTGAAGGGGTAGAAGAAGCTTTTGCCGGTGATGTGATTGGTATTCATAACCACGGTACCATTCAAATTGGCGATACCTTCAGTCAAGGTGAAGCGTTAAAGTTCACCGGTATTCCTAACTTTGCGCCAGAGTTGTTCAGACGTGCTCGCTTGTTGGATCCGTTAAAGATGAAAGCCTTACAAAAAGGGCTAACGCAATTATCGGAAGAGGGCGCAACGCAGCTGTTCCGTCCATTGCTCAATAATGATTTGATTCTGGGTGCTGTAGGCATACTTCAGTTTGATGTGGTGGCGCACCGATTGCAAGACGAGTACGGCGTCAAATGCTTGTTTGAGCCGGTCAGTATTGCCACTGCCCACTGGGTGGAAGGTGAAAAAGCCGAAATTGAGAAGCTATTAGACAAGTCGAAAGACAATTTGGCTTATGATGCTGCAGGTCATTTGTGCTACCTAGCGCCTTCTCGTGTTAATTTGTCATTGACCGAAGAGCGTTGGCCCAAATTGCATTTCACCGCAACGCGTGAACACTAACAGAGATAGACGCTTTTGCATTTGTTGACGCTTAATCCCATCGCAGCAGACTGGCCATCGGTTGTTACCATTGGTAATTTTGATGGCTTGCATTCTGGTCATCAGCAATTACTAGCCGAAGTAAAAGCGCAAGCCAAACAGCTCAATGCGGCCAGTGCGGTGGTGTTGTTTGAACCACAACCACTGGAGTATTTGCGCCCAGAACAGGCGCCGCCGCGCTTAATGCGTTTGGGAGAAAAATTGGCTGGTTTGCGCCGCTTGGGTATTCATCGTGTTGGGTTAGCGCGATTCGATGCGCGCTTTGCTGCACTCACGCCCCGACAATTTGTGCAAACTCTATTATTGGATAAGTTGCATTGTTGTTCTGTGTGGGTCGGTGATGATTTCCGCTTTGGTCTTCAACGACAGGGTGATTTTGCTACTCTGCAAGATTTAGGCGCTGAGTTGGGTTTTCGTGTGGCGCAAACACCTACTTACGAACTGAATGGTCGTCGTTTGGCCTCGACTTGGTTACGAGAAGCGCTCAGTCAAGCAGACTTAGCTCAGGCTGCTGAAATTTTGGGTCGAGGGTATCAGGTAACGGCAAGGGTACGGCATGGAGAGAAGTTGGGTCGTACCATTGGCTTTCCAACGCTAAACTTATTATTCAAATATGCTCCCGCGTTGACTGGCGTGTTTATTGTACAAGTGCATGGTTTATCTGCACATCCTTTATGGGGTGTTGCCAATATTGGTAAACGACCAACAGTCGATGGGCAGCAGCACCGATTGGAAGTTCATGTGTTAGATTGGCAAGGTGATGCCTACGGAAAATCCTTAAGTGTCGAGTTTTTGCATCAATTACGACATGAGCAAAAATTTGCTTCTGTTAATCAATTAATGCAACAAATTCAACAAGATGTTGTAAATGCGAGAGCTTGGATTGAGCAGCACTCTCAACTTAACTAAAAAAGTTGCAATTTCATCAAAACAACATATAAACAATGGGCTAATTAGGCTACACTGGCTTTAACGTTGAATGGTAATTCACCAAATGACACTGTTTGATTCGCTTGCATCGGTGAATGAACAGCTTTTCCCAGATGCAGAATGATGAGATTGAGATATGCAACTTTACGTAGGCAACCTGCCATATAGCATTAGCGAAGACGATTTACGTTCACTGTTCACACCTCACGGTGAAGTAACTCGTGCAACCATTATTAAAGACCGTGAAACTGGTCGTTCTAAAGGCTTCGGCTTTGTGGACATGCCAGACAAGGCTCAAGGTGATGCAGCGATTGCAGCACTAAACGGCGCTGACATGAAAGGTCGCCTACTTAAAGTGAACGTGTCTGAGCCTAAGAAAGATGGTTCACGTCCAGCTTTCCAACGCCGTCCTCAGTAACTGATGCGTTTAGCTAGCACTTTGTTTTAGCTACTGCATTAGAAAAGCTTCCTCTGGTGGAAGGCTAAAAACGCCACATACCGAAGCTATCGGAACGAAATGTGGGGTTTTTAGAGATTTCCTAAGGTTGACTAAAAAACCCCGCTTGCGGGGTTTTTTTATTGCCTGATTTTGTGGGGCTTAAGGCTTTGTTCTGTTAAAATAGAGTTCATTTTTTTGTTGCACTTTTTGAGCCTAATTCCATGACTGATTACAAATCGACGTTGAATCTTCCCGACACTCAGTTTCCCATGCGTGGTGACTTGCCCAAACGCGAACCTGAACGCCTGAAAGCCTGGCAAGAGGGCAATGTCTATGGGCAAATGCGCGCAGCTCGTCAAGGTCGCCCAAGCTTTGTGTTGCATGATGGTCCTCCTTATGCGAACGGCGATATTCATATTGGTCATGCGGTGAATAAAGTGCTCAAAGACATGATCGTTAAATCGAAAGTCTTGTCGGGATTTGATGCGCCTTATATTCCGGGCTGGGATTGTCATGGCTTACCAATCGAGCTGAATGTCGAAAAAGTCAAGGGTAAGGTAGGGGTTAAGCTGGATGCGCGTGCTTTCCGTCAAGCCTGTCGTGATTATGCCGATACTCAGGTAGCACGTCAGAAAAAAGATTTTCAGCGTTTGGGAGTGTTGGCTGATTGGGAAGCTCCTTATTTAACGAAAGATGTTAGTTTTGAAGCCAATCAGTTACGTGCGCTAGCAAAAATAGTCGATAACAACCATCTCTATTTGGGTCTTAAACCTGTTTATTGGAGTGTGGGCGCTCAATCGGCATTGGCAGAAGCTGAAGTGGAATATGCTGATAAGCGTTCAAATGCCATTGATGTGGCTTTTGTCGTTGTTGACCCAGATCAAATTTTTAGCCGTTGGGATGCGACCCATTTGCCCAATCGAGGTGAAGGGCGTTGTTCAGTAGTCATTTGGACAACCACGCCTTGGACCTTACCTGCCAATGAAGCCGTTGCGTTGAATGCAGAGCTAGAATATGCTTTAGTGCAAATTGAGCGAGATGGCATGGCTGAACGCATTGTTGTTGCCTTAGGCTTATTGGAAGCGATTATGGGTCGTTATGGCATTGCTGATTATCAGGTGTTGGCAACAGGTAGCGGGGCAGGTCTTGAAGGGCTGTTGCTGCAACATCCTTTTCTCGATAAACAGGTACCGGTGATTGTCGGTGAACACGTCACTTTAGATGCTGGTACGGGTGCGGTTCATACCGCTCCCGCGCATGGCGTGGAAGACTTCCAAGTGGGCATGCGTTATAACTTGCCCGTAAACTGCCCAGTGGATGGCAGTGGTCGTTATATCGACGGTACTCCTCTGTTTGCAGGAGATTCGGTGTTAAGTGTTGATGCTAAGGTGTTGGAAATCTTGCGTGAAAAATCGGTTTTGATTCATCACCAAGCCATTACCCATAGTTATCCGCATTGCTGGCGTACGAAAACCCCCCTCATTTTCCGTGCCACACCTCAGTGGTTCATTAGTATGGAGCAAGCTGGCTTACGTGACCAAGCACTGGCAGCGATTCCGAAAGTGAACTGGATACCCGAATGGGGTCAGGGTCGTATTAATGCCATGATTGACGGTCGCCCCGATTGGTGTATTTCGCGTCAACGCCATTGGGGTGTGCCGATTGCGATTTTTGTCCACAAACAAACACAGCAAATGCACCCACGCACTAGCGAGCTACTCGGCCTCGTCGCCAATTTGGTCGAAAAAGACGGTATTGATGCTTGGTATGAATTGGATGCCGCCAGCTTACTCGGTCATGAGGCCAGTGAGTATGAAAAAGTACAAGACATTCTCGATGTCTGGTTCGACTCAGGTGTTACCCATAGCTGTGTGTTGGAAACGCGTGAAGGCGTTTCTCGCCCTGCCGATTTGTATTTAGAAGGCTCAGACCAACATCGTGGTTGGTTCCAATCATCCTTGTTAACTTCTTTAGCCATGGATGGCACTGCTCCCTATAAATCGGTGCTGACCCATGGTTTTACCGTCGATGCTGACGGTAAGAAGATGTCGAAATCTAAGGGTAATGTGGTTGCCCCGCAAGAAATTTGTGATAAATTAGGCGCTGATATTCTGCGTTTGTGGATTGCCTCTAGCGATTACCGCTACGAGATGACCGTTTCTAGCGAAATCATTGCCCGTATTGCCGACAGCTATCGTCGTATTCGTAATACTGCTCGTTTCCTATTGGCTAACCTAAAGGGCTTTAAGCCAGAACAGGCGTTGCCTTTAACTGAGTTGGTGGCTTTAGATCAATGGGTGGTGCATCGTGCGCACCACATCCAGCAACAAGTCATTGCCGATTATGATGCCTATCAGTTCCACCAAATTGTACAGGCGGTGCATCATTTCTGTGCAGTCGATTTGGGTGCTTTCTACTTAGATATTATTAAAGATCGTCAGTACACGGCCAAGCGAGGTTCACGAGCGCATCGCTCGGTACAAACCGCGCTTTACCACCTATTGCAAGCGTTGGTGCGTTGGATTGCCCCTGTGCTCAGTTACACCAGTGATGAAATCTGGCAAACCATGCGCACTGAGTTGGGTGATATGGAAAGCCCAGTGGTGTTTACCGCCCATTGGTACGATGGCTTACGTCCTTTGCTGAGCGAGCAAACGTCATTTGATGAGGGTTTCTGGCAATCGATGATGGACTTGCGCGATCAAGTGAACAAGCAGTTAGAAGTGCAACGTGCGGCTGGCACGATTAAAGGTTCCTTAACCGCTGAAGTGACCTTGTTTGTCGATGAGTCTTGGCAAAGTCGTTTGGCCTTATTGGGCGATGAACTGCGTTTTGTGCTCATTACCTCAGCGGTTTTCGTCAAACCTTTAGCGCAAGCAACAGAAGATGCAGTTGCCTCGGAATTGACGGGTGTTTCTCTTGTCGTAATGCCAACAGCACATGCTAAGTGTGAACGTTGCTGGCATCATCGTGATGATGTGGGCACATATGAAGGATATGAAGGCATTTGCGGTCGCTGTGTCGATAATGTTGCTGGTGAGGGCGAGGTTCGACACTATGCCTAATCCTGTCAGTTGGCAATACAGTGGATTAAGATGGGTTTGGATTGCTTTCGTGGTGATTATCCTTGATCAACTGACCAAGCAGTGGGCTTTGGCTAGTCTAGCGCCTTATGAACCCGTTGCGATTATGCCGATGTTGAATATCATGCTGTCTTTTAATCCGGGTGCGGCATTTAGCTTTCTGGGCGATCAGGATGGCTGGCAGCGCTGGTTTTTCATTGCCTTAGCTTGGGGGGTGAGTCTGGCATTAATGATTTGGTTAAGTAAAACTGAACTGACTCAGCGTCGTTTAATATTGGGCTTAACATTGGTATTAGGCGGTGCGATGGGTAATGTGATTGATCGAATGATGTATCATCACGTGGTTGATTTTCTCGATTTCTATTGGGGTGTGTGGCATTATCCCACTTTTAATGTGGCCGATATCGCCATTAGTGTCGGTGCAGTGTTGCTGATTTTGGATGCCTGGAAAAGCGATAGGGCTTAAGGAGTAGAAACTCTGTTCACTGACTTTTCTCTTTCCACTGACAAGGCGCTTTAGCCACACACTGAGCACACTTAGGTGCGCGTGCGGTGCAGACGTAACGACCATGTAAAATGAGCAGATGGTGTGCGTCTTTAAGATGCTGCTTTGGTGTGATGGTGAGCAGTTTTTTTTCCACATCTAAGGGGGTTTTGCCGACCGCCAGTCCGGTTCGGTTACCCAAGCGAAACAGATGCGTATCGACAGCAATGGTCGGATGTCCCCATAGCGTATTGAGCAACACATTAGCCGTTTTTCGACCCACACCCGGTAAGGACTCTAAGGCTTCACGTGTTTGCGGCACTTCGCCAGCAAAGTGATCAACCAATCGGTGACAGGTTTCGAGCAAATGCTTGGCCTTACTGTTGAATAGCCCGATGGTTTTGATGTGTTCTTTGATGCCTTCTAATCCCAAGTCTATCATTGCTTGTGGTGTGTTAGCGGCAGCGAATAAGCCAAGCGTGGCTTTATTGACACCCACATCCGTTGATTGCGCCGACAAGAGCACAGCGGTTAGCAGTTCGAATGGACTATTAAAATTAAGCTCAGTGGTGGGATTGGGGATGGAGTGCGCCAGCGCATCGTAAAATTCGAGCGCCTGTGCTTTGGTCATTTGTTTACTCGGTTTGATGGCCAACTGTGTCACGCGCTTTGACCTTCTTTAACACCTATGTCGGTAATGGCAACACTAATAGTGGCTTGCTGTTTCTTTTGTTTAGCTTTAATGGCATTGGTCGCGGCAATCATTAGTCCCAGTCCAATAAAGGCACCGGGTGGCAATATCGCCATCAACAAACCATAATCTAAGTCGATGATGTGCAGTGTCCAGTCTTTTGCCACGGCACCGAAGAGTAAGTCTGCTTGAGCAAAGAGGGTGCCGTTACCTAAGAGTTCACGCATGCCACCCAAAATAACCAGTGCTACCAAGAAGCCTAAGCCAATCGAAAAGCCATCAATGAGGGCTTTATCAACACTGTTCTTACTGGCATAGGCTTCAGCACGCGCCAATACAATACAGTTGGTCACGATCAGCGGAATAAAAATCCCTAAGACGCTATGTAAACTGGGTAACCACATAGACATGAGCAAATCGACCGAAGTGACTAACCCAGCAATGACGGTAATGTAAGCAGGAATGCGAATTTCCGGTGTAATCCAGTGACGAATAATAGAAACAGCACCATTAGAAAGGGTCAGCACGAATAGGGTCGCGATACCCAGTCCCAAGGCATTCACTACATTATTGCTCACTGCGAGCAGTGGGCATAAGCCTAATAAAGCGACTAGGGCATAGTTGTTATGCCAGAGACCATCCATAAAAATATGACGGTATTCGCTGAGTTTGCTATTCATGGCTGATCTCCATTATTGCCGTTTGGCAGGGGGGCATAGACTTCATTTTGGTGTTGACTAACCCAAGCGAGCGTTTTCTCTACTGTTGAGACGATGGCTCTGGGAGTAATGGTAGCGCCGGTATGATAGTTAAAATCACCGCCATCTTTTTTTACTTTCCAGCGACTTTGCGGCGTGTTTTGGTAAGATTTGTCTCTAAATTGATGAATCCATTCATCCCGCTCAACTTCGATGTAATCGCCCAGCCCAGGAGTTTCTTTATGCGCCAGAACACGCACGCCTGCTAGTCGATTATCAGCCCATATCCCCACCAATAAGTGAATGTCACCTGAATAACCATTATGTGCAGTGACCGTTAATAGACTCGCCACTGGCTGATTATCTTTACGAGCACGGTAAATTGTCACCGGTTTTTTAGCGGATAAGGCTGGAATACTCAGCGTAAGCTTGTCTTGAGTTAGGGCATTATTGTAATGCTCTGAAGCAACAAGGGTATTGAGTTGCAGTAATAAGGCTTTTTGTTGATTTTGTTGTTGTGCCGGTTGTGCGAACTGATAAATCACATAAAGCAAAACAGCCGCACTGCCAGCAAAAGCAGCGAGCTTGGTGGCGGTGATGATGAAAGGCTTAATGGCGTTCATTGGGTGAACCTGTTGCTTTACTCACACCGTGACCATAGACACGCGGGATGGTCATGGCATCAATCCAAGGCACGAGCATATTCATCATCAGCACGGCAAAAGCGATGGCATCGGCATAGCCCCCCCAAGTGCGAATGATATACACCAAAGCGCCAATTCCCATGCCAAAATACAAGCGTCCGCTGGGTGTGGTGCTGCCCGTTACCGGGTCGGTGATGATGAAAAAGGCGGCAAATAAGGTGGCTCCCGATAACAGATGGAAGCTGGCACTGGCATAACGTTCAGCGTCATATAGGTTAAAAGCTGTCGCTAAAAGAGCGATGGTGGCAATAAAACCCACGGGCATTTGCCAACGAATGACACCTTTATACAGCAACCATAGACCACCCGCTAAGAAGGTCATGCTTAACCAGAACTGACTGGTGGCAAAAGATTGTCCGGCAAACACGATTTCATTGGCGTAAATGCTAGAAAGCCCCTGACCATTGAGAATACCTGTTCGTGCAGCCTCTAAGGGAGTTGCGCCGGTTAGCGCATCCAGCGCCACGTTGGCGGGAAGTTGACCCGTAAAAATGAGTTGAATGGTTTGCCAAGCATCAAGTGGAGCGGCGACCAAATGATGGGGCAGATGCCAAACCGTCATCACTGCAGGGAAAGAAAGCAGGACGAAAGCGTAGCCTGTCATCGCTGGATTAAAAATATTGTATCCGAGTCCACCAAACAGGTGTTTGGCGACAACCACCGCAAATAAGCTGGCGAGTGCAACAATCCACCATGGAGAGGTTGGGGGTAGGCAGAAAACAATATCAATGGTAGTAAGTACCACTGACCAATCGGTTAAATAGGGTTTAAGGGGTTTATTACGCAGTTTGAGCATGACTGCTTCTGCAGACAAGGCAATAGCAAGGCCAATGGCAATTTGTACCAAAATGCCAATACCGTAAAAGTAAACATGAACCAGCATTGCCGGCGTAGCGGCCATTTGCACCTGCATCATCACCTTGCGCACATTTTGTTGTCCCCAATCGTAGGGGGAAGCATGAATGATTGGACTTTGCATATTAGGTCAGTTCCTTGGGGGCTTCATTGGCCGTGTTCTCGGCTTGTTCAGCGGCCATCATGGCTGCGCGTTTGGCGGCAAGGCGTTCTGCCTTTTCTCGTGCTTCTTGTTCTTTACGAGCTAATTGCGCTTCATGCCGTTGTTTAGCGCGTTGTTGAGCGTCTTTTTCTGCTTTATCTTTTTTCACCGCCACTTTAGCATGACGATAATATTGCACTAAAGGAATTTGGCTGGGGCAGACATAGGCACAGCAACCGCATTCAATGCAGTCTTTTAAGTGCAGGGCTTCGAGTTTATCCAGCGCTTCTGCCTTGGCATGCCAATAGAGTTGTTGCGGCAAGAGATTAATGGGGCAAGCGTCCATACAAGCACCGCAACGAATGCAAGGCAGTGTCTCGCTTTCTGGTTCTGGCAAATTGACCAAGATACAGTTACTGGTTTTAATCACGGGCGTTTGTGGGTGATGAATAGGTGTGCCCATCATCGGCCCACCCATGAGCCAAGGTGCGTGTGGCGTTTGCAATCCTGCCCAGTTGACCAGATGTTCAAAGGGCGTGCCAATGGGGACTTCGACATTACAAGGCTTGTCGATGGCAAAACCCGTTACCGTCACAACACGGCTCATCACCGGCTTGCCAATAATGACAGCGCGGTATACCGCTGCCAGTGTAGCGACGTTAAACATCACTAATCCTAAGTCGGTGCTATGAGCATCGCTAGGAATTTCATTTCCAGTGAGTTGGGTAATGAGTTGATTGGCACTGCCCATCGGATAAATGGTTGGCACCACCGTCACTTCAACTTGAATATGAGTATCACTTTCAGGCATGGGACGGTATTGGCGCATCGCCAAAGCGGCTTCGGGTTTATTGTCTTCAATACCAATAATGACCTTAGTTGCCCCCAGCGCATGTGCGGTGATGAGTGCTCCTTCAATAATTTCATGAGGTCTTTCACGCATGAGCATATCATCACAGGTGATATAGGGTTCGCACTCGGCGGCATTAACAATCAATGTATGAATTTGCCCTGCTTTATTGGCAATTTTGCGGAAGCTGGGAAAGCCTGCGCCGCCCATACCAATGATGCCAGCATGTAATAGAATCGCTTTTAAGCTCTGGACGCTATTGGGTCTGTCTTTAGGTTGAAAAACCTTGAGCTCATGCAGCCCGTCAGGCTGTAAAACAATACAAGGGCCTGGCAACCCTGAAGGATGACTGGTGGGGTAGTCGCCAATATCTACAATTACACCTGAGGTGGAAGCATGTAAGGGAACGCCTAAAGGCGGAGCACAACGTGCAATCAGCTCCCCACCCAGTACGCGCTGACCCACTTCAACCAAGGGTATGGAAGCGGGACCCACATGCTGAGTTAAGGAAATAATTAGCTTGTCGGCCAAAGGGGGTGTTTGAATCGGCTGATGTGTCGAGATCAGCTTATGTTGTGCGGGATGCACACCACCGTGAAAACTCACCCCAGTGGTTAAGCGATTGAGCCATTGATCAAATTGTTGAATCCAGCGTCCAATGATCATGATGTTTTTTCACCTACAGCGCCTTTGGGCTTGTCCCATTGCCAATTTTGTGGCGTAACAGGAATATTTTCCATGATAATACAATCGGTTGGACAAACTGGAATACAGAGTTCACAACCGGTACATTCATGAGCAATCACGGTATGGGTAAATTTAGCAGCACCCAAGATAGCATCGACAGGGCAGGCTGCAATACACTTTACGCAACCAATACAGTCTTCTTCTTTAATAAAAGCAATTTGCTTGGGCTTGGCTTCAGCCGCTAGCGGTTTGAACTCACGACCTGTCAGTTCAGACAGGGCAATCACGGTGACTTCACCACCGGGAATACACAAGTTGATGTCCGCTTCACCGCTGGCAACCGCATTGGCATAGGGTTTACATCCTGGGTAACCACATTGACCACATTGCGTTTGTGGTAGTAGTGCATCAATTTGCTCAACCAGCGGATTACCTTCGATACGAAAGCGATGCGAGGCCCAAGCTAACAAACCGCCAAAGGTTAAAGCCAGTAGGGTAAAAAGGCCCAGTGCGGTCATTTAACCAATCCTGAAAAGCCCATAAAGCCCATCGACATAATGCCAGCGGTAATTAAGGCAATGGCACTACCTTGAAAGGCTGCGGGTACATCGGCAACAGCCAGTCTTTCACGTAAACTAGCGAAAATAGCCAGCACCATAGCAAAACCAACACCCGCTCCAAAGCCATAAAGGGCAGCTTCTAATAGCGTATGTTGTTCTTGCACGTTCAGCAACACCACACCCAATACAATACAGTTAGTGGTAATAAGCGGTAAATAAATCCCCAAAATGGCGTAGAGTACCGGTGAGAGCTTATGCATAGCCATTTCGGTGAAGCCAACCACCGTTGCAATGGTTAAAATAAAAGCAACGGTTCTTAAAAACTCGACATCAAAAGGAACCAGTAAGTAAGTATGAATCAGATAAGACAGAATACTCGATAAGGTCAGGACAAAAGTCGTTGCTAAGCCAAGACCTAAGGCACCATCCGTCTTTTTCGATACGCCCATGAAAGGACACAAGCCCAAAAACTTCACTAACACGAAGTTATTAACGAGCACGGTACCAACGAGGATAGTGATGATATCAGTCATGCTTATTACCTTGGTTTGATTCCAGTTACTTGACACGCATTCCGGGTTGAGCTCCTGAGTCGGGTGTGAGTAGATAAAGACCACCATCACCGCTACCCGCCAGTACCATACCTTCGGACATGCCAAAGCGCATTTTACGTGGCTTGAGGTTGGCAACCATGACGGTTAAGCGACCTTCCAGCTGTTCTGGGCTGTAGGCCGATTTGATGCCTGCAAACACTTGACGAGTACCAACACCGATATCGAGCGTTAATTTGACCAATTTGTCGGCTTCAGGGACAGCTTCTGCTTTGACAATAAGTGCCACACGTAAGTCTATCTTCATGAAGTCTTCGATAACGATTTCTTCACTAATGGCTTCGGGTACGAAGTCAGTTTGAGTGGCTTCAGTCACTTTGCTAGCTTCGCTAGTTACCGATTTCGTTTCGGTTTTTCGTTGGGGTTGTGCGGCGACCGCTTGTGCATTTTCAGTCATCATGGCCTCGACTTGTTTCATTTCTAAACGGGTAAATAAGGCAGAATAGGGCGCAATTCGGTGATTTTCTAATGCCGTCTGAGCACTTTGCCAATTCCAGTCGCTTTCTTGTAAGAAGGCACGTGCTTGATTCGCCATGTCTGGCAACACAGGGTTGAGATAAACCATCAATACACGGAATAGATTAATGGCTAAACTGGCTGATTGATGCAGTGCCTCACGTTTTTGTTCGTCCTTAGCCAGTTGCCAAGGAGCGACTTCGGCAATCCAAGCGTTAGCCTGATCGGCCAGTGCCATAATCTCACGCATGGCATGACCAAATTCACGTTGCTCATAAAGACGGGCAATTGACTCTGATGATTGCTGGTAAGGAGCAAGTATCGCCATATGATCTGCATTGAGCGTAGCAAGCTTGCCATCAAAAAACTTTTGAATGAAGCCTGAACAACGGCTGGCAATATTCACCAACTTACCTACCAAATCGCTATTAACGCGCTGTACAAAGTCTTCCATGCTTAAATCGATGTCTTCAACACGATTGGACAATTTAGCGGCAAAATAATAACGCAAGGCTTGTGCGGGCAGATGATTTAAGTAGGCTTCAGCAGTGATAAAGGTACCGCGAGATTTCGACATTTTCTGACCATTAACGGTTAAAAAACCGTGCGCGAAAACAGCAGTCGGGGTACGGTAACCGGCTGCGTGTAACATCGAAGGCCAAAATAGGGTGTGGAAATAGACAATGTCTTTGCCAATGAAGTGATAAAGCTCAACGTCACTATCTGCTTTCCAATAATCATCAAAATTAACGCCCGTTTTGTCACAATAGGCCTTGAAGCTACCTATGTATCCAATGGGGGCGTCTAGCCAGACGTAGAAAAACTTATCAACGGTATCGGGAATTTCAAAACCAAAGTAGGGTGCGTCACGAGAAATATCCCAAGCTTGTAAGTCTTCTTTGAACCATTCGTCTAGCTTATTAACGAGCTGACTGGGTAGACGACCTTCAGTACGAATCCAGTCAGATAACCAAGCTTGTAATTTTGGCAGTTCAAAAAAGTAGTGACGAGAGGTTTTCGCAACGGGAGTGGCACCGGTAATGGTCGAAACAGGGTTTTTCATCTCAAGCGGGCTATAAGTTGCTCCGCAGCTTTCGCAACTGTCACCATATTGGTCGTGTGCACCGCATTTAGGACATTCGCCTTTAACGAAGCGATCGGGCAGGAACATGCCTTTAACGGGATCATAGGCTTGTTCGATGTCTTTTTCGCTGATCAAACCTGCTTCGCGTAGCTTGATGTAAATACCTTGCGCTAAGGTTTTATTTTCATCGGAATGGGTACTGTGATAATGGTCAAAACCAATATCAAAACCAGCAAAATCGCGCCTATGCTCTTGCCAGATACGTCCAATCAAGGTTTCAGGAGTGATGCCCTCATTTTGTGCACGTAACATAATGGGTGTGCCATGAGCGTCATCGGCACAGACATAGGTGCAGTCGTTGCCCATTAATTTTTGGAATCGCACCCAAATATCCGTTTGGATATACTCCACCATATGACCCAAATGAATAGGACCATTGGCATAAGGCAGGGCACTGGTAACCAGCATACGACGCGAAGGTTGACACATAGTAACTAACTTTCCGAAAAAGTAATGACGTGACTCGCCATTTTACCTGATAGCTCTTGTTGTAGGCAATGTGCCAGCGATCAATCGCAATGATTTGTTCTGGCTATTGCTTTGTCAGATTGATTGAGGCAGGCAACAAAATTGCCGAAAATATTGTTGGAATGACGAGCGTAGAACATTATCGGGCTAAATTGGAAAAGTTAATTGCCGAAATAGACAACAAAAAGCCTTAAATAAGGCTTTTTGTATGGAGTTGGTGATCAACCAGACAAGCGCTTTTTCAGTGCTTCATGTGTCCCATATTACCCATAGGTTTAACGGATTTAACGGGTAATTCCAGTGTCTTTTCACTACCGTCTTCAAATTTAAGGGTAACAGGTACCATTTTTTCCGATGATAAAGGTGCTGTTAGGTCGATTAACATAATATGAAGCCCGCCCGGTTTGAGCATAGCCTCACTGCCAGCGGGCAAATCAATTTGAGGGATCTGACGCATTTTCATCATGCCATTTTCATGGGTATGAGTATGCAGTTCAACTACCTTAGCGGCTGGTGAAGTGGCATTTACGACTTTATGGTCGCTCATATCGTTATTATGTAAGGTCATAAAGGCAGCTGAAATCGTTTGGTTAGGCGGAACTTCACGCACGAAAGCGTCTTTAACCGTAATTTGATCACTGACAGCAGCCTGAACGACTAAGCTTAGCGACATGAGTAGACCAGCTGTTAATAGATTGAGTTTCATAAGCACTATCCTTTAATTTAGAATGTTTCATTCACTTTAGTAATGAGCGAATGGCAACCACAAACTCTGCACCTGAAGTGTCATGCGGTAATTGAGTGACCAAAACGCCCTGTTGATTAATCAGATAAGTAAAAGCCGAATGATCAACCGAATAACCCAGCGCTCCTTCACCAATGGCTGCTTTTTGATACACCGCACCATACTGTTTAGCTACTTTGGCAATCTGTTCCGGTGTTCCGGTTAAGCCCTTAAAGCTAGGATGAAAATAGGGTAAATAAGCATCCATCTTAGCTTGATCGTCTCTTTCAGGGTCAACCGTAATCATCAGCACTTGTACCTTGGCCTGTTCTTCTGCAGTCAGTTGGTTCATTGCAGAAGCTAAATTACCTAAGTTGGTTGGGCAAATATCGGGGCAAGTGGTGTAACCAAAATAGAGTAACACCACTTTGCCAGAGAAATCATCCAATCCTAGTTTGCCATTGCTACCTGTTAGCACAAAATGACCACCCGTAGGTTTGTCATTACTAACGATGTGCGCTGTTTGACCAGATGTTGGCTCATCATCCGTCCAAGGATGAAGAATGAGTAACACACTGGCAGCAACAACAGCCGCAATTGCACCTAAGTAAGTATTTTTCATAAACTCCTGCTAATTTTGATTAGAACTTAGCGGATAGTTTAACCCATGCAGAGCGTCCAGGTTCATATAAGTTAATGGTGTTGCCTGTTAAGCTGTCTGTTCTACCCACGTGTTGGAAATAAGCATGGTCAAAGACGTTGTCAACACCAGCCATAACTTTAACAGCTTTGTTAATGCGGTAGCTACCATAAAGGTCTAGCACTGACCA
>JACXUY010000094.1 GCA_014763665.1 Gammaproteobacteria bacterium
GTTGGGGGCCTGGGGGAAGGGATGCACTAGCATTGCATGTAACATCTTGATTTAAACCCTTCCACCAATGATAAAACAAAATTGGGACTCTAAAAATTACACGAAGTGAGGATTTTTAGAGTTACCCTGGGGCTTAATTAGCCCCAGTTCAATACCAGTCCTGATTGGACTGTTAGTTAGCTTCGATCTTATTCAATACCTTCATCTTGTAAACGAAGGTACCCACTGGGATTAACGAAGCAACAAAACCCAGTAAATACTGCTTAATGGTCACTTGCTTTTTCAGCATTGCTGCAATCAACAAAGCATTAAAGGCAATGAACAACAGCCCATGAATGGGACCAATAATCTGTACTGCTTCGGGAATGCCCATTAATCGCTTCAATGGCACAGCCACCAATAACAAAAGCAACAACGAGCTTCCTTCTAACAGCGCCATAAAACGAAGTAATTTCATTTTGTATTGCCCTAATTACGCTGACTTAGCCAGACTTTTCACCCAGCCAATCATCGCTTCCGTTGCCACTGGCATTGGCGGCTCTAAAAAGGCAATGACAAAATAGTCGGCGAATTCGGTAACACCAATACTGCGCGGACGCACGGCCATCACTTGCGCATTGGGAATTTTCGTCCCAAAACAGAATACAATGTGTTGCGCGTCCTTAATTTCGGGGTTGATTTCACCATCAATTGACTGGGTATGTGCATAATGGTCAAAATGACCAATCATTTTCGCAAGCGGATGCGCCTCAACCTTAGCCGTTAACTCAGCAACAATTTCGGCAGTATTGGCAAACTGACACTCGTTTTTAGCGAGCGTGAGTTCAAAGATAGGGTACTTTTCCATAAAGACAGCTTGTTTCATGTCATAAACCTTTGTTATGGTGGTGGCAAAAACAAACGGCACCGATAAAGGTGCCGTTTGCGTATTTCAGCGCGTTAGACCGTTTTTTCAGAGAAGTACCAATCGGTGTATTGGTAACCTTCTGCTTTACGGGCAATCGCTGCATCAACCGTTTTTGGTGGTGGTACGATCACTGCATCACCCGGTTGCCATGCTTCTGGCGTCGCGCACTTGTTCGCATCCGACGTTTGCATCGCTTTCACCAAGCGAAGGAACTCTTGAATGGAACGACCGTTGCTCATGGGGTAGTAAACCATGGCGCGTAAAATGCCTTCAGGGTCAATGAAGAAAGTCGCACGTACCGCCTGTGTGTCAGCCGCGCCTGGATGAATCATACCATAAGATTTCGCCACATCCATTTTCAGATCTTCAATGATCGGGAAGTTAATGTCAACACCAAATTTTTCTTTGATGTTCAACACCCAAGCAACGTGAGCAAAAATCGAATCAATCGACAAGCCAAGCAACTCGCAGTTTAAGGCTTTAAACTCTTCATGCGCACGAGCAAAAGCGGTGAACTCTGTCGTACATACAGGGGTAAAGTCAGCAGGATGCGAAAATAACACTAACCACTTACCGCGGTAGTCTGCCAATGATTTAACACCGTGTGTCGTCACGGCGGTGAAATCTGGCGCTGGTGCGTTCAAACGAGGTAAACCAACTGTTTGTGTTGCTTGTTCCATCATCATTCTCCATGAATGCTATTGATCGACTATTGAACTGAGAAATAAGCCCCACTGCTCGGGACTGGCTCTATAGTAATTAACTTTGTTTATCTATGCCAATGTATTTTTTATGACAAGTTAATTGACAAAAACGATTAACAAGATTTTAGTGCCAATGCAGTGACACCATCTGAGCTGAAAGCGGTTTTTCTTGAATGGGATCGCTTGCCAATTGCTGGCAGTGGCTCTGCGAAACGCACTGTTGACATGAGCGAGCGAATCCTTTGAGTTGCTGCGCACACACCGACAACATGAGCGCACGCAAACGTTGCTGTGATTCGGTATCTAATGCCGTTAAGTCAGCAGCACAAAGCTTACCGGTCGCAATCAATTGTGCCAGTAGCTCAACAGAAATCGACACATTCACATGACTCTCTTGGTTCGCTGAGTATTTCATCTTCACCTCCTAATTTAGGTCGTCACCGGTTATTTGGTTAATACCAACTTTTGCTCTTTGGTGATGCGCAAGACATACTCAACACCCGAGTGATGTATGCGTACTTCTTTTTTACCCGCAAATAACACAGAAGAAGGCAGAACACGACAAGCGCCCGATTTTGCATCGACACCGAGAATACACACACCATCCTCAACTGGCGACAATTGGGTCATGGTGTACTGTCACCTACGGGCGTAGTAACAAAACCAACCTTGGTTAAACCGGCTTGTTTTAATAAGGCCAAAACTTCGGTAATACGCTGATAGGTGAGCTGTTTATCGGCAGATAAATGTACCGGTGGCTGCTCTTCTTTGACTGCCGCCGCTTTCATACGTAGCAGAGCCTCTGCATCACTAACAGGCTCTTTATTCCAAAACAAACTACCCGACGCATCAATGGATAAGGCAATGGCTTCTGGTTTTGGTTGCAAGGCATCAGCATTGGCTTTAGGTAAGTCCACTTTCAATGCTTGTGTCATCAAAGGCGCGGTAATGATAAAAATAATCAGCAACACCAACATCACATCGACCAGAGGCGTAGTGTTGATTTCTGCCATCGGGCGATTGGTGTTTCCCTCTAAGCCTCCAAATGCCATGACTTACCCCTTACAGTGTTGACCGACAAAATACAGATGCAAATCATGAGCAAAACCATCGAGATCGCTCGCAACCAAACGAATCTGACGGTTGAAGGCGTTATAGGCTAGTACCGCTGGAATGGCAACAAATAAGCCCAATGCCGTCATAATTAATGCCTCACCCACCGGACCAGCAATCTGGTCTAATGCTACTTGTTGTGTGCCGCTAATGGTCATTAAGGCATGATAAATGCCCCACACAGTACCAAATAGTCCAACGAAAGGGGCTGTTGATCCGATGGAAGCCAGCATCGTTTGACCCGCTTCCAATTGGTTGTTGGCTTGGCTCAAGCCACCACGCAGCGATTGAACCATCAGCTCACTGGCAGGCAAACTTTCCGCTAACTGCCCCTGATGCTGTTGTTGTTCATTCACCCAACGAGCTCCTTTATCACCCGCTTGCGCCAGTAGCGCATAAGCTGGCAAGCTAGCCAATGCCGCCACACCAGCTTGCCAGTTATTCGCCTGCCAAAAAGCCTGCATAGCAGCGCTGGCTTTGAGTCGATGTGAACTTAATTGCCAGCTTTTCCAGAAAATCAACGTCCAGCTCATCACCGACATAGCGACCAATACCCAAAATACCGCATGGATAACGCCATCACCAGCAGCCCAAAATTGTTCAAATTGACTCATTACTCGCTCTCCAACACGAATTTAACGGGTACTTCAACCCAGGTTTCTAACGGCTCCCCACCCTGAGTGGCTGGTTTGAAACGCCATTGTTTCACCGACTCCATCGCTGCTTCATCCAGTCGCTCGTAACCTGAACTGCGACTTAATTGTACCGAAGCAACTCGGCCATCCACTGCTACCAGCACCCTTAATCGCACCTCACCCTGCTCACCAATACGCTTCGATAAGCGAGGATAAGTGGGTTTAGGATTATTCAGATAATCAGCTTCGGCTCGCACCAGTGGCTTTTGTTCAACAGGCACACTCGCTGGTGGTGCCGAAGCAGCAACGGGCGATGGCGGCGCAACAGATTCGGTTTTAACTTCGGTCGTTGGCGCGGCCTGTACGACTGGTACTTTAGCCGGAATCGGTTTAGGTGGTGGCTTGAGTTTTTCTTTAGGCACAGGTGGTGGAGGCGGCGGAGCCACCTCCTGGGTTAGCACAGATTCTGGCTCATCAACTGGCTCTACGGGAGCAGCAGGTGGTGTTTCAACCTTAGGGGGTGCAGACACATCGGGTTGATCATCTACCCAATCCATCGACAATAATTCAACCTGCTGAATGGGTTCCGCTGTTTTGAGTTGCCACAGCCACCACGCCAATACACCGTGCATTAACAAGGTTAGAAAAAATGGCAACTGACAGACTGAATGAGCGAAACAACACTTAGGTTATTTCCAACCCGCACGATCCATAATTTGTGCCGCTGCATTACGCTTAGCACCAATAGCGGCGGCATTTAACGGGTCTGCTTTAAAATTGCTGACCGCATTCAGCTCTGGGTTATCCAATTTAACGCCCGCAACAACAGCAAATTCATTATTACCATTGGCAAAGTATTGCTGCGCCTCATCGGTTGCCAAAAATTCGAGCAACTTAACCGCTTCTACTTTGTGTGGTGCGTTAGTTAACATACCACCACCCGAAATATTGACATGCGTACCCTGACCAGCCATGTCTGGGAAAGCCATTTTGACACGATCAATGACTTTTTCATCTTCTGGTTTAGCGGAACGCTGCAACCGCAAGTAGTAATAGCTATTGGTCAATCCGATGGCACAATCCCCTGCTGCAATGGCGCGAATCTGATCGGTATCACCACCCTTGGGTTTACGCGCTAAATTGTCCACCACACCCTTCGCCCAAGCTTCTGCTTTAGCCTCACCTTCATGCACTATCATCGCGCTAAGCAAAGACAAGTTGTAAGGGTGCGCTCCTGAGCGTACACACACTTTACCTTTCATGCTTGGGTCAGCTAAGGTAGCGTAGCTTTTCGCTTGCGCTTCGGTTACCAA
>JACXUY010000038.1 GCA_014763665.1 Gammaproteobacteria bacterium
ATGCTGCTACCAGGTAAATAGGGTAGTTGAGCATGGGGGTGATAACTGGTACGCTCAATTTGAAGTTGGTTAATGGCACCATTGCTGGCATGTGCAACCTTGCCAATGCGTTGTTCATATGTTTGGGCAGCGGAATAGGCAATGGGAACGGCACGTGTTTTTCCGGTTGCCAAAATTTTATCGCGTTTTTTGTAAATAAACGATTGAATACTACTTAGCGCATTTTGACTGTCAATGAGCCTTAATAAGTCTTGACGGTCGCTATCGCTTAGCACACTGGCTAGGGTAGCTTCGCCAAAATAGTGCAACGCCTTATCGTGTATAACATAGTTAGTCGGTTCATAGTCTTCACCACAACCGATATGCACAGGGCTAAGGGTGCTGATAATCGTTTCATAGCGCGTTAAAAATTGACTGGGTGTCTTGTCCATGTGGCTTGACTGTGCAGGCCCAGATGCACTGGCAGGCGATTTACGCGAGAGCGTTAAAATGGGTTTACTGCTCATGCCAATATCTCCTTCTCGATTCGTACCTGAAGAACAGGTGCATAGCCTTGGTGAATGGTGCGTGCGTCATGATTGGAAATGGGGGAGTTAAGACCACCCAATCCTTGACCGATATAACTGGCATTCTGATGATCGTGCGCAAACACACTGGCTGCGGTTGCTAACATAATCGGTGCTTTGAATGGCTTGCCGCTACTCACCGCCATACTGCCATGACGACCAAATCGGGTGAAGGTTTTGTAAAAGCTGTTCTTTTCGTGAAAGCCTAATCCTTGCGGTGCCACATTAGCTAGGCTTAAGTAGTGAGTTGCTTTAGGTTGGTGAGCAAGTTGAGTGGGTGTAAAACCATTGACACGGAACTTACCCAAACCAATGCTGGCATCACGGCCATAGCCTGTCATGCCTATGTCTTCGAAGGCTTGCTGGATTTGTGTTGCACTGATACGTTGCGTGTCAATTAGCACGACAACTTCCAGTTGACTCCCTTGCGGATACCAATGTTGTTCCGTTTGATAGGGTGTGAAGCCAGCCTCGCCCGTGGTGTTGCTGAGTCGGTTAATGCTGTTATGCGGTTGATGTGCTTGCTTACTTTCAAAGCCAATTTCTTGATTACTTTTGGCGTATTGATTACAGAGCTGATTCATGGCAATACTAGGATTGTCTTTCAATACTGCTGCCGATAACCAAATCTTTTCTTTAGCTGCCTTACGTTGGCTAATGTCGGCTAGAGGTGAAAAGTAATTGCTGGGCAAGTGTGGCTTGGGCAAATAACCTGCTGGGAAGGCATCCGACACCACTGCAAAAGGCTGATTGTTCGTGTAGCCCTGCAATAATTGCGACACGGTTGCGTCTCCAATGCGATGGGCTAAGGTCCAGCAGAGCTGACCGAATAGGGTATCGCCATGCAGCGCACCACCAAAAGCGGTGAGTGGCGTAATATTCAGTAAATAGGGGGTCATGTTAACTCCTTAGTGGGTTTTGAAAGGGTCAACAATTGCCTCGTATTTGGCTTGAATGTCGGCATCATGAAAGGTTATTTTGACCTTGCCATAACCACGTGAACCTGAACCGCCCAAACTATCACGTTCTAACAGTTTTAAGCCAATGAGTAGGGTTTGTAGCAGGCTGTCACCATCGCTATCCATTTGTTTTAAGCTAACGGAAAAGTCGAACTGAGCACCAGAGGGCACGCGTTCGGTGTTGCGTGGGTTTTCTGCTGTTCCTGCAATGCGGTTAATGCTATTTTCGTTTTTCACTTCCGTTAGCATCAAATTTTGCTCGTTAACCGACTTCACCCATGCTTCTTTCAATGGGCAATCCCAGAAGCTTAAACGTGTTGGACCTATGGCTTTAGCATCGTCCAGTTCAAGTTTGTCAGCGCCCGATAACCCAAAGAGTTTTACGATATGCTCGATACGCGTTTTAGTCTCTTCATGAGTGGCTTGATTCATTTGCTTAAAGCCAAGCGTATTACCATCGTTCAGCGCCACGCCTCCACTACGCCATTCCAACAAGCTACGTAATTTGCCTTTGATGCTGCTGCCCGGAATGTAGGGGTGGTTGCTAATGGGGTGTTTAATGACAGGGTTGTCTGTACCACCAATATGCATTTCATTGTCGCCACCACCAATGTGTAAACCACTAAGTAAAGTGAGGGTAGCATCGAGCTTCAAAATATTGACTAATTGCATTGTGTCTCTTCCTGTATGACGTTTGAATTATTTAGGACCATAAACTTTGTAAAAGCCCATAAAGGCTTCAAAAAAGGTTTTGAATTGGGTGAGTGTTTTAGGGCAAGCCACCTGATTAAGACCTGTGTTCATCATGCGCTCAAAACCCGCATCGATGTGCTTACGCCCTTTGGCATAGGCAACCTTGGCTTTCATCATTTTGATCAGTGGTAAATTTTCTGCAAAGCTGGCGGGATTCTGGCGAATTTTTTCTTCCCACATTACCACTTCGTCGTAAAAACGGCGTGCTTGCGCGGCTTTAACCGCATTTTTATGATCACCAATGGCTTTTGCAATGGACTCAGCAACATCAGCGTAGATATTCGGGTCAATTTTGTCACCAAAAACCATTTTTGAAACGTCTAATGGTGGTGTTTCCTCTTGTCCACGCCCATAACCACCATTGTTCGGACGCTGGTTTGATGAGTAACCTGTATTAGGTCGGTTATTCCTTGAAGCGTAATCGTAATTAGGCATGCTTGTATTCCTTCTATTAATCTCGGTATTGGTACAAATGATCGAATATGGCGACCTTAAACGACTGTTGATGATCGTTTAACCCCTTAAATAAATGTTGTGTGAGTTGCTGATAAACCAATTGTTTCTGCTCATCGCTTTTACCTTTCAGCTTATCAATCACATAACGTTGGGTGCGATAGGCAAGGTGAGCCCGCCAAATGGCATCTTCTGGCTTATTGGAGGTGGCTTTGTCGGCCAATGACAATAAACCGTAACGATACCCCATGCTAATGTTGTGTTCTTTGTAAAGTTCGTCCAATAATTGGCTGGCTGAAAGCAGTTGATCTAAGGCGCTCCAACGCAGTGTGTATTGCCATAGCGTGACTGCATTTTTCTTGCCATCTTTAATCGACTTGGCTTGTTTCAAGGCATTTTCCGCTTGTTCCGCTAGGGTGTGCAAGGGCAAGCCAGGCTTGCTCATTACCATTCCTGCACTAAAGTGAACTTGCGGATTGTGGCTGGCATAGGCTGCAAATTCTTTTTGCATGCGTTGCGCCAGACGAATGGTGTCTCGCCAAGGACCAATGATGAAAAAGTCATCTCCACCTGCAAATACCGTGTAAGTATTCGGGTAGTGTTGCGTGCAGAGCCAAGGTAAATAAACGGCAAAAAAGGCATTGATTTGACGAGATAGCGTCGCCATTTTGGCAAAGCTGGGGTTTTCCATGCCCGACTGGAATAAGCTACCCAAATTATCAATATCGCCTTTAAGGCTAATCAGTGCGGTTTGCCCCAACCATTTCTGTTCGTTATGAATCAGTGAGCGGTTTTCGCAGGCAAGGTGATTGAGCGTTTTGAGAATGCCTTGAGCAAAATCAACATCGGTTGGCTGGTCTTCAGCCGAAAGCTTTTTATATTTGTCCCAATCAGCATTGGCTTTGTCTTTTTCTGACCAAATGGGCACATAGGCGTTAATGTAGCGACGGGCATAACCGTTCCACAGGGGTGTATTGGCATCGGTCGGCAGACTAATATCCCAAAAGCGTTGTATTTTTCCGGAACGTGCTAGGTCGCCAAATTTTCCCGTGCCCTCTGTTAATTTGCCAGAGTCAGACCATGCGCCCTGTTGGTTGGTGAAGGTAACATAATAGCCAAAAACAGCGACGCTCAAGGTATCTTCTGCACGCACATCAACGGCTTCTGTGGTGATCATAATGCGCTGACGTTTAGGGTTGGCTAGGTGCTTACCGCAGACAATTTGATCTCGTGCCAAGGCACACATGGCGATGCCATCATAATGCAGGGTGGCAGGCTGCTTACCCGTAATATTACATACACCTAATTCGTTATTATAAGCGGCAAGCGACTCGCTAAATATCGCTTGTTCTGGCGAAGATTGGGTTAAGTTGAAGCGTTTGAGTTTGGATGCCTCTAATTCGGCAAATAAATCGCCCATCAGTTGTTTAAACTCACCGCCTAACAAATCATTACAGCTGGTCGGTCGAACAGCCAATACAATAGCGGCTTCGCCAAAGCTGTGTTTTAAAAACCATGCATTTAGCTCAGCTTCGACTTTTTGTAGTTGTTGAAGGGTGTTAGGCGTTGCGGCTGCCACAATCATGAATTTACCAGCAGCGTTAATAATCTGGCTGGTACTCGGCAGTCCTAAACTATCCAACACTTTTAATGCGGCTAATTCGCACAGTAAGGAGACATAGAAGGAGCGACCACGCAATAACTTGGCAGCGTTTTTTGCGCTTTCACCGCCATTCGCAAACAAAAAGTTTTGAATGCCAGCAAAATCGCCTTGAATCAGCAGTAATTGTTGATCGTTGAAATTGGTACGTTGTTTAAGATCACTCGCCCACTGTTGTTGCTGAGCTGGGTCATCATATCCTGGCTGACATGCGTAATATTGCCACAGTGCAACAGCGATGGCAGCAACGGTTTTACTATGGTCATACAGAGAAACATTGACTTTGCTTTTAAACGTGCTTGAGGGAATTGCATGAGTGTAGGTTAACCAAAGACTATCAAAATGGTCTAGCCACAAGGGTAGGTGATGGCGATGACTGGCTGGAATACTAGATAGACCTTGCATAAAAGCATCCCACAGAACTTTGTAGGCTTGCTGACCTTGTTCTTTAGATTCGGCATCCTTTCCAGTCGGCATAACCGAAGCAGGACTGTAGGCTTGCAACGCATAGCGGGTATCATGCTTGCCTGTTTGTTTGATCTGTTCCAATAGTGACCAGAGACGTGCTCGGTAATGATCGAGTTGTTCCCCTTTTTCTTGGTTATAGTCTTCAAAGTCCTCTCGCTCGAAACCTGAAGCAACCCGATCTGCCGTAGCAATGATCCACTGTAAAAAGGTGCTCGGTTTATGATGCATGGCACTAGCAGAGACAAGTGAGTCATCCGACGTCGCTCTATCTTCTTGCGTTAATTGCCCGTCGCGGTTGTGTTGTCGGTCCACAAAGGGGTAAGCAGAGGTATGATCTTTAGTTAAATTCGGCCAAACGGGCTGTTGATCTTTGTCTTTAGCTTGTTCTAGAAGGTCAAAACTCATGCCAGTATAGGCGGCATGAATGTGCGTGTGTCGCCCAGTTTCAACATAAAAAGGGCAAAACTGGGTGCGGTGCGCTTCTAGAGCCTTGGTATAACTCGGATCGTCATAAAGCCTAGCGCGTTCGCTAAATTTCCCTAAATCGTGAAGTAGTGCAGCAATGGCGACGCGACTGCAGGCATGAATGTCGGGTAAGGGATGTGTCATGCTATTTTCCTGTGGGTTCATTGAATTCGAGTAGCTTAAACATAAGTTTGATGCTATGTAAAAATGACAAGCTTGTTATTTTCTCAGCAAACCTTGAAATAACTGCGCTAATGTTTCATGCAGTGTTTTTTGCTCGGCCATGATTTTGATAATTTTAGAGTGTGTTGGTCTTAAACCATGTGCCAAAGCATTTCGTATAGCTCGTAATATTTTTAACCGATCATCTTCAGCTGCATGTTCATCACTCAGGGCTTTTCTGGCTTGGAAATCGTTTGGATCTTTTTTGTCCTTTTCAAGTTGGAGGGTAATGTAGCCTTCAAACCCCATAATGGTTGCATGCAGGTAATCTTTCTGAGCTAAATAGTTGCTTGCGAGTTTAATTTCTCTTTCACCGCGAGTGGGTGCTTTATACCAAGTCAGACGGGAAAGTAAGTCATCGGCAAATAAAGATGACATGGGATGTTGTTGCAGTTCATCACTTAACTGCTTATCGATAGAAGCCAATTGTTGTTTAGCCAGTTCTGTGTTATTGATTTTTTCTAAAAAATTGGCTTTACTGAGCACTTGTCTGGTTTGAGGATTTTGAATTAATGGTGAAAAGGTTGCATAGTCGCCGCTATGGTCATAGACATTCAGTGCCGCTGTCCAACGTGATATGGACAACAATCCTGTTAAATTTAAAACAGGGGTGATGCCTGTATGGCGATCGGTCATATCTAAGGCGCCAGTGTAAATGCCATCTATGGTGACATTCTTGGCACCTTGCAGGTAAATAGCGGCAAACATACCCAGCATAGGTAAATGACGCAGACCATGTGTTAAATCCATAATGGCATGATCACCTGCTTGAATGTGTTGCGCAATACTGTGCACAATGGCCATTTGCTCAGCCTCATTCATACCATAGGGTATCAGCTGTAATTGAGTGGGAATGCCAATTTTCTCGCTGATATAGGGCTCAAGTGCATCTAATTGTGATTGCGTTACCTGATTTTTCTGGGCTGCGTCGATTAAGGCAAGGCGCTCGACTTCCCATTGGTTATCTGTGGCTTGGCTTTCGATTAATACATCCCACATACTGCCGCTAGTGCCTAGGATAACCATTTGATCTGGTCGATGGTGCTCCGCTAGGGCTAGACCAAAAAAGCGATGACGATAATGTTTTGTGTCGATTTGATAGTTGGCATCACGATATTCGCCACCACCAGTGACTTTGCCTAGAAAAGTGATCAGATGTGTTTTTTTCATGGGTTATTCTCTTTGAAAGTATCGTTCAATATACATCAAATCGAAGCGTTAAAACAGTCTTGCTGGTATGATTGGCTTTGTGAAATTAAGTTCGGAAATACTCGATGCTACCTAACCACTATTCCCCAAAACAAACTCAAGCCGCTC
Organism: Gammaproteobacteria bacterium; assembly: GCA_014763665.1. GTDB lineage: Bacteria > Pseudomonadota > Gammaproteobacteria > Thiomicrospirales > Thiomicrospiraceae. The sequence continues at coordinate 6,864 of JACXUY010000038.1, forward strand.
ACTGGACGCAGTGGCTTATGCAAGATCATCCAGCGCTGGTTAACGCTATGCGTGAGACAAGTCATCATTTTAGTGCTGAGAATCTTAACCCGTGGCACTTAGAGGGCGATGTATGGGCGCACACCATGCTAGTATTGCAAGCCTATGTGCGTTCAGAAAATGCGCATGATCCTTGCCTTGGTTTAACAGCTTTATTGCATGACATTGGCAAACCAGTAGCAGCTAAAGTGTTACACCATCGACAACGTGTGGTGTTTCAAGGACATGAATCTTATTCGGCTTGGATAGCATGGGGATTACTACAAGATGAGGCATTAGGACTCAGTCGGGCGGAACAGTGCCGTATTTTCTCACTCATTGCTTTGCACGGTTGCCTGTACACGGGTTGGTTTTCAGACGATCAATCGGCGCGAGATGCTCAACTGACTAGAGCCTTTTCAGGCTTCGGACAAACCTTTTGGCAGCAACTGCTTGCGCAAATTGATCATGACAGCCAAGGACAAATCACGCTTAACGCCAACAACAAAAAAGAGCTTCAACAACTCAATCAGTTGCTGATGCAGCCAGAGTCTAAAATCCAAAGCGACACCATTCCGATTGTCTTTTTTGTTGGCTTACCCGCAAGCGGTAAAACTACCTATCGTCGTCACTATGAAGGCTACACTATCATTGCCCGAGATGATGTGTTGCATCAAATCACCGGTGAAACTCACTACCGCAAAGCATGGCAACGTCAGGAAGATGAGCAATTATCACCGCGCATTGAACAAGCCTTAGAGAGACAATTTAAACAGGCGATTGCCCAAAATAAATCTATCGTCATGGACTTAACCAACCTCAGTCGAAAAGCACGCAAGCGTTGGCTAAATCAACTACCCAGTCACTACCAGGCACAGGCACTGATCTTTTTAGCATCGGAAGCCGATATTTGGCAAAGAAACCATCAACGGCAAGAAAAATCCCTGCCGAATGAGGCGCTTCATGACATGTTCTTGCGTTTTGAGCATCCCTTGTTTGATGAGTTTGAGCGCATTGATTATGTGGTCAATCAACAGCGAATGCCTATTAACTAAGCTGCCGCTTCAGCAGACTCATCGACCTTGCCACATACCATATTTCCGGGAACCGAAATGGCCAAACGGCGAGGTGGCGGCAGTTTCATCGCATCCATGATTTCCTTGAACTCGGCAAAGGTTTTACCATTACCTGCGCGGACATTAAAACGCTTTTCTTCGCCAATGGTGCTACAACTGAAGCCTTTGTAGTCGTGACCAGGGAATACGATGGTGTCTTCTGGCAAAGCAAACAAGCGTTGAAGTGAGTTGTACATAGCCTCGGTATCACCTAACTGGAAGTCAGTACGACCGCAATCACGCACTAATAAGGTATCGCCGGTAAAGACAGCACCTTCAATACGGTAGCTAATGTCCATGTTGGTATGACCGGGCGTATGCATGACTTCGATGGCATGCTCTCCTAAGTAAAACTTCTGCCCATCGGTAACCAGTTGGTCGGCACAGCTAATGGCCGCGTTTTTGTGGATGATGATTTCAGCCCCAGTCGTATCGCGTAACAAGCCATTTGCGGTAATATGGTCAGCATGAATATGCGTATCTAGCGTGTACTTTAGCGTTAAGCCCAGCTCTTTCACCAGATTGAGGTCACGTTCGTATTGCTCAAGCACTGTGTCAATGAGGGCGGCTTCTTTGCTGACTTCATCCCATAACAAATAGGTATAGGTCCAGGTTTCGTAATCAAATAGCTGGCGAATTGCCAAAGATGTGCGAAAATGGCTCATTGTTAATCCTCAGACTCATTCATTGTTATCGTCTGCATAATATAAGCGTTTAACGAAATAAAATAAAGCTATTTAGTCATTAAAAATATTTATGAAAGAACTTTTTGAAAAAGCGGGTTGGGGTGTTAAAAATCCTGTTAAAGCTACCACGACCATTCCTACAGAAGCGCCAAAAGCGCCAATGAAGCCATCACCGCAGACACAGCTGCGTCACCCTGTAACGGCAATAAAATATCAGAAAAACTTATCATCTTCGATAAAACGCAGTTTGCCTTTGGATAAGATTCGCTTGGATGACAGCCTACCCGTGGTGCAACGTGCTGATGAAATTGTGCAATGCATTCAACAACATCAAGTAGTAGTGCTGGCGGGTGAAACGGGTTCGGGAAAAACGACGCAGTTGCCTAAATTAGCCATGTTAGCAGGTCGTGGGGAGTTTGGACGAATTGCCTTAACCCAACCGCGTCGGTTGGCTGCACGAAGTGTCGCTTCACGCTTAGCAGAAGAATTAGATTCGCAGGTGGGGGAATGGGTCGGTGTTAAAGTCCGTTTTCATCAACAAGTTGCAGCCCAAACAGCGATTAAGGTGTTAACGGACGGTATGTTATTGGCCGAGGTTTCGGGCGATAAGTTATTATCTGAATACGACACCATTATTGTCGATGAGGCGCATGAGCGTAGCTTGAATATTGATTTTCTGTTGGGTTATTTGCGTCAACTGATTGAGCAACGCCCCGAGTTAAAAGTAATTGTTACCTCAGCAACCATTGATTTACAACGCTTTTCTGAGTTTTTTGCTGGTGCACCGATTATTTCTGTGTCGGGCAGAACCTATCCGGTAGAAGTGCGCTATCGTCCCTTAAGCGAATTGGCGTTAAGCGATGATGAAGAAGTCGATATGAATGTGGCGATAGTGCGTGCCGTTGAAGAACTGACCGCGCAGGATCCTTTTGGCGATATTTTGGTGTTTTTGCCTGGAGAGGCAGATATTCGTGAAGCCACCGAAGCCTTGCGTTTGGAAGGCTTAAAAAATACCGATGTCTTGCCTTTGTATGCACGCCAGTCTTTTGCCGATCAACAGAAAATTTTCAGCACTGGCGGGCCAAGACGTATTGTACTAGCCACCAATGTGGCTGAAACCTCGCTGACAGTACCCGGTATTCGTCATGTGATTGACAGTGGTTTAGCACGCATTAAACGCTATTCGGTACGCAATAAAGTACAACGATTGCCGATTGAAGCCATTGCGCAAGCTTCGGCGAATCAGCGCAAAGGGCGTTGCGGCCGTGTTGCACCCGGTGTCTGTATTCGTTTGTATAGTGAGGAAGATTTTCTCGGACGTCCTGCCTTTACCGAGCCGGAAATGCAGCGTTCTAATTTAGCCAGTGTGATGTTACAAATGCAGGCACAGGGGCTGGGGGATTTAGCCCAGTTTCCGCTCATTGATCCCCCCGCTAATAAGCTGATTAATGATGGCTACCGCTTATTAGAAGAATTACAGGCCATTGATGATAAAGGCAACTTAACCAAGCTAGGTCAAACCTTATCCAAACTGCCACTCGATCCTCGTTTGGGGCGTGTGTTAGTGGCAGCACAACAAGAAGGGGTGTTGAGTGAAGCCTGTGTCTTAGCAGGGGTATTATCACTACAAGACCCGCGCGAAACACCGGCTGATAAACAACAAGCGGCACGCGAAAAACATCGTCTATTCGACGACGCCCGTTCAGACTTTTTGTCCTTGCTCAATTTATGGCAAGCCTACGAAGAACAACGCAAGCATACAACGAAAAACAAGCTCAAAAACTGGTGTCAAAAACACTATGTGTCAGCTCGTCGTATGCGCGAATGGCACGAATTGGTGGCACAGCTACATCAAAGTGTCGCTGAACTGAAGTGGACGCTCAATCCCTTAGCAGAAAAAACAGTCAACGAAAAAGAACCCGATTCAGCACCTCGCTTTAGTGAGCAGTTGGTTTATAACTTGCATCGAGCGTTATTAACGGGGCTGTTGGGACAAGTTGCCTTGCGTGATGAGCGCACGCGAGGCTATCAAGGAGCGCGTGGGGTGCAATTAGTGATTCACCCATCATCGGTACTGGCCAAACGCTCCGCTAAATGGATTATGGCTTTTGAATGGCTAGAAACCAGTCGTACTTGGGCGCGTATTGTTGCTGAAATTGATGTACGCTGGTTAGAAACACTCGCCAGTCATCTACTGAAACGCTCGGTGCATTCGCCTTATTGGTCGAAAAAACAAGGTCGTGTGTTGGCAAAAGAAACATTGAGCCTTTATGGGTTAGTGATTGCGGCAGACCGTCCTACCGATTTTGGTAAGTTAGCCCCAGAAGAAGCACGTAATCTATTTGTTAGGGAAGGATTAGTTGCCGGAGAAGTGAATGCAAAATGGCCGTTTTTAGCTAAAAACCAAGCGCTGATAAATGAGGCTTTGGATTGGGAAGATAAAACCCGTCGAAGCGATATTTTAGTGGATGATGAGGCCTTAGCTGATTTTTACCTATCTCGTTTGCCTGCTAAAATCTGTCGCGTCGTTGATTTGGATCGCTGGCTGAAAGCGGATGGCGAACGGCTGTCGCAATTGGTGATGACACGTGAAGATGTCTTTCGCAAAGAAGTGGATGCAGTACAAGATTTCCCCAATCGCCTGCGTCTGGCCAATAAATTAAGTCTGCCACTGAGTTATAAATTTGCTCCCGGCGATGACGATGATGGTATGACGGTTAAGATTCAGTTAGCCCAGCTCCCCTTGCTCACCCAGGAAAGCTTAGCCAGACTGGTACCGGGCTTATTGCCGCAAAAAATTGAAGCGGTGATTCGCTTTCTGCCTAAGTCTTTGCGTGTTCGCTTACAGCCCGCAGCAGAGCAAGCTCAAATAGCGGCTGATGCCTTGCAAGGGAAAACCCATTTACCTTTTGATGTGTTGCTGGCGCAACAGCTCAGTCAGCAAGCCAAGCAGCTGATTACACCAGACTATTGGCAAGGCATTGTTTATCCAGCATATTTATCACCGCGAATTGAATTGCGAGCAAGTGACCAAAAAGTGCTCGCTAGCAGTCGTGATTTGCAGTCATTACAACAGCGTTTTGCCGAGCAAGCCAGAGAGGCACTAAGAGAGCAGGCAGCATTTTCTGAATCTAGCGATAGTGAAACGGGTGAAGTGACCACTTGGGTATGGGAAAGGCTTGCCATAACGCAAAAAGTGGCCGGAGGTGGGCAGGCATGGTTGGCCTTAACACCAGCGAGTGAAGGGGTGATTTTGGCACCCTTACCGTCACAACAAGAAGCAGATAAAGCCCATGCGGCTGGAGTGCGTCGTCTCATTAAATGTGCGTTAACTCAACCCATTGCCGGTATTCGTAAAGAATGGTTGAAGCATCAAGGCTTGTGTTTGCCTTGGGCGCGTTGGCAGCGCAGTTGTGCTGATTTGGTTGAACAACTCATTGAACGAGGCATTCAAGATTTGTCGCCACAAGCAGCGTCTGTACGAAGCAAGCCAGATTTTGATGCTACTGTCGCTAGTGTTCGCTTAAAGCTGACGGGGAAAGTGCGTGATTACGCCTTGCAAACGCAACAACTGCTACAACAAGGTCAGCAGTGTCTGGCTTTGTGCGACAAATTGGCCTCACCAACACGGCAAACCAGTATTGAACACACACGCGCTTTTATACAAGCGCAGTTAACCGCCAGTTTTGTATTAATCATGCCTGAAAATGGCTGGAGAGATAAACAACGTTATCTCAAAGCTGCGGCTTATCGGCTAGAAAAAATCAGTGAAAATTTACCGCTCGATGAACGCCGACTGATCGAATACGAAGCGGTTGAGGACTGTGTGCAACAAGCGATACAGCGCGGCATTGCACAACATCAGCCAGAACGCTTTGCGCAAATTCAAACCATGGCAACGGAATTATGGGTGATGATATTTGCTCAGCTACAGGCGCAAAAAGGAGTCGCTTCCCTTAAACGTCTGCAACAGTTGGTGATGGGATAGTTAACCTGTGCTTTAAGACAAACCGACAATGCCGAGCACCAATCCTTTGAATAGCGTAAATAAGGGCATAATTAGCGGGGTTAACCAGCCCATCACCATTAAGCCAATCAAAATGAGCAGTCCATAGGGTTCTAAGCGATTGTATTGCCAGCCCAGTTGGTTCGGTAACAAAGCGGTTAACACGCGGCTGCCATCGAGTGGAGGAATGGGCAGTAGGTTCAAAGCAATCAAAATGAGGTTAATGCTGATGCCAGCAATGGCCATACTATGTAACCATTCAGTTGCACTGCCCATTTGCACGTAAAATAATAATGCCCAGCCGATGGCCTGTACAAAATTACTGGCAGGACCGGCAATGGCAACCCAAGCCATGTCACCTTTTGGGTGTGAAAGATTTTGCATCGATACGGGTACAGGTTTAGCCCAGCCAAACAAAAAAGGCTGACTGCCCATCAGCCAGCTCATTAATAACAACGACAGAGGTACTGCGACCGTACCGATGGGATCGATGTGTTTGAGGGGATTTAGGCTCAGTCTGCCAAGCATTTGAGCAGTTCTATCGCCAAAAGCCAGAGCTGCCCAGCCATGCGCCACTTCATGTAGGGTAATTGCTAGCAGAACAGGAATGGTCCAAATCGCTAAGGTTAGCATTAAGTCATGCATGATGTTTCCTGATCAGTAAGAGTGTTGCCAAGATAATAAGATAAAGGTAGTGGAATGTCGATTAGTTGCTTATTTCTGTCAGGCATATTAAACAGGTTAAACCACCCATTGATCGCATTGCCAATAACACTGTCCAGACATCCATCTTTCTGCTGTCAGTAACGCCTGTACAGCCATGACCTGATGGTCAGAAGCGAGTGCTTTGCTGAAGTTAATTCCCAGCTGTTGCCAGTGAGATTGCACAGATTGAATGGCTAATGGTGCGTTTTTTAAGGCGAAGACCTGATCAGCTTCCACTCCGGACAACAGCAAGCTTGCACCAGGATGCGTTTCGATAACCGTTGCACCCAGTTTATTGAGTTGCTGTGCGAGCGCAATACCTCTTAGCGTCAGGTAAACCATTTTTGTCATGGTGGGCGCCATCACCCCTAAACGTTGAAAGCCTCGTTCATTCAAAAAACGTCTTAATGCGCTATCACAGGGGCGATAACCGCCCCCATCTTGATAAGACAAGGGGGCATCGATAAAAACAACAACGCAATGATTGGCTTGCTTAACCCAGTGCATAATCTGAGCATCAGAGCAACCACAATCGACTTCAATAATGCCTTGCTCGTTGCGCCATGCCATGCAGGTATCGGTATGGTTGGATGGGCCGGATAAATCAATACCGAGCAGGGTGGTTTTTTCGTTTTCTAAAATTTCTTTTCGCATTAGCGATACCTATTCAAGGGTGCGACCAAATTTCAGTGAAAGCGAATTAGCCAGATTCATCATTTCATGCCCCGCTTAACTTTGTACTGTCGTGATGAGTATCCACGCGAAACCTCTACCGATCGCAATGCCAAATATTTTGTTTTACGTCCACTAACGCGAGCGCGCCAAGTATTAAATGAACGCAGTTTCAAGGTGCGGCGCATCAAGGCAATTACCTGAGCTTCATTCAAACCAAAGTTGGTTTCTATCGCTTCAAAAGAGGTTCTATCTTCCCAATCCATTTTAATAACGGGTGAAACGGCCTCTTCATCAGTTAAGATTAGTTGCCTCCTGCTAAGGTTTTGTTAGGCCACGCATATAAAGCTTTGGGTTGTTCAACCCAAGGAAAATGGGTGCATTTCTTAAAGATTTTTTGCTTCATATTTGGGAAATAATCTTTTAATCCTTGTACGAAATAGTGTAGCCGCTCCACCATGAAGCATTTGTCATAAACACCACTCATCAGCAGGGTTACAGCTTTTTGCAGACTGTGCCAGTTGTGTATTCAATGGCAGCAAGTAATCTGCAAGTCGAGTGTGTTGTGACGCTAGACCCTTACGCTCAAATACCAGCATATATTCTAAAACAGCTTTAACATAGTTGCGCGTTTCTTTAAATGGAATCAGCTCAATCCATTGATCGGTCGGTAAGATAGGTTGTTGTTTCAACCACTGCCTCACTCTAAAACCGCCAGCGTTATAGGAAGCAGTCGCCAACACTAAGTTTCCTTTAAACTCTTTTTTCAACTGCCCCAGTAACTTGGTGCCTAAATGAACATTCAATTCAGGTTGATAAACATCCTTAAGTTGCTGTATCGGAGCTAGCGCCTGAGCTGTCTTTGGCATCAACTGCATCAATCCCATGGCACCAGCTCTCGACTTAATATCGTGAGCGTAGGCACTTTCACGGCGCATGATTCCATAAACCCAGGCAAGTGACACATCATGCTCATCTGCTTTCGAGCGCACAATTTCTTGGTAGGGCGTTGCAAAACGAAGCGTTGTGTAGTTCCAATGTTCGGGTTTACCTAATGACAACACAGCAAACGAATGCCAACCCATAGATTGTGCTAACTGAGCATAACCAGGTACTGCATCAGAACTCACTTTTTGATTATTACGTGCATATACCCATTCACGCCACGCAACATCCTTTAATCCCGCCTCATATAAGGCTTGCAATCGCTGCCATAGACTAGACTTTTGAGCTTGAGCCAGTTGATCAGCAGTGACTTGCTGTGTATTGAGTTTATAGCTTTTGCCTAACTGATCGGCTGCCATAAAACCATAGTAACTGCGTTGCTCGGCCAGTTTTTCCCACAAAGGCTGTGCTAAAGCCGCTTGATTGGTTTGCACCAAGGCTTTAGCGCGCCAGTAAGTCCAAGCTTCTTGCGGCATATCCGCTGGTAAATCTTGCGTTAACTGAATCAATTGAGGCCAATCAGAATCTTTTAAGGCTTGCTGCAACAAGGGTAACAGACTGGATTCATCATGCACACTAGCGTCAATTTTGGCCAGCCATGACAATTTTTGTTTCGGTTGCAGTTTGGCTAACTGCAAAAAGAGCAGCTTCTCAACCTTGAACTGCTCGGCTGCGCCAAGCTTGAACGTCGATTTTCCCTCGTTCCACAATGCTAAAGCCCGCTCTGCATTTTGTTTGAGATATTGCTGAATGATCCAGATAAATGCTTCCGCATCTTGTTCTCGCTGAGCAAAAACCGCTTGTTCTAGGATTCGGCGAGCATTAGCGGACAAATCACCACTGAGTAGAGAAATCATGGTTTGATTATTCGCTTTAAGCGCATCGGGAAGCAGCGCTTGTTTGCGCGTCGCTTCGTCTACACGACCACTTTCATAAAGCTGTTTCAACTTAGCCTGCCACATGCTGTCGGAAAGCATTTGACTAGTTTCAAGTTTTTGGAATAGTCCAGCACAGGTTGAACTCGGCTTCGTTTCACTCAGCCAACGTGTTGAGGTTTCCGCCAACCATGTGTTGTTATCTAGAAATCCGGTTGCAAATTGTGCAGACAAAACAGAACAACGCGCATTTCCTTGTGTCAATAACTCTTGATAACTGATCAGTTGCAACCAGTCCTGACGCGATTCCAGCTGTTCTGCCCAGCGTTGCGCAAGTTGATTGGCCCAGCTAGTGTCAGGAAATTGCTGTATAAATGCGGCAATGGATGCTGAGTAGTTGGAATCGCTCACCACCATTTTTAACCATTGAAATTGAGCAAAGGCTTCCAAGGGAGTTTGATGAAATTCAGCGGCAAGCTTTTCTGCTTCTTTTGGGTTGGTCGTCGCAATTTTTTCAATTTGCATCAAACGCTTGCCCTGGGCGCTCAGTAATGGTGCTGGTGGGCTAACATGGAGGCGATGTTTGTTTGTGTTTTTCGGTTTAATTGAAGATTTCGTCTTGTCAACAGCATTGGCGCTAGAGCAGGCCAGAATCGAAATACAGAGACAGACCACTGCGGCTGCTAAGGCTGTGATATGAGAGGCTTGCTTACTGGCCATGTCTTTTACCCATTCATTGCTGCCTGATAGAACACAGCATAGGAGAGAGTAGTGAATTTAATTTTTGCATCACGTATAGCGGCATAGACAATGCCATGCAAGTGCAGACATTGCTCGTCATCATAGGGGTAACGAGTAGCCGAAATCATGAAGTGTCGTTTGCTCCAACGTGTTTAACCAAACAGGTTTGGATAGTGTTGACACCGCATATTAACCTAGCAATCACATAGTTTCATCTTATAACCATTATTGATTAGTTTCAAGTCTTGACAAATGGTAAAAAAACGCGATGCTGAATATGGGATTAGAAATCAGTTAATTTTGTTGCATTAACCGGCGCAGATTCTCTTCACGATCAGAACGATCATATTTAGCAGTTGTATTCGCATTGGCATGACGTGCCAGCGCTTGTACATCGCGCAATTTATGCCCTTCATCGAGCAGATGGGTAATACGTGAGCGGCGCATATCATGTGGAGCTAAGCTACTGGGATCAATGCCTGCCAACAATGCGGTGCGCTTGAGAATGTCACGAATGGCGACATCACTGAGTGCTTTACTCGTATCTAGCTGTCCACCTTTGCGAATGCGACAGAGCAGTGGACCTGGCTTTTGTCCTCGTATGGCTAACCATTGCTGTAAATTTTGCTCAATTTCATCGCTGTAGGGAAGTTCGGCTTCTTTATTGCCCTTACCGACAAAGCGGATAATGCGACGTTGCTGATGAATGCTGGCTAGGGTTAACCTAGCCACTTCAAATCGTCTTAATCCAAGTAAATACAATAGGTTAAAAATTAACTTGTCACGAATTAAGGTGGCATTATGTGGCAATTGCGCCTGTGTCGCGCGCATAGCAGTTAATTCATCATGGGTAATTTCACGACCGGCAGGCAGGCGTTGAATTTTTTTGAACGGAATGGCTTTAATACGAGCGTAGACATCGCCATCCATATTACCTAATAGCCACGCATTTTTAGCAACACCGCGCACTAAGCTAATGACTTGATTAAGATAACGCTCTGATTTATTGGCGTCTTGCAGACGCAACAAAGCCGTAAGCACGTCATCAACAGTCAACTGATTCCAATCAATGGCATCTAAAGCACGGCTTTGACCAGCGGTTAAGGCTTCGATAAATGCTGGCACAGCGCCACGCAAGTAACCTTGACGTGAGCTACTAGAAACACTGCTTAAGTAAGCGGTTAATGGATTAGCTTGTGCGGTTGCTGACAAAGCAGTTGCTGAACTCATGGGTTTGGACTCACATTACGGGGTTAATATCATATGGGTAGGGTTAGCTGCATCACCTATATACCCGAAGAAAAGCGTTTCTGTTTGTTTCTCTCTTGAAATATCATCGCAGCCCTTTGATCGCTTCGATAGATAGACCTGTTTTAGCGGCAATGGTGGCATCGTCCAGTACATCAAGCAGGTTACGCGCAATCTCTAATTTTTCAGAGTGCTTACCTATTTCAATTCCTTCCTTCTTACCTTCTTCTCTTGCTTCTGCGGCAGCTTCCATCGCCGCAGTTTTAATCACATTGTTCATGTCGCGGTAGTATTTTAGGCTGTCTTCG
>JACXUY010000095.1 GCA_014763665.1 Gammaproteobacteria bacterium
GGTCGAAATGAAGAGTAGGGACAAAGATTTAACTCGTGCTTACGACCAAGCGATGGGCTATTTCGATGGTATCAAAGAAGCACACTTGCCCCGTTATGTGCTCGTGTGCGACTTCGCCCGTTTTGCCTTAACCAACCTAGAAAAAAACGAAACCATCATTTTTAACCTTTAAGACTTGCATCAGAAAGTGAAAACTTTGGTTTTATTGCTGGCTACACCACTCAGATTATTCAGCCGCAAGACCCGATTAACATCAAAGCTGCCGAACAAATGGGCAAGTTGCACGATCAGCTCAAAGCCATTGGTTAAGAAGGTCATGCGTTAGAGGTTTACTTGGTGCGCTTGCTATTTTGATTGTTCGCCGAAGACACAGGTATTGTCGAGAAGCGTACCTTTCAGGACTACATCGAGCATAAAACCAAAGAAGACGGCAGCGACTTAGCTCACCACATTGCCACGCTGTTTTATATCCTCTTAATACGCCAAATAACAAACGTCTTAAAAACCTAGACGAAGACCTAGCCGCCTTTCCTTACGTTAATGGCAAGTTGTTCGAAGAAGCCTTACCACCCGCCAGTTTCGACCGCCTCATGCGCGATGCGTTACTGGCTGCCTGTGCCTTAGACTGGAGCCGTATTAGCCCTGCCATTTTTGGTAGCCTATTCCAAAGTATTATGGACTCTGAGGCAAGGCGCAACCTCGGAGCCCACTACACCAGCGAAGGGAATATCTTAAAACTCATTAAGCCGCTGTTTTTAGACGACCTAATCGCTGAGTTTGAAAAGATTGCCAATAACAAAGCCAAACTCACCGCTTTTCACGACAAACTCGCCAGCCTAACCTTTTTCGACCCTGCTTGTGGTTGTGGCAACTTCCTTGTCATCACCTACCGCGAATTGCGTAAATTAGAATTAGAAGTGCTGAAAAAGCTGTACAAAAACGACCAGCAAATGCTCGATATTAGCGCCATTATCCGCATCGACGTGAACCAATTTTACGGAATCGAAATCGAAGAGTTTCCCGCGCAAATTGCGCAAGTCGCCTTATGGCTGACCGACCACCAAATGAACCAACAACTGAGTGAACATTTTGGTGCTTACTTTGCCCGTATTCCCTTAAAAAAGTCAGCCAATATCGTCAATGGCAATGCCTTGCAAACCGACTGGCACAGTGTTTGCCCTAATGCCAGTTTTATTGTCGGTAATCCGCCGTTTATTGGTAAAAATTACCGCGATGAACAACAAGATGCGGATATGGCGCGTGTGTTTACACAGGCGTTTGTTAATCCTATAATGAAAGCATCTCAACAGGAGTCAGAAAATGGCAACGGTAACCTTAGATACTTTGGAACTAACCAAAATACTCAAAAATGCGAAGTTGGAGCAAGAGCAAGCCGAAGCAATTGTTCAAGCGATCAGCAAAGCTCAGGAAGGGATTGTCTCCAAGGAGTATGTGGAGGGCAAGTTCAACCTAATGTACTGGATGATATCAGCCAACACTGCGATGTTGATGTTGCTCATCGGCAAAATGTTTTTCACGCATTAAACCCCATTCGCCTCTACAAAAGTCTCGATTTCGTTTCTGCGTGGCATTACACCGCCACCGCCTACATGAAACAGCACCCCAGCACCAAAACCGCGTTTGTTTCGACCAACAGCATTACCCAAGGCGAGCAAGTCGCCATTTTATGGCAACCACTGCTAGACGCTGGCGTACAGATTCACTTTGCCCATCGTACCTTTAGTTGGACGAATGAAGCAAAAGGCAAAGTAGCAGTGCATGTGGTGATTATTGGCTTTGCCTTGCACGATACAAATAATAAAACGCTGTTTGTTTACGATGATATTAAAGGCGAACCGCATGCGGTAAAGGCCAATAATATTAAACCTGATTTGCTTGATGCGCCCAATATTTTGGTGAATGCTCGCGGTATTTCTATTACACCGAATGCGCCGATTATGACCAGAGTTAGCCAGCCCACTGATGGCGGCAATTTGCTGTTAAGCCAAACAGAAAAAGATGAACTCATCCGTTTAGAACCGCAAGCGGAAAAATATATTCGCAGTTTTGTTGGTGCAGAAGAGTTTATTAACAACACGCCTCGTTATTGCTTGTGGTGAGTCGATTGTCCGCCCAATGAATTACGTGCTATGCCCTTAGTGCTAAAACAAGTTGAAGGCGTTAAGGCTATGCGATTAGCCAGTACAGATAAAACGACTGAACAAGATGTAGTAACACCGACACTTTTTCAAAAAATAAGACAACCACACAGCAATTATTTATTGATACCTAGTGTTTCATCTGAAAACAGGGAGTATGTACCAATTGGACACATGACGTCCGATATAATTGTCAGCAATTTGGTTTATTCTATTTCCAACGCCACCCTTTACCATTTTGGTATCCTTACCAGCACCATGCACAACGCATGGATGCGAACAGTGGCAGGTCGGTTAGAAAGTCGTTACCGTTATTCTGCTAATTTGGTTTACAACAATTTTCCTTGGGCAACACCCACCGATAAACAAACGCAAGCCATTGAGCAAGCTGCCCAAGCGGTACTCGATGCGCGAGCGCAATTCCCCGATGCGTCCTTAGCCGACTTGTACGACCCGCGCCCCATGCCAGCCAAGGACATCACGCCAGAACAGTTACTGTTGGACTAATCCTTTTCCCCGAATCATTATCGTCTCATAAAATTGTCGGGTGGGATATTATGGGTACGGTCGGACGCATACAGTATTTTCTGCGCCAGCAGCGCAGCAACTGGTGATTACGATTCCCTCCCGCCAAGGCATCGAAAACTCCGTTAAGCCTTGCTAGGCTGATTGATCGCAACAATCGTTTGCGCTAAGGTATCATAAAACTCAACGGTAATTTTATCACCAAAACCAGCTCTCATGAGCTTTTGCTTCACCTGATTGTTGGCACCGCGCAAAATCACGCGCACCCGCTCTTTACTCAAGGATGTCACAAGGTCCTCTAATGCCAAAATAGCCGTAATATCGACAAAAGGTACATCCGACAAACGTAATACCAAGGTATGATATTGTTGCTGCGTCACCTTCATTGATCTAACAAAGTTTTCGACCGCACCAAAAAACATCGGACCATCAACAGCATAGACTTGAACGCCTTGTGGCAGCGGAGGCAAACCTAAGCGCTTAAGCTCTTGTTGAATCCCCTCTTCTTGCACCGCACTGACCGCAACACTTTGCCCCATTCTGCGCATAAACAACAATGACGCTAAAATAACACCGACATTGACAGCCACCACCAAATCGGCAAATACCGTTAAGAAAAAGGTAATGAGTAAAATCAAGGTATCTTCTTTGGGCGCTTTACGAGCAATATGTAAAAAGTGGCGCCATTCACTCATGTTATAGGCGACTACAAACAGAATCGCCGCTAAGGCTGCCAAAGGGATATGCTCTGCCAGTGGGGCGGCAACCATCACAATCAGCACCAACACCGCCACATGGACCATTCCCGCTAAGGGGCTGGTTGCGCCGTTACGAATACTGGTCGCTGTCCGCGCAATCGCCCCCGTAGACGCAAAACCACCGAATAAAGGTGATGCAACGTTGGAAATACCTTGCCCGATCAGTTCCTGATTTGGATTATGCTTTGTACCAGTCATACCATCAGCAACAGCAGCAGACAGCAAAGACTCAATTGAACCTAACATCGCGATGGTAAAAGCAGGCGCGAGCAACATCATTAACGTCGCCATATCCACACTGGGCAAATGAAACTCGGGCAAGCCTTGTGGGATACCGCCAAAAGTACTACCAATGGTTGCCACGCCCTCGAACTGAAACGCCATTTGCGCTGCAGTTAATATAATTAACGCGGTTAGTGGCGCTGGAATTTTATTAAGCCGAGGGATTTTGGGTGCCACAATTAAAATCAACAATCCCAGTAAGGCCAGCCCTGTTGTGGCGGGGTGAATCTGATCGAACTGACTGATTAAACTAATGACTTTTTGATGAAAATGCGTGCCCTCTGGTGAAGACAAGCCAAAGAAGTCTTTCCACTGGCCAATCCAAATAATGATAGCGATACCACTTGTAAAGCCAACCACTACGGGCGTAGGAATATAGCGCATCACCGTACCCAGCCTGCTCATACCCATCATCACCAACATAACACCCGCCATTAGCGTAGCAATTTGCAACCCATCGATACCATAGCGCGCCGTAATATCGGCCAAAATAACAATAAACGCGCCTGTTGGACCGCTAATTTGTAACCGACTGCCCCCTAACGCAGCAGCGAAAAATCCCGCAATAATCGCAGTATATAAGCCTTGCTCTGGGCGTGCGCCACTGGCGATGGCAAAGGCTAACGCCAATGGCAAAGCCACAATACCGACCACAATGCCAGCAACAATATTCGGTAACCACTGATGGCGTGCAAATAACCCAGCGCGCCAAGCTTCTAATAACGCAGTATTCATCGTGTGTTGGGAATCGACTGATTATCTAGGTTTTTTTATAAACAAATCAGGATGATTTGTTTGCCATTCTCTCAGCTTGGTCATAGGTGAAACATGTCCAAGGTTCTTTTGTATGATGTGGTGATTATACAGCATGAGATACTCCTCTAG
>JACXUY010000096.1 GCA_014763665.1 Gammaproteobacteria bacterium
TGGCGATGCAGGCATTGGATCAACTGAGTAACGACATGCCAAACTTTAGCGAGGTCATTGATTACATTCGTCATAATTTGGTGATGGCATCACGGGGAGACCAGCATGTTTATTTTCCAGCGGTTGTGCTGCTTGGACCACCAGGGGTGGGTAAAACCTATTTTGCTAGCAAGCTTGCAAAGTGCCTTCATTTGACTTTTGACAAAATCAGTTTCGAGAACCAAACAGGCAATGGCAGTATCGGTGGCACACAAGCCATGTACAACAATACTCGACCTGGCATTTTTTTCGTAATGTTGTTACTGGGGGAGATTTGAACCCCCTGATTTTGGTCGATGAGGTTGAAAAAGCGGGTTCGGGACTGAGAGGGGAGGCGGCCCCCATCAATCAGTTGCTTGGTTTGCTAGAAAAACACTCGGCACAGGCATTTCAGGATCAATCCTTGGAGGGGTTTGACTTTGACGCCAGCTGGATTAATTGGGTCCTTACTGCTAATGATTTATCCACTGTGCCAGAGCCAGTGTTGAGTCGAACTAGTGTGTTTGAAATTGCCGCTCCGACAGAATCTGATTTGATGGGCATTGTTGAGCGTATGTATCAGTCGCTGTTGAGCTCACGATCAATCCCTGAGCATGAGCGGTTGGTCATTACAGAAGAGAGTCGGCAATTACTCGTTCGTCAGGTTACGAATGCGTCCATGAGTATGCGACAGATTCCTAAGTTGCTGCAAAAAGCCTATTCCAATGCCATTATGCAAGAAGCAACTCATATTACGCCTGATCACTTGAGGTTGACACTGACTGTTGATAAACAGGATCGGAGAAAAGTTGGGTTTCTCTAATTGTCGTTTTGGTGAGAGAGAGCTCCGACAAAAACCTGGGTTTGTTAAGGAATATCTGAAAAAAACAAAAGGGATGGGGGTGTCACCTTACGGTGCACAAAAGTGTGGGGGAAGGACTGCATTTTAGTAACAGCTAACCACGTGATTTAATGTCCTTCCTCCAAGCAAAAAATGAGAATGGGAAGCCTGAATGAACTGCTCAGCAGGGCATGATGAATAGTCAACCTATCATCCACGAGGTGGTAAATGCTTGAAGAACGTTATATACGATTAGTATCCGACTTGCACTTTTCACCGGGTCAGCGTTATGAGCCGGTTCCGTTAGAAGAGGATTGGGATAGTCTGCTCTTGGTTGCAGGTGACTTAGGTGATTATGAAACGGCATTAACTTGGTTAACTCAAATGAGTAACCGTTTCAGTCAGGTGGTGGTTGTTTTAGGAAACCATGATTTTTATAACCATCAGCAGATGAGTCATCAACAGAAACTGGCAAAATGGCGCAATGACATCAGTCGGATTGAAGGATGTGTTTTGCTCGAAAATGAACAGTTAGAATGGCAAGGACTGCGTGTTATCGGCTCTAGTCTATGGACCGACTTTGAAGATGATGAAAAAAAGATGCAAGCGGCACTTGAAATGGCTGATTATCGTCGCATATTCAATGAAAATGGGGAGAAGGTAACGCCTCTGGAAACGCAGAAATGGCATCGTGACAGTCTGGAATATATTGCTAAAGCGTTAGATGAAAGTCATTTGCCATCGATTGTGGTTACTCATCATTCACCAACATGGCGTTGTGTGACCAATCCCGACTATCAGCGGAGCTTGTTAACCCATGCTTATGTTACTGAGTTAGAAGCGTTTATGCGAAAACATCAACCCTTATTGTGGTGTTACGGTCATACGCATGAGGCATTCAAAAAATACTTAGGATCGACGCTGGTATTATCCAATCCGCATGGTTTTGCACTGCAGGATACGGGTTTTGTTTATGATCAACAAATTGTCATCAGTGGCAATGAATGTATCACGCGCTAGTGTCTGATGGAGTGATTACTATGAAATTGGCCATATTTTCTGATTTGCATCTGGAAGATAAAGTTACTTACGGTAAAGGTTTTAACTTGTCTTTTGCACTCGATACCCAATTGAATTTAGAGGAAATGAAACACAATGTTATTGCCATGGTAGCAGGTGACGTGTCTTCCAAGCCTGAGCAGGTGATTGAGTTCTTACACTTTCTGTCGAAGCACTATGCGCAGGTTATTTTTACTTACGGCAACCATGAATATTATCGTCACGATATGCAGACCATGCATTTGCTGATTGCAAATGGCGTTGCGGGGTTAACGAATATGCATATTTTGCATAATGCTTATGTGGATATAGCTAACTATCGCTTCTTTGGTGCAACTTTGTGGACGGACTTCAAAGCGGCTAGCCCTTTAGATCGGCTGAGAGTGGAGCAAGGCTTGAATGACTTTTACCATATTCGCGCCTATCCGCAGGCATCATTGATACGCGTTGATGATATGATCAGTCGGCATAAACAGACTATGGAGGCATTGACTGAGGTGATTGAATCCATGAGCGCTTCAACCGTGTCAGCACCGCAACAACTGATTGTGATGACCCACCATGCTCCGTCTAATGTCGGCACATTACCACAATATGGCAATGATCCACTCAATCATGCCTTTTCCGCCAATTTGGATGCGTTTATTGTGTCGCATACGCATCTGATACCCTTGTGGATTCATGGTCATAAACACAATGATATTGATGCCATGATTGCAGATACTAGGCTCGTTTGTCATCCGATGGGTTATCGAGAAGAAATAAAGCGCGTTGGTGGCTACAAACCCAAAATCATTGATTTGGCTGGAGCAGATAGATGAAAATCTGGCAATTGACATTAGACAGCGGATTTTATCCTGGCTGGGTTAAGGTTATTCAAGAAGCCTTTGATCACATCGCTGCGCAACATCCTGAGTGGCAACAGCATGCCCTTGAGTTTTATATCAAGCATAAGTTTACGCCAGTATCGAGTGTCATAATTCGCTGCGATAATGAGGCGTTTATGTCGTATTTAGTTAGTCAATTTCGACACCATAACCTTGCTGGCAATTGGCAAGAGTACGACAATTATCCAATTCCATATAGACTTAATCGCACTTGTGAGTGGTGTGGTGCGCCGGCCTTGGCAGGTCAGAAATGTGGAATCAACCAGTGTCCAGACTGTGCAAGTTTGCTATTAGCCTATGTTGATCGTCCGAGAAGTCGTTATCAATTAACCCGTAATGAAAGGGGTGAATGGCAATGACATCGCCAAGGTTCAGACACTTCAGCACTAATCTGAGTGGTCGAGATTGGGTCGTGGGTGATATTCATGGTTGTTTTAAAGAACTTAAGCAGGCGCTTGCGTATCTTGGTTTTAATCCATCCATTGATCGTTTGTTTTCGGTTGGAGATTTAGTTGATAAGGGATTGAACAGCATGGATGCGTTAGATTGGCTGCAACTTCCCTATTTTCATGCCATTATGGGAAATCATGAGTTGCTTCATCTCATGCAAGATTTCAGCTCTGCCACGGCAAATGGCATGACTTGGGCAGAAAGATTTGTTGATGTGCGTAAACGACATGAAAAAATCGAGGATGTATCGCGATAACAAGCCTTGGTTAACGCTTTTTATGCGCTTCCCGTTACCATCAAAATTGACACCCCTCTGGGTGCATTGGGTATCATTCATGCCGAGGTGCCAATGTTCATTAAGGATTGGCAGCATGTTGAGTTTGCGGTCGAGGATATTAACCTAGCTAAATTGAATAAGTCCTTATTTGTCTGGGGTAGAACCCGATATGAACCCAGTTATGGACGACTTGACCCTAATGAAAGGGTCAAAAATGTTGAGCTGATTATTTGTGGACACACGCCAGTTAATCAACCGACTCGTAGAGGAAATCATTTAACTATCGATACGGGCGTGGTTTTTGGCGTCACAGGTCGTTACGATTTGCATGATCATCCAGCGTTGACCTTGGTTGATTTGACGAATCAACAGATCATCCTGTTTCCCATTCGCTATGGAGAGTTGGACACTGATAATATGGCTCGAAAAGAAATTAGCATAATTAACCACTAACGATTGATTAGATTTTTTTAATTGAAGTTTTCCCGTCTCAGCATTTGAGACACCAAGAAGCTAAACTAAGCCTTAGTAACATGGTTTATTGGTAGGGGTTGAAATGAAGCAGGTGAGGGGTTCACATCCATTTTCGTGGCGATTGTCTGGTTTGTTGTCGGCATTGCTTATGTTGTTGTCCGCGCCTGCGTTAGCTGATCAGAAATACAATCCCTATACCCAGCGATGGGAAACGGTAGCACCCAATTCAGTGCTCAAATACAACCCCTATGAACATGAGTGGAGCTATGCCAGTCCTGACGCTAAGCCAACTTATAATCCGTACAACCAGTCATGGGATATGGCACCACCCAATGCGGTGCAGAAATATAATCCTTATGAGCGAGAATGGCAGACCACTATGCCGAACAGTGAGTTGAAGTATAACCCCTACGAGCGAGAGTGGGAGTATGCCCAACCAAGCAGTAAACCCACTTACAATCCCTATGAACGCCAGTGGGAATTTGATCACAAATAACGCGCTACGCGGCTAGTCGTCAACACGATTGACTTGCATTGCCTGCGTCAGTAATTCCACCAGTTTGGTTTTCAGGCGCATGGGAGCGACCACTTCCACCTCTGG
>JACXUY010000097.1 GCA_014763665.1 Gammaproteobacteria bacterium
GTATTATCGCATTTCTTGCAAATCCAAACCAGTCATAAGTGAGTAAATTAATTCTAAATCGGTTGGTTACGTGTTGTTCAGGATTGACTATTTACTGTTGAACACCACTGGCATTAATAAATACCTGTGTTGAATACTCACTGGATGGAAGCTTATTGAGTGTTCCGACTTTTTTGACGTAATCGACAAAGCTTTGCGCATAATCCAAATAAGTGTTGAGTGCATCACCACGTTCACTTACTTTTTTGAAGGTCAAATAACCATCTTGACCTTGCGCGGTAAAACTATTTGATACAACTTTATAAGTACGGCTTGCATCCAATGGTACCCAGTTAGTTGTGCCTTTTGCTTTGTGCTCTAGCTTCGAAATACGCGAACCAAAAGGTTGAGTTAAATCGACATTCCAACGCAAACCCGCCGCATAAGGATAAGAACCAGTTGATCCTCCCGTTTTAGTGGCGTTATCTAGGGCTTCTTCTAACACTTGCTTAATTTCCGCACCTGTCATATCTAACTCGGTTAGCGTATTAGAAAAGGGCAATAGGGTGTAAGCCGTACCCACAGTAATTGATCCTGCTGGAACATCGATGCGCACACCGCCACCATTTTGAATGGCAATTTCAGACGTTAAGCTTTGCGCTAGGAATGCTTGAGCAACAATATTGGCAATATCTGAACCGCGCGAGCTGGTAGCGGCCGTACACCCTGGTGTTTTCGATAAGCCACCACCTGGAATACGCTCGTGGCACAAGAGCTCGGCGGCAACACCTATCTGCTCATTTTTGAGCACATCAACCTGCGATTTATAACTGTCTAAAATACTCTTGGCTGTAGCGTCAGCCGCTGCAAACAATAGTTTTCCGTTGCTACTGCTGACACTATTTAAGTAAGTGCTTAACTCAGCATCTTTGACTGTATATTTTTTATTATTTGCATCTTTTCGGATAATATTGTCAGAAACAATGATGTGAGGTGTGCCACTGCATTGTTTAATGCTACCCGTTTCCGTAAAGGTAACAGCCAACTCACCAACAGCTTTATTATATTCCCATGCCTGAGCTACACAAACTGGATGACCGTCTTTATTTTTGTGTAAACTGGGGTAGTCTTTAACGTTGCTGGTAATATTATAAGCTGAAAAGTCGCCCATCAGGGTATGTGAATCACCCCCAATAATAACGTCAACGTCGGTTAATTTGCCGGCCAATTCAACATCATAAGGATAGCCAATGTGTGATAACAAGATGATGCGCGTAATGTTTTGCGCTTTTAATTCATCGATAGTGCGTTGCGCAGCAACCAATTCATCTTCAAATACCGTTGTGGGCAATGGACTAGATGAATTTTGCGTTTTACCTTTTATGGTTAATCCAACGATAGCAACTTTGACACCATCAACGGTTTTGATAATGTAGGGTTTAATATAATCATCAACTTTATTGGGTGCTAACGCAGTACCAACTGCTGGCTTAATGTTGGCAGAAAGCACAGGTGTTTTACAGCTAACATCACTGTGTAAAGCGTCAATAAAAGACTTTAAGCGCGTGTCACTATCATCAAATTCATGATTACCTACAGCCATAGCATCAAAACAGATGCTATTCATGAGTTTGGCATCAGCTTCTCCTTTGAAGAGCGTGTAGTAAAGCGTACCAACCATAGCATCACCAGCATGAAGCTTCAGAACGTTGGGCTTACCAGCAGAAAGGCTATCAAAAGCTGTTTTAACACGTGCCATATTACCCACGTCTTTAACGGTGGTTGACTTACCATCAATGGTTAATGCAATGCTGTCATCTCCCGCAATGTGCGAGTGATGGTCATTGATATGCAGAATGGTTAAACTCACCTCCGGTTCTGAATTGGTGGGTGTTGCAGAACCACTACTATTGAAATCACAACCTTGAATAACTAACAAGCTTGCAATGACACTAGCTGAACTTAAAAAACGCACGAAACTCATCTTACTAACCCTTATATTTTTACAGACTTTTTTATCTTATCTTCAAACAATGACGGTTAGATTAAGAAAAGATGACACTTAGATGACAGTATTATTTTCATGAAAATAAGCCATAAAAAAAGACCAGCCTAAGCTGGTCTCCTGTTGCAACAAAGTAACCAATAATTACTTAATCGCTGGCAAGCCACCGATATAACCAACATTAGCATTGAACTTATCAATTTTAGCCAAGGATTCAGCAACAACAGCACTATCTGTAGCGCTTGGTTTCCAATCACCATGGTGTTGCGAGTTGCTCATAATATAGCCATGACCATTCAAATTATCTAACACCTGTAAGCCTGTACTTTCTGCACCTACTGGGGTAGTTAGAATACGTGTCAGCTTTTTAGTGTCAACGTTATAGGCCCAAACGAAGTTATTGACGTGCGTACCCGAGTCTTCACCGATGAACAAAGTGCGCATACGATCAGAGAAGAATAGGTTATCAGTATTAGCAACCTTGTTCGGGTTTGCTGTATTACCCAGGGCATCGCGTGTAATGTCTTCGCCCAGTAAAGCAGGTTCAACATACATGCGTGTTGCAACATAATCCGATGCAATCGGATTACCAGAAGTGTCCACTTGACCAGACTTAGCTTCTAAAGTAAAGGTAGCACCTGCACTGATTTTAGGCAATTGTATATGATCTGCAGGTGCAGAACTGTTAGCCAACATGCCTTTGTCTAAATAAGAAATCGCCATGTAAATATGCTTGTCTTTAACATTAACAGCAATCCCTTCCATTTTATTGAACTCAGTGGTTGCGCCCAATAAAGCTGCCGCACGACGAGATTCTAAAAAGGCTGCCGCTGTCTCCATGCCAGGCTTAATGCTTAAGCACTCATCCGCTTCAGAGCCAGCACGAATGCGTGTACCGCCACTAGTACATTGACCATTTTCTACAGGATAGTTATTAAAAATAGTGTCAAATGTGTTGGCATCGGCTAACGCTTTGATCTCATCGTCCGATTTACTTTCACCCAACTTCACCCAAGTTAAGTTGCCTTCACCACCATTTTCTGCACTGACTTGCGTCCATTTAGCGGCGTATAGAGTACCACCTTTGCTTAAATCACCAGCAACATTACCAACGAACATAGCAAGCAATACATTAGTGCCGTCATCACCAAAATAAACCGTTTTGCCATCGGGCATGACTTTACCCATTTCCCAAGTACCACGACCCATGCCGTAATGCTTGGTGGGTGTTGCTTTACCGTCTTTACCGACCACAACTTCGGTTAAATGGCCATAGTGATAAGGGTTAGCAGTTGCATTGCCATAGACTTCCTGCATCACCTGAACACCGCTTAATGTTCTAGCATAGCCTTTTTTAGCATTCTGATTGAGCGGATTGTACTGTAAATCGTAATCTTCTTCCGATCCTAAATGGGTATTCCAAGGCGTTTGCGAACCAAAACAGGGAATCCACACACCACTGACGCTAGAGAAATTGATTGGCTCTTGCCCAGTCGCCGTTAGCTTACCCGTTTTCGTATCTTGCTTAACTTGCGTTAAGGTCATACTCATCGGCATACGCGTCTTGGCGCGAGAGCCATCACTATTCAACCAGTCGTACTCATAGTGAGTCACCATATAGAGCTTGCCTTCTATATCCAGCAAGCTATTTGCATCGGGCGTTTCCGCAATTACAGGTGCACCCAAGCTATCTTTCAATGGGTTCATGTTAGCATCAAATAATTGACCTGCTGGAAAAGGACTACTACCTACCTTATCTTTAACACCAAAGAGTCTGTTGTAACTTAACGGGAAGTCTTTGGTTGTGCCGTCTGCATAAGTGACTGTTGCTACCGAAGTAGTATAGGTTTTAGCCATATCATCAGCAGTAGCTGGTGCAGGCGTTTCACTAAAACTGACACTCTTAACAAATGACTTGCTAGCAACAGTTGCTGCTAAATGCGTTGCTGCATCTGCGTGAGAGACTAATGGCTTAGAACCAACACAAGCCTGTAAACCAGCATCAGAATCTAATTTACAACCAGCAGCTAATTTAACATTAGTTAAATCAATTCCTTCACCACTGTTTTCATCCATGGTTTGTAATAAACGAGCCAAACGGATGGATTTTTCACCCATTAGGTCTACTTCACCAGTCACTGTATTGGTATAAATACGTGGCGCTCCAACAGCCGAACCAATCTCCATTGAGCCAATCTTGAAGGTAACCATATCACCTTCATTGTACAAAAATTCACCTTTATCATTGGTGAAACAGTTGTTTGCACAAGCCGAAGAAGTGTAGGCTAGACCTTTAACTTCAGCATCCAAAAAAACGCCAGTTAAAGGTGTTTTGGCAGTTTGAGATGAACCGCTATCATTGCAAGCAGTTAACAAACTCAAAGAACCTAAAAATAAAGTACCAATAGCTAAGGCTAAGGGGCGACGATTAAGTGACATAACAATCTCCAGGTTAGAAGTGAATAAAGCATCGCTAATCCTATTTGACTATTGTGACAATCTAATGACAAAAAAATGAAATTTTTAGATCAACCAATCTCTTGGCTTCAAATAATCGGTCAAGCGCGCTTCGGCACTACCTGCTTCAGGTGTGTAATTGTATTTCCAGGTT
>JACXUY010000004.1 GCA_014763665.1 Gammaproteobacteria bacterium
ACCTGATCCCTTCTCGAACTCAGAAGTGAAACCCGTCAGCGCCAATGGTAGTGTGGGGCTTCCCCATGTGAGAGTAGGTCATCGCCAGGCACTTAATACTTAACCCCGTTCAGAAATGATCGGGGTTTTTTATTGCCTGAAGTTTAAGTGTTCAGATCACTTGTGTGAAGCGAGAGCGGACAAAGGCTCAGGCATGAGTTGAGTTATGTGACGATTGCCCAAAAATACAATATCGGCGTTGCTACAGCTACCCAATGGGTAATAACAGATACCAGCACCGATAAGTCGCATTGCCCTGATAAACAGAGAACTAATTTAACAGAACTGCAAGGGTATCCTATGTGTTACAATCACCACATTCTACAAAATAACCTTGGGCATGTTTCACACATGACAAAACTGAGAGAATGGCAAAAAAACACTCCTGATTTGTTGATAATAAACTTAGATAATCAGTCGAATCTCGATATTACTAAGATCACACAACCTTCCGCTACGCCATAAGGTGAAACTTGCATAACCCTCTATTAGCGAAAGCCATTTGGCAGCATTTACCCGTTACAGATCGTATCAGCTTGGCATCAATTGATGTGATTGATTGTCTTGAGTCTACTCAAAGTTGGTTGACTCAACAGCCTTCAACGCTTCAGCGTGAGTGGCGTTTGTGTTCTGCTATGCAACAACATTCAGGGTATGGACGTCAAGGTCGAGTGTGGGAGTCTGCTTTGGGACAAGTTGCTTTCTCTTGGCGCGGCTGGGTGGCTGTTGAGCCTGAACATCTTGGTTTATTCAGTTTAAATGCCGCTTTAGCGGTGCAAAGTGCATTAATTGCTTTAGGTGTGGCGCAGGTTCAGTTAAAATGGCCGAATGATATTTATATCGCCGACAGAAAATTAGCGGGTATGTTGACGACAGTTGTGCAACGCCGTGGTCATTTATGCGATGTGATATTAGGTATTGGACTAAATCGCTTATCAATAGCCTTGCCCAGTGAAGCAATCGCACTTGAAGGTAAGATTGCCAGACTGCCGAGTGTGGCTGAGTTAATCGCTGCAATCAGCCATCAGTGGTTACGGCGATTGGACGCCTTGTCCTCCGCTCATGGTCGAGCTGAAATTAGGGAGTCTTGGTTGTCCTCAGCACTGTGGTTAGGGCAACCAATCAAGGTTTGGCAAGGCAATCAGTCTATTGAAGGTATTTGGTTAGGTATCACTGACCAGGGTGCGTTGCGTTTGGCAACCCATACCGGAGAACAAGTTTTTATGGCGGATGAAGTTAAATTGCGTCCGCTCGATTGAATTAAGGGATGACATGAGTAAATTGTTGTTAGACGTGGGGAATACGCGCGTCAAGTGGGCGCGTGTGCGCTCAGGTTCTTATGAGTATTCTGGAGCAGTTGCTTTACAGGGGTTGTCGGTAGAGGCTTTTTTACAGCAGGTTTGGCCTGATGCAGAAAAACCTGCTCAGGTTGTCATCGCCTCTGTGACGGATAGCGAGTGGATGCGTCTACTCAGATTTTGTATTGCTAATAGCTGGTCTTCCATGCTCTTAGAAGTGGTATCAGAAGCCAAAAAAATCGGACTGAAAAATGGTTATGCCCAACCACAACGTTTGGGTGTTGATCGTTGGTGTGCATTATTGGGAGCATGGCAACAAGAAACATCAGCCGTGTGTGTGATTGATGCAGGGACAGCCTTGACCATGGATGTCGTAAATAATGGCGGCGAGCATTTGGGCGGCTTAATTGTGCCTGGTTTGAACCTGATGCGTGAATGTTTGTTAAATCGCACTGCCAAGGTTCACGTTCAGTTGAGTGAAGATGAGCAAGCGGATAGCCAACCTTCGATTGAGTTATTAGGTAAAAACACGGCCCAAGCGGTTGCAGGTGGCGCTTTGTGGACCTTGGCTGCTGGCGTTGAACGCTTGCACAGTCAGGCTTACGATTTGGTGGGCGGGTCGATGCGCTGTATTATTACGGGTGGGGATGCACAACACTTATTGCCTTTGTTATCGGGCGATTGGCAGTGGACACCAGACTTAGTGTTGCGAGGCTTGCAAGTTTACGCTACGCCATAATGCTAGTCATCGTGAACGGGGGCTTTGCCATAGTTAACCATTTCCCTAGTGAGGAGAAGCTATGCGTAATGAAGTAGAGTTAAAGCGCGTTTTGAGCGCGTGGGATTTATTCTTCATGGGTATAGGTGCCATTATTGGTACGGGAATTTTTGTCTTAACTGGTATCGCGGCGGCTAATCAAGCTGGACCAGCGGTAGTGATTTCCTTTATTGTGGCTGGATTGGCTGCTGGCTTTGCGGCTTTTGCTTATGCTGAATTAGCAGGCATGTTGGGTGGCAGTGGTAGTGCCTATGGTTATGCGAAAGCCGCTTTCGGAAATATGGTTGGCTGGCTCATTGGATGGATTTTAATTCTTGAATATGGCGTTGCTGTTGCGGCTGTATCCACTGGTTGGTCGGGCTACTTTAACAACGGCTTACAAGCCATTGGTTTGGGGTTGCCCGCTGAGTTGATTCTACCGCCAGCGAGTGGTGGTTGGATTAATTTACCCGCTGCATTAATTATCCTGACCTTAATGGGATTATTGCTCGTAGGAGCCAAAGAAGGTGCGCGGTTAAATACGGTCATGGTCTTTATTAAATTGCTCACCATTGCTGTTTTTTTAATCGTTGGCGTAGGGTTTGTCAATCCCGATAATTGGTCACCCTTCGCGCCTTTTGGTTGGTTCGGTCATGATGAAGATGGTAAACCGATTGGCATTTTAGCAGCGGCTTCCTTAGTCTTTTTTGCCTATGTTGGTTTTGATGCGGTTTCAACCGCTACGGAAGAAGCCAAAGACCCGCAGCGAGATGTGCCCAAAGGACTTTTGTGGGCATTGGTCGCCTGTAGCGTCATTTATATCGCCGTTTCGAGTGTGTTAACGGGTATGGTGCCTTTTACCGAATTGAATGTGTCGTCACCTGTGGCTCATGCGCTACAGTTGGTAGGATTGAGTTGGGCCTCTGCATTAGTGGCAACTGGTGCGATTGCTGGTTTAACAACGGTGATGTTGGTGCTTTACTACGGTTTGACACGCATTATTTATGCAATGTCTCGTGATGGTCATTTGCCGTTAAGGTTATCGGTGGTGTCACGACGTTACCAAACGCCAAGCGTCGCGATTGTGATCTCGGGTGTATTGATGGCACTGATGGCTGGTTTTATGCCGTTATCTTCTTTAGCAGAGTTGGTCAATGTAGGTACGCTTTCTGCCTTTGTATTAGTTTGTCTGGCAGTAGTGGTGTTGCGTCGTTCACAACCAGATCGTCACCGTCCGTTCGTTATTCCAGGTGGTACCACCATTCCGTTATTAGGCATTATGTTTTGCGGTGGGTTAATGGCGTTCTTACCCGCAGACACTTGGTGGCGTTTTGGCATGTGGGTGTTGTTTGGTGCCTTTATTTTTGTCGTTTATGCCCGTAAGTTAAAGATGGAATAATGGTTTTTTCAGTGATTGATTCGATTGATGTTGTTTGACCCAAGAGGGCTGTTATCGCGATTGCCCGTTCAGGTAACTGACTATCAAGCGGTTGTTTCTCCTTTTGATGATGCCACGCATTGCGTCTATCGGCTTAATACAGCACAGGGCGCTTTTGCGCTTAAAGTCTTGCGAGAAAAACAGACACCTTTTTGGCGTGGCATGGATGCGTTGTTTGATGTGAAACTGGCGCAACAGGTGACTCGTTCGATTGAACATTATGCCTGTGCGGCTGATGTTTTTAGCTTGCCAGTCCCAACGCTCATTGATTATTCACAGGGATGCGCAGACTCTCCAGCCTATTTACTAACCACTTGGCTGGCAGGCGAGCCGATAGATTCGCTGCCTGTTTCTGTACAGCTAATCGAAGATATGGCTTATGCCGATGCACAAAGACATCAAAAAAAGCAGATGACTTGGGGGTGCGCGGTTGCGCCATCATATTCCATGAAAGATTGGCAAGCGCGCATTGCGTCAATCTTGCCTAATGCAACGAGTAGCGCTTTGAATAGTGATGGTTTTGTACCCATGATTATGGATATGCGCTGGGATCAATGTTTGCAGCAGCAGGGACGCCTGAGCGCTTTGGTCGATATTGATGCCTTAGTTTATGCACCCAAAGCGCTAGAATTGGTTTTGATGGAGTATTGGTTAACCCCAATTCAGTTAGGTATTTGGCGTCAAGCCTATTTGGCTTGTGGTGGTGAGCTTCCCAAGTTGAGGGATGTTAGAATGACTTACCGTCAGTTGCTATGGCAATGGCAGATATTGGGTCCGAGTTGTCAGGATGAGTGGATGCAGTGGCCAACTTTCTTTGATTAAGGTAGAGATGACGCCAGTACCAATAGCCATAAACTGCGATGCCTGTGTAAACAAGATACAGCAGTGACATGGGTGTGTGGTTGGTTTGCCAAAACAGTAGGGCAGTAGCCAAGTCAATAACAATCCAATAAAGCCAGTTTTCGATACGCTGCTTAACGACCATCCAAGTGACCATTAACGCAAAAACAGTGGTAACACTTTCTAACAAGGGTGATTGAGAAAGTCTTTCCGTTGTTAGTAGATAAGCAAAAATGAGCGTTAACGCGATTCCAAATCCGATAACTAAGAAATGCTCATCCAGGCTCATGCGTTCAATAGCCGTCTGGGTAGCGGTGTTAGCTTGTCGCCATTGATACCATCCTACTCCTGCAAGGGCAATGTAACTGAGGTGGAGTAAGGCTTGCATGGGTAATTGATCTTGCCAGAGTAGCCAAGCATAAATGGCCGCACCACAGCCAGAAGCCCACCAAGCCCAACTGTTGTGTCTGGCCATGAGTAACACATAGGCTAATCCTAGCAGTGATGCTAGGCCTTCTAAAGCGAAAGCGTAATCAGCAGTCACAGTTATTGGGTGTGCGATCAAGTCCGACAATTTTAAGGACAAAGACACTGTAGGGGAGTCGGTTAAAGGTGCGTTCCATTTCGGTTTCCAGCAGCGCCATAATGGTTTTGTATTCACCGAAGATTTGCGTACTGAGCGTGTTTTTGGCGACACTCACGCCTTCGATGCCCTCGATGCGGGCGATAAAATCGCACACCAATTCCACATACTCATCGGCTAGGGGATAAAGGCTGATATCAACAGAAATATGCATTTTGTCTTCCTTTTTAGAAATAGAAGCGAGTGGTTAAGCCAAACTGTTGGCGGTCGCCGAGGCGTAGATACGTCTGCGCGGTATAACTCGGATCATTACCAAAGTAGTAACCGCGTGTGGCATATTTTTCATCCGTTATGTTACGCCCCCATAAGAAGACTTCCCAATCTTTCGCTTGATAGCCAAGGCGAGCATTCCATAGGGTATAAGCGTCAGATTTGATATTGTGTACGTTATCAAAGTAAAAACGATCAACTGCATTAGTGTCAACACGTACGAAATAGCCTTGTGCGGTTCGGTATTGTGTCCCTAGCATAGCTTGATAGCTGGGGGCATGAGCCTGTTGACGACCGGAAATGGTAAAGTTGCTATTCAGCGGTGTTCCTGAAACGTCCGTCATTAACCATCCGGCACTACCAAACACTTGCCAACGAGGCTGTGGCTGCCAATTAAATTCACCTTCTAGTCCATAGTTGCTTGCTTGACTGAAGTTTTCGGTATAAAAAACATAGTTAGTACCTGCTGCAGGATCATAGCTATAACCATCAAATTGAGGATTTTGACGATCTGTGTAGAATACACTGAGTTTGGTCTTGAGTCTTTGCGCCTGATTGTCCGATTTCAATCCTAACTCATAATTGATGGCGGTTTCTGATGCGTAACGCAAATATTTGGCATCAGAGCCAGCTGGCAATCCTGGGTTATAGCCAGCGGCTTTGTAACCACGTGCGATACTGGCGTAGCCACTATGAATGGGTGTGAGTTGTTCTGTCAGCGTTAAGTTAGCACCCCAGAGTGTTTCAGAAGGCTTGAAAGCATCTATGCCGTTGGAGCTACTAAAATTGGCTTCATGTTGTTCAAGGCGTAGTCCAGCGGTAACCTTGGTTGTGGCTCTTAATGTATGATCTAATTGAACGAAGCTAGCCAGCTTGCTGAGTGTGTAATCGGTTTGCGTGAGTGTGTCGGCAATATAACCGTAAGCACTGTCGGTGAATTGATTGAGATTGGTATTTTTCTCATCCAATTTACTACCATAGAAGCCAACCAACCAGTCAGTGCTGTTTTGCCACAGACGTGAGTTGGGGGTTGAGATCAATCGGATTTCTTGGCTGACATTAACGCGCTTTTTATCGTTTTGGTAGAAACCGCTAAAGGTGGTGGGGTAATATCTGTTATACACCCAATCCTGATCATAACTATAGCGCATATCACTATTCGCAAGCGTCGTCGTGCTGACCAAGGTAAAGTTCGGATTGCCTTTGTGAGTGACTTTGACTGCGCCTGCATTGCTAAGTTGCGTATCTTTTCCAGGTTGATCAGAAAGGGTGGTGAAGCTGTTATTGAGCGAGAAAGCATCGTAACCGTTGTTGTAGTCGGCATGTAATAAGCTGACATCAACAGTGGTAAGGCTACTTGGAAAAAAGCGTAATTTGCCACGAATATTGAGCTCATCTCGACCATTGGTATCACTACGCCCTAAAAAAGCGTTGTTGCGAAAACCATCGCTAGTGTGTTTGAACATCGAAAAACGGTATTGTGGGCTATTCGCCTGCTTGTTGAAAGCACCGCTCGAAACCAAGCCAAGTTCGCGCAAACTATCGCCACCTGCACTGGCCTCAATCATTTGCTCATTGTCAGCCGTTGGGTCATTGGTTTGGATGTTAATGAGTCCCGCTAAGGCGCTGGCGCCATAGCGCGTGCTTTGCGGGCCACGTAAGACTTCAACTTGTTTTACATCGAATAAATTGCCAACCATGCCGATGCCGCTAAAGTCGATACCATCAATAGCAAAGCCGACGCTGGCATTGGGTGCACCTGTGTATTCGTCGCGCTCACCCATGCCACGAATCTGAATATGGCGTGGGCGAGAGCTTTGGCCTGAATAGTTGACGTTTGGTGTTTGTAACAGAATATCGCCAAAATGGGTTGCGCCTTGATCTTGTAACTCAGTTTGGGTTTTGATAGTGGTGCTAGCGGCTAAGTTCTGATCGGTTGATTGACGCAAATCGGCAGAAACGGTAATGGGAGCAAGCGAAGTGGTTTGCGCCATAACAGGCAGTGCGCCAAGCGTTAATAAGCTAGCAATAGATAGACGATTAAAACGATTCACAATGGTTCCTCACAAAGCGCTGGCGCAGTGAAAGGAAGACACGAGTGTTGAGATTAATAGAACACCTTGGTACACCATTTCCTACGCCAGTGTTAACTGGATCAGGTTCAGAGGGTTGTTTGCACCGGCAAACTCTCAGGCTGTAGCGCCACCCCTAGGTCTGTATAGGTTAGTATGATAACTTTTTATGTCTGATTTTTCAATAAAAATTAGAGGGTTATGATCATTTCGTTTTCAGGGTTGTTGCTTAAAGGTGAGTTGTGGGTTGAGTTTGCCTTCGAATTGGTAAATGGCGTTAAATTGACGGTCATTCTGTTGTGTGACAACGCCCTGCTGTGCGGTCGGTTGCATGTCGATCAGTTGAAGTGGGTGTTGTGACCAATCGACAGCTAAACTCACTTGCATGGGATAGTAGCCATCAAGGTAGCGACGCATAAAAGGGCCGCGTTTCAATTGCCATTGTTGGTTGCCGATGGCTTCTAGGCCTCTCGTTTCGGCGCTAATACAGATTTGAGCACTACCTTGAATATCGTTCAGTTGAACACGATTGCCTTGAACTACGGCTGTTCCGATGTGTTTTTGTGACACAATGCTGATGTTGCGCGTTTTATCGGCGGCATAAACAATTTCCAGTGTTTTAACGGCATCTAAGTTGTAGTGACATTGATTGAGGGATAACCATCCATCCGTTAAACTCGTGGTCAAAAATCTGATTTCGTTGGTCATGTGATAATCAAAGCGGGTGTCAATCTTATCTGCTTTTAGAAAGCGCAGATCGCCCGAGCTCACAGACTGTGCTGCTTGCGAATCAAATAAACCAGAGGCATCGAACCATTGGGCGCGTTCTAGCGGTGAAAAATCCGCCTCTTCACGTAAAAAGGCAAAGAGTTGCTTTTTGAAGGTTTCGGGCTGTTCTACCCAAGGGAAGTGGCTGCATTGTGCGAGTTGCTTATGGGGTAGGTTTGGCAAAATGTTACGATAATTGGTGATGTTTTCGGGAGAGAGTAGGTCTTGCTCACAGCCAATAACAAAAATGGGGAAGTGTAACGAGAGTTGTTTTAGCGCTTGTGGGCGAATGGGTTGTCGTTGATAGGCTTGCCATATGGCCAGATTAATCGGTAACTCAAAGTCGGAGACATTAAACTGCTTAGCATAATTAACACCTTGTTGATAGTCGTAAAAATAGCTGGGCAAGGCTTGTGACAGTTGGCGTTGCGTGAGTTGGGCTGATGAAGGTGTGTTGAGCACTTGTTGCCAAGCGGATTCATCAAAGGGGTCTTTTGCTGGCGTGTTGGCAAGGCGTTTTTGTTCAATGCGTTCGACGAGCGGTTTAAGGCTGTCGGTTTGTGGATCAACGGGATTGAGTAAAATGAGTTGTTCAACCTGCTTAGGGTATTTTTGCGCATAAAGTTGCGCCATGAGTGCGCCCCATGAGTGACCGATGATCGTCCACGATTCTGTTTTGCTCTGTTGACGCAGTGCTTCTAAATCGCTGATCCATTGCTGTAACAGGGTATCGCCATGGTTAAATGCTTGTTTGTTTTCACCGATGCCGCGCATATCCATGAGGAGTACCCGATAATGCGGTGCTAACAACTGTTGGATCGGTTCTAGATTCCAGCTACTAAATCCCGGACCTCCGCCCAGTAACAGAATGGTTTGTTTACCTTTTCCCTGTTGATGATACGTGAGTTTTCCTTGCTCCGTTGGGAATGATTTGCTGGGACTGGTGTATGCTGAATGACCGATGTGCGACCATAACAGCAGACAGACAAACAAAATAATAAAAGGCTGCTTCATGATTTTTTCCTGTTTTATGTTTTTTGTTTAGGACAGGAGTATAACAAAAAAGCTGAGTGTTTTAGCAACCTTCCAGTAGCATCGCTTCGACCACGCGTTTAAAAGCGGCAATATTGGCACCGGCAACGAGATTGTTGGGTTGGTGGTAAGCAATCGCTGTCGCTTTAATCTGTTGATAAATATGACGCATAATTTCATTGAGGCGCTGATCGATTTCAGCATAAGTCCAACGGATCATACTGGCGTTTTGTGCCATTTCTAATTGGCTGATGGCCACGCCGCCGGCATTGGCTGCTTTAGCTGGCGCAAAAGCAATCGCTTGACGGAGGAAATATGCAATGGCTTCGGGGGTGCAGGGCATATTGGCCGCTTCGACCACCAGTCTCACCCCATTTTTTACCAGTGCTTGTGCATCAGCCAGCGTTAGTTCATTTTGTGTTGCACAGGGAAAAACAGCATCACAGGCTAAACGCCATACGGCGTGGCCGTCTGCGGGATATTGGCTACTAGAAATAAATTGGGCATGACTGTGTTCATGCAAATAATGCGTGAGTGGTTGTGCTTGGGCTTTGAGTTGTTTAACCAGTTTGAGATCAATGCCTTGAGCATCATGTAAGGTTCCTTGACTGTCACTACAGCTGATGACAAGCGCACCCACCTGTTGCAGTTTTTCGATGGTGTGTAAGGCGACATAGCCAGCACCGGAAACGCAACACACCTTGTCGGTCAAGGTTTCTGCGAAGAGATCCTCTAACAGATGTTGTGCGAAGTAAACGACACCATAGCCAGTGGCTTCGGGACGTAAAATCGAGCCGCCTAACAACAGCGGCTTGCCGGTCAAGACCCCGCTATATTGATGGGTGAGGCGTTTATATTCAGCAAATAAATAGCCCAGCTCCCGATTGCCGACGCCAATATCGCCAGCAGGAACATCGATCATTGGGCCAATATAAGGATAGAGCGCACGCATAAAGGCTTGGCAGAAGCGCATGATTTCGGCATCGCTTTTGCCTTTGGGGTCGAAGTCTGAGCCGCCCTTGGCACCCCCTAGAGCCAGCCCCGTTAAGGCATTTTTGAAAATCTGTTCAAAGGCTAGAAATTTGAGAATACCCGCGTTGACGCTCGGATGAAATCTCAGGCCGCCTTTATAAGGACCTAGACTATTGTTGTATTGAATGCGATAGCCACGATTGACTTGCACTTGACCGTGGTCATCAATCCATTCGACCTTAAATTCAATGACGCGGTCGGGCAAGAGTAGGCGCTCAAAAATAGCCGCTTGTTTCCATTCAGGATGGGTGTCGGCAATGCCTGCAACCGAGGTAAAAACCTCTTCTACGGCTTGTACAAAAGGGCGATCGGTGTCGCAAGCGCGTTGATGTAAAGCGTCAAACCAAGGCAAGGACATAAGGCACCTCGTTGAGATTATTGAATCTTCATCCTGAATCATAACACACTCTGCTGATTGCCAAATCATCTCCTCCTTTGTTATGATGTGATCAAACTTGCCGGGGTGCTGGTGAAGCTGAGATTGCCTTAGGGGCAGAACCCGTGAACTTGATCAGGGTAATACCTGCGTAAAGGAAGCAAGCCATTAAAAAGACTGCGGGTTCGCCTAGCTGCGTCGCTCGGGTGTTCAAAACAGGTCATGTATTTTATATACACTCCCTGTTTTTGCGCTTCCTCGTGCCTTGCTATTTCAAACCCTCGTCACCTTTTAATAGATACCCCTTTTCGGCCCCGCTTCAAATTGCAATCACCAGCACCCTCAAACCATACTTATTTTGAGGGCTTTGCATCATGGCACGTAACCAGTTAACCGTTGATTTGACAGATTTAGCCAATAAAATCACCACCACGCCGTTTCCCAACTCGAAGAAAGTCTACATTCAAGGGTCGCGTGCCGATATTCGTGTACCTTTTCGTGAAATTGCGCAAACCGATACCTTGACGATTAACAAAGACGCAACGCAACGCACCCCCAATCCGCCGATTCGAGTTTATGACACTTCGGGTCCTTTTACCGATGCCGATTATCAGGTGAATGTGCGTCGGGGGCTGCCACGCTTGCGTGAGGCATGGATTGAAGAGCGGGGTGATACCGAATTACTGGCTGGACTCAGTAGCGACTATGGCAATGCACGTGCTAACGACGAGAAATTACGCGCCATTCAGTTTGAAGGCAAGCATTTGCCGCGTAAAGCCAAAGCTGGCATGAATGTGTCGCAAATGCACTATGCGAAAAAAGGTATCATCACGCCTGAAATGGAATATGTTGCCATTCGTGAAAATCTGTTACGTGCACAGGTTGCTGAGTTCATGGCGCAACAGCGTCCGCAGCACAAAGGGCATTCTTTTGGCGCGACCATGCTGGCAGAAATTACCCCTGAGTTTGTACGCGATGAAATTGCGCGTGGTCGTGCCATTATCCCGAATAACATCAATCACCCTGAATCTGAGCCGATGATTATTGGCCGTAATTTTTTGGTGAAGATTAATGCGAACATTGGTAATTCAGCGATTACGTCGAGCATCGAAGAAGAAGTGGAAAAACTGGTGTGGTCGATTCGTTGGGGTGGTGATACGGTGATGGATTTATCGACCGGCAACAATATTCACGAAACACGTGAGTGGATTGTGCGTAATTCGCCCGTTCCTATTGGCACTGTGCCGATTTATCAAGCTTTGGAAAAGGTCAACGGCATTGTGGAGGACCTGAATTGGGAAGTACTCCGTGATACTTTGATCGAGCAAGCCGAGCAAGGCGTGGACTACTTTACCATTCATGCGGGTGTGCGCTTACCGTTTATTCCTTACACGGCTGATCGCGTCACGGGCATAGTGTCGCGCGGTGGTTCGATTATGGCGAAATGGTGCTTGGCGCATCATCAAGAAAACTTCTTGTACACCCATTTCGAAGACATTTGCGAGATTATGAAAGCCTATGATGTGGCCTTCAGTTTGGGGGATGGCTTACGTCCTGGTTCGATTGCCGATGCGAATGACCGCGCCCAATTCGCAGAATTAGAAACCTTGGGCGAGCTAACGCAGATTGCTTGGAAACACGATGTACAAGTGATGATTGAAGGGCCAGGTCATGTGCCGATGCAGATGATTAAAGAAAACATGGATAAGCAACTAGAAGATTGTTTTGAAGCGCCTTTTTATACGCTTGGCCCGTTGACAACCGATGTGGCACCTGGTTACGACCATATCACTTCAGCAATTGGTGCGGCACAAATTGGCTGGTACGGTACGGCAATGCTCTGTTATGTGACACCGAAAGAGCATTTGGGTCTGCCCGATAAGCACGACGTGAAAACAGGCATCATTACCTATAAAATCGCTGCCCATGCCGCCGATTTAGCCAAAGGCTTCCCTGGGGCGCAACTGCGTGACGATGCCTTGAGTAAATCGCGTTTTGAATTCCGCTGGGAAGATCAGTTTAATTTGGGCTTCGATCCTGAAACGGCGAAAGCCTATCACGATGCCACCTTGCCACGTGAGTCGGCGAAAATCGCGCATTTTTGCTCGATGTGCGGTCCTAAGTTCTGCTCGATGAAGATTTCACAAGAAGTCCGTGACTTTGCCCATGCACAAACCAATGCGCCTTTGCCTGCAGGTAATGTCATTCAGTTGCTCGATGTCGAAGCGGAAATGAAAGCGAAAGCGGCGGAGTTTAAGGCGGCTGGCAGCGAGATTTACGCTTAATGCGTATTGGGATTGCTGGTGCGGGGCTGGTCGGACGTCTATTGGCGTGGCGACTGGCTCGCGCAGGTCATGCGGTGTCGCTCTTCGATGCCGATAGCAAAACAGGTGAACAAGCGGCGGGCACAACGGCAGCGGCGATGATCTCACCCTTTGCGGAATTGGCAGTGAGTGAACCAGAAGTGTTTCGCTTAGGCATGATTTCGTTGGCGACTTACCCGCAGTGGATGGCAGACCTCGAACGCGATAGCGGTTGCTCGGTGATGTATCGTCATAACGGCAGTTTGGCGGTGGCGCACGCGCCCGATGTCAGTAGTTTGCGTCATTTTCAAGATTTGCTGTTGCATCGTTTGCCTGTCGAACACGCACAGGCAGTGCAAGTCTTATCGGGTGCTGAAATTGATGCTTATGAGCCTGCTTTAGCGGGGCGTTTTTGTCAGGGTGTCTTGTTGGCAGAGGAAGCGCAAGTGGATAATGCCGAGCTTTTTATGGCCTTGCAAGCCGCGTTAACGCGCTTGGGTGTGGTTTGGCATGAACAAACGCCTGTGTTGTCGTTACAAGAACAGCGTCTGCAAACAGCGGCGGGTTGGCAGACTTTTGATCTGGTGGTCGATGCGCGTGGCGTGGGTGCTAAAGAGGCTATTTCTGTGCGCGGAGTCCGCGGTGAGGTGCTAACGGTTGATGCGCCTGAGGTGACTTTACAACGTCCCGTTCGGCTAATGCATCCACGTTATATGCTGTATGTCGTGCCGCGTGCGAATCATCGTTTTATTATCGGTGCAACCGAGTTAGAGTCGGAAGATAAAAGTTCGGTCACGGTTCGTTCGGCGTTAGAATTGCTCAGTGCTTTGTATAGTTTGCATTCGGGATTTAGCGAGGCGAATATCGTGAAATGGTCGGTGAATTTGCGTCCTGCCTTGCCCGATAATTTACCTTTTGTTGGCTGGAAAGCGGGTGTGTTGACGATTAATGGTTTGTATCGGCATGGCTATTTGCTGGCGCCTGCGTGTGTCTTGCAGGCGTTGAGTTTATGGGAGAATCCATCATGAGTTGTCAACAATGCGCCACCATTGTGGTGTCTTTTAATGGCGAAAGCCTTGCCATTCATCAAGGCATGGTGTTGGCTGATTTTTTGCAAGGTCGTGGCTATGCGGCCGATCAGCGCATGGCCTGTGCCATCAACACTCAGTTTGTGCCTAAGGGGCAGTATGCAACGACTGAACTCAACAACGGCGATAGGATTGATGTGGTTGCGCCAGTACAAGGTGGGTGAGTATGAGTTATGTATTAGACGGGAAAACCTTTCATAGTCGCTTTTTTATTGGCTCTTCTTTGTATCCTTCGCCACAACATTTACAGGATTCGGTCAAAGCGAGCGGGGCAGAAGTGATTACCCTTGGCTTGCGTCGTTTGAATCCACAAGCGGGTGGCGGTAATGCCTATTGGTCGATGATTCAAGATATGGGATGTCAGTTATTACCCAATACCGCAGGCTGTTACACGGCGCAAGAAGCGATTACCACCGCACAGATGGCGCGGGAAATTTTCGGCACCGATTGGATTAAGCTGGAAACTTTGGGCGATGACTATAATTTGCAACCAAATCCTTTTGAGTTGCTTAAAGCGGCAGAAGTGTTGGTTAAAGAAGGATTTAAGGTGTTTGCCTACACCACCGATGATTTGGTGTTAGCGCTCAAACTTTACGACCTAGGTGTGACGGCGATTATGCCGTGGGCAGCCCCCATTGGTACGGCGTTAGGACCAATTAATCTTTATGCGCTAGAAGCGATTCGTGTGCGTTTGCCGGATGCTTTTTTGGTGGTCGATGCTGGCTTAGGCGTGCCGAGCCATGCCGCTAAGGTGATGGAGTTAGGTTACGATGCTTGTTTACTTAATTCGGCTGTTGCTCAAGCGGTTGACCCTGTGAAAATGGCAAAAGCTTTTGCCTCTGCCATCGAAGCAGGCCGTTGGTGTTATGAGGCTGGACCGGTTCCGTCGCGCCCCACAGCACAGCCATCAACACCGACGCTGGGCACGCCGTTTTGGCATCAGGGGTGATTTTTTATGTTCTGTTTTACGGAATCTTAATTTTAGAATAATATTGATTTATGATTCATTCGTTTTTATGTGCAGATACTGAGGCCTTGTTTCTGAGCCGTTCGGTACCAAGGTTCAAAAATATTGAGCGAACAGCCAGAAGAAAGCTGTTGATGCTCCATGCTGCTATGACTTTAGCAGAGTTGCGAATTCCGCCTGCAAACCGACTTGAATCCTTAAAAGGCGACCGTTTGGGTCAGCACAGTATTCGTATTAACGATCAATGGTGCCTATGTTTTATCTGGCGAGAAGATGGTGCGTTTGACGTTGAAATCGTTGATTATCACTGATAGAGGTGTTGCATGGAAAAGTTAGCAGAAATTCATCCCGGTGAAATTTTATTGGAAGAGTTTATGAAGCCAATGGACATTACTACACGACGCTTAGCGGCAGATCTTGATGTGTCGCCGAGTCGAATCCATGACATTGTGCATGGGTTTCGCCCGATCACGGCCGATACCGCGATGCGACTAGCTGTGTTTTTTGACATGAGTGCACGATTTTGGCTAAACCTGCAAGCCGAATATGACGCACGCATGGCGGAAAAAGAGCTGCTGCCTAAAATGCAGGGCAGAATTAGACGATATGCACCCTTGAACCAGTCCCAAGGGGCTTGTGTTTAATTTTGACAACACCGTTATGATTGAGATTCAACCCATGCAAACAGGGCAACTTATTCCCAATCAGCCGTTAGCTTTGCAACTGGCCAAGCGAGACTTATCGTTATTGGTTTATGATGCTGTTAATCTGGAAGGGGTGGCGATGACCTTGCCAGAAGTGCAGACAATTTTGGATGGCATTACTGTTGGTGGCCATAAAATCAGCGATCAAACGATGGCTGTTAACCAAGCTAAGGCTTGGGAGTTATTGTTTGAGATGGTCAAAATGGGGCGTTTTAGGTTTGATAAGGCGACGGCACTCGCAATTCATCAAGTAGCAGCTCAGGATGAAGCTTTGGATTGGGGCAAGTTTCGCTCTGGTTTTGTCACAATCTCGGGCTCGGACTACGAGCCGCCAGCCCCTGAAATGCTTGATGAACATTGGACAGCGTTAGAAGCATCCTTGTATAAAATTGACGATAGTTACGACCGGGCTATTACGGCATTCCTGCAGATGGCGAGGGTGCAATTTTTTTGGGATGTGAATAAGCGCACAGGGCGCTTTATGATGAATGGTATTTTGCTGACGCAGGGCTATCCGATCATCAATGTGCCCGCTAAGCGGCAACAAGAGTTTAACCAGTTAATGCTTGATTTTTACTCAGATAACGATATGACCGCTATGAATGCTTTCTTGCGTAGTTGTCTGGATCAACGACTGTTGCGAAATTTTTTGACTGTGGCTGGATGAACTCTTCAAAAACAAACGACTCACTCCTCACCATCGCCGGTCACGACCCCTCCAGCGGAGCGGGAGTGTCTGCCGATATGGCAGCCGCTAATGCTTTAGGTGTGCCTTGTTGTAGCGCCATTACCGCACTGACGATTCAAAACTCGCAAGGGGTGGCGGCGGTTCATCCTGTGTTGCCGAACATTTTACAGGCGCAAGTCGAAACGATTTTGGCAGATATGCCAATCGCCGCCATTAAAATTGGCATGATCGGCAGTCGGGCAATGGTGTCGCGTTTGGTGCAAATTTTGACCGATGTCGATGTGCCGATTGTATTAGATACCGTGTTTAAGGCGAGTATTGGTGAGGATTTGTTAGCGTCGGGTGCACGACAAGTGTTCACCACACGCTTATTGCCGATGGCAACGCTCATCACGCCCAATATCCCCGAAGCAGAGCAGCTCACAGGGTTGAGCATTCACAGTCGCGAGCAACAACTGGCTGCTGCACAAGCCTTGTTGGCGATGGGAGCGCAAGCGGTGCTGCTGAAAGGCGGACATTTTGACGATGCGCTCGCAGCCGATGTGCTACTTGAGCGGGGTAAGACGCCGTTATGGTTGATGGCACCTCAGTTGGCGTCGGTGCATAGTCATGGTTCTGGCTGTGTCTTGGCGAGCAGTATTGCCGCTGGCTTGGTGCAAGGCTTGTCTTTAGTGTCGGCAGTGGTGCAAGCGAAAGCGCGCGTGCATGGCGGTATTGCCCATAGTCAGGTGTTGGGTCAAGGGGTGGGAGCCGTGGTGACCTTGGGTTGGCAGCCGCATTCTGATCATTTTCCCTGGTTGCATGTGGGTGATGCACCCGTTGCCCTAGCTAACCCATTCCCTGCCATGCATCAGTCGATGGGACTTTATCCGATTGTTGCTAGTGCCGATGCGCTCTTGCCCTTATTACAGGCGGGTTGTCGCACGCTGCAATTACGGGTGAAGTCAGACGATGCAGATTCGATTAAACAACAGATTGAGCGAGCGGTCGCCATTTGCCAAGATTATGAAGACAGTCAACTGTTTATTAACGATCATTGGCGTTTGGCGATGCAAGCTGGCGCTTTTGGTGTGCATTTGGGGCAAGAGGATTGGCAGGCGTTATCGAGCGCCGATCAAGCCTTGCTGCGTAACAGTGGTTTGCGTTTAGGGCTGAGTACGCATAATTTAGCGGAGATGGCACTGGCTCACGCGGCACGTCCGAGTTATATGGTGATAGGCCCGCTATTTGGCACCACCAGTAAGCAGATTGATCACCCAGCGGTTGGTTTGGAAAAATTAGCGGATTGGTTGCCTTGGCTGTTACCGGCTTATCCCGTGGTGACCATTGGCGGTATTGAATTGGCCGATGTGGCTAAGGTGAAAGCCTGTGGCGTGGACGGCATTGCCGTCATTGGTGCCGTCAAAGCAGCCACGTCCGAACAAGTGATCGCAAAAGCAGAGGCTTTGTTAGCCGCTTGGCATTTGAGCTAATTGGGCAGAGTCAGTCGTTCTAGCTCGTGCAAATAGGCAAGCGCTTCCTCTCGATTCTTTCCGCACATACTCACGCTGGGTTGTAAACTGCCGCAAACGGCGGGACGTTCGGGTTGGCCGAAGAGTTCACACAAATAGTCGGCGGTTAAATGGGCGCAAGCGACACCCGCGGCTTTGCCTTGCGGCATTTTGGGCATTGGTGTTGAAATTGACGGCGCGATGCAACAGGCGGCACAACCACTACGACACTGCATGGGGTTGCTCCAAAGCAGTGAGCGCCTTGGCTAATATATGCCGTTGATGCTGAGCAAGCCAAACTTGCCCCGCCAGTGCACCAGTCTCTCTAAGCTCATTATGGGCTAGGTAATGCTGAATTTTCGCTATTAATTCGTCAAATTGATTGACTTGAATTAAAGCCCCCAGCGGTGCTAGCTGGCTTACTTCTTCTGCAAAGTCGCGCATGTCCGGCCCTGATAAT
The DNA here is from genome assembly GCA_014763665.1 of Gammaproteobacteria bacterium. Classification (GTDB taxonomy): domain Bacteria; phylum Pseudomonadota; class Gammaproteobacteria; order Thiomicrospirales; family Thiomicrospiraceae. Next base: position 18,206 of record JACXUY010000004.1, read on the forward strand.
ACCAGCTTTGCCAATCGAATCGCTTCGAGTGGATTTTGTCCGCCTTTAGGCGCGAAGCTACCGCCCATCACCACCAGTTCGGCATGAGCCATCCAAGCAGTCAATTCGCCAAAAGTATCGGCGAGTAAGATGCCCTGCGTGTGTTGGTGGTTCTGGCTGCGTTGGCTAAAAGCAATACCCGCTTGTGTAAATTGTTTAACAATATCCGTAGCACGCTTGGGATGACGTGGCACCATAACGAGTGTTGGCAGCTCGGCAGTTGCTTGCCAGCGTTTAGCCAGCTCAAGCTCTTCAGGATCATGGCTAGAAGCCAAGAGCACATAAGGACGATTTAACAGATGTGGCAGGTTATCTGGTGTTTGATCACACCATTTCAAGTTGCCAATAACCTGAATCTGTTCTCCGTTAACGCCCAGTTGACGAAAATCTCGCTCATCTTGGTCGTTACGGCAGAGAATGTGACTGACTTGCTGACTCAATAGCTCGACCAATAGCTGGCGCCACCAGTGGGGTGCGCAAAGGGTTTTGTGCGTGATGCGCGCGTTAATCAGGCGGATGGTTCGACCTTGTTGATGCGCTAATTGAATAAGGTTTGGCCAGAACTCAGTCTCGACCAAGGTCAGATTCGGACAGTCTAGCGACGCTAAAAAGCGTTGCATCGTCCAGCGCCAATCCAATGGCAGTAACCTCAGTTGAATGTGATGAAGCTGTCCAAAGCGACGCTGTGCCTGTTCCAGACCTGTCGGCGTAAAGGTGGTGACGAGTAAGGATTGTCCTTGTTGTGCCAGTGCCTGTAGCACAGGCGCAATGGCATTGACTTCACCAACAGATGCACAGTGAAACCAATGATCAGCTTTAATCGCTGTGCTTTGTCCTAAGCGGGCGCGCAAAAGAGTCAAGCTTTTATGTTGCCACGCTTCTTTAATCAGCCATGCGAACACTAATGGGCTGAGTAACCATAATAAAAGTTGGTAACGCTTTATCAAGCTAAAGAAAAACATGAAAAAGTCGTTTTCGTGATGTTTGCGAGCCTGGTCATCGTTAAAGTCTGCATAAAAGGAGATCGAATATCCCGAGGAATTATAAGTGAATGTCTGAAAAATACAAAAGGGGTGATGAGCCATCTCTTTTGCATAGCTTGTTTAACGCTGCTAAATCAGCTCATCCGTGTTGGATCATCCCTAAAGTGCGACAAAATATTCTATAATACGCTTCAAGTTTTAATTATTAAGGATTTTGTTATGCCTCAATATCGTTCGCGTACATCCACTCATGGTCGTAATATGGCAGGCGCGCGCGCGCTGTGGCGTGCAACTGGTATGGGCGAACAAGATTTTGGTAAGCCGATTATTGCCATCGCTAACTCATTCACGCAATTTGTGCCGGGTCATGTGCACTTAAAAGACTTAGGTCAGTTAGTTGCGCGTGAAATTGAAGCCGCAGGCGGTGTGGCGAAAGAATTTAATACCATTGCGGTGGATGATGGTATCGCTATGGGCCATGATGGTATGTTGTATTCGCTACCCAGTCGTGAAATCATTGCCGACAGTGTTGAATACATGGTCAACGCTCATTGTGCCGATGCGCTGATTTGTATTTCTAACTGCGACAAAATCACTCCTGGCATGTTAATGGCTTCGCTACGTTTGAATATTCCCACCATTTTTGTTTCTGGCGGTCCGATGGAAGCGGGTAAAGTAGTATTGGGCGGTAAAAAAATCAGTCTTGATTTGGTCGATGCCATGGTAGCCGCTGCCAACAGCAAAAAAACCGATGAAGAAGTCGACGACATTGAGCGTTCGGCTTGCCCAACCTGCGGTTCTTGTTCGGGCATGTTCACCGCCAACTCAATGAACTGCTTAACAGAAGCGCTGGGCTTGTCATTGCCAGGTAATGGTTCTACTTTGGCGACACATAGTGATCGTAAAGGGTTGTTCTTAGAAGCGGGTCGCCGCATTGTCGAGCTGGCACGTCGTTACTATGAACAGAATGATGAGACGGTATTGCCACGCAGCATTGCCACTTTCGATGCCTTCGAAAATGCTATTGCTTTGGATGTAGCGATGGGCGGTTCGACTAACACGGTATTACACCTGTTAGCGGCTGCGCATGAAGCGAAAGTTGAATTCACCATGGCCGATATCGACCGTATGAGCCGCAAGGTCCCTTGCTTGTCGAAGGTAGCGCCTAATCACCCCGACTATCACATGGAAGATGTGCATCGTGCTGGTGGCATTATGCGTATTCTTGCCGAGTTAAATCGCGGTGGTTTATTACATACGCATTGTCACACGGTTCATGCTCCAACCATGGGCGATGCTGTGGCGCGTTGGGATATTCGCGCTGATGCTTCCGAGGAAGTCAAAACCTTCTACAAAGCGGCGCCCGGCGGTATTCGTACCACCGAAGCTTTTAGTCAGTCAGCGCGTTGGCAAACCCTAGACGATGATCATGAGCAAGGCTGTATCCGTTCAATAGAGCATGCATATACGCAAGACGGCGGTTTGGCTGTGTTGTTTGGTAATATTGCTCAGCATGGTTGTATTGTTAAAACGGCGGGTGTCGATGAGAGTATTTTCAAATTTCAAGGTAAAGCACGTATTTACGAAAGCCAAGATGCGGCTGTAAAAGGTATTTTGGCCGATGAGGTACAAGCTGGTGAAGTGGTAGTCATTCGCTACGAAGGACCTAAAGGCGGTCCGGGTATGCAAGAAATGCTATATCCCACTTCTTACCTGAAATCAAAAGGCTTAGGCAAGGTTTGTGCGTTACTGACTGATGGTCGTTTTTCTGGCGGAACCTCCGGATTGTCGATTGGTCACGTTTCACCTGAAGCAGCTGAAGGCGGTAACATTGGCTTAGTCCAAGATGGCGACATCATTTCCATTGATATCCCCAATCGTAGCATCAACGCTGAGCTGACTGAGGCTGAATTACTCGCACGCCGTGAAGCGATGGAAGCAAAAGGTGTTCATGCATGGCAGCCTGCCGCATCGCGTGAGCGCGCTGTATCGCCGGCATTACGCGCTTATGCTGCGATGACGACCAGCGCAGCCTTTGGTGCGGTGAGGGATGTGTCTCAAATAGAAAGTCGTAAAAAAGGTTAAAAAGCATGAAATTACATCAGTTTGCCGTGTCTGGATTCGCTTACAAGCTGACACAAGCTCAACGTGAGTCGTTGTTGAAGCTGTTAGTGAATATGGCCGCTATTGATCACGATATTTCAGTTGAAGAAGAGGGGTTTTTAATTGAATGGGCGACTGAGTGGCAATTGCCGTTAGAGTTAACACCCGAAGAGGTCGAAGATGATGCTGTGCTGTTGTCAACATTCGATAGCTTTGCAGCCAAGATCATCGCGTTGCAAGAAATGGTCAAATTGAGTTATCAGGATGGACATTTCGGTGATGAAGAGCGAGAAAAAGTGAAGTTGTTATCGATTAAACTGGGTATTCATAATGCTAACGTCATTAATGGAATTAACCGATGGGTACGTCGTTGGTATGATTGGCATTTTGAAGGCGAACAGATGCTGGAAGTAGATACCTGGATGAATTTGGCGAGAGGCGATTAGTTTCTTTTTCGACTGTTTTCCCTAACAATAATGCCACCGTCAAGGTGGCATTATTGTCACATGATTAAGTTAAGCCCTGACGTCGATATTTTGACCCAAGTTAGGCGGGTTGCTTGCCGCAGGTGTAGCCGTTTGTGTGGCGGCATTCACGAGCGCTAAAGCACCTTCTGTGTTCATATCAAGTGCTTTTTTAAATAAGCTAACCTGAATTTCTTGCATGCTGGCTGCCTGTTTCTGCTCTAACATGGCATTGATAGCACCATTAGCTGAAATTTCCATTATTCCTCTCCTTAACTATTGTCTATTACCTCCATTAGTTTATCGACCTGTTGATGTTTTTCTGAAGCCATTTTCACCAAAAAAAACCGCTGCTCAGTGAACAGCGGTGCGACATCGCAGAAGACAAATAGCCTTCTAAGGGGAGGGAAAAGTCGAAAGGGTTAAGCGCGAACTTGCCAAGTGCCGTCTGCTTGTTTGCAGGCAGAACCTTTGTCATAGACCGTTTTAGCACCTTCTTGAGTAACCAATTCAAAATCGCGGCACTGTTGATTACTGATTTTATAGCTGCGCAGTGGTGTGACTGTTAAATCAGGCGTGTTTTGTGGCGTGCTCATAAATTGATAGGGTTGTTTGTCGGGTGCTTTATCCAATGTATAAGCGACTTGTTGACGACTTTGTGTACTCATGTTTTTGCCCACATAGCTACCAATAAATCCGCCTGCTGCTGCACCCCCAGCAATCGTATACCAAGCCGTATTGCCAAATATCAGTGGTGCAGCAATCGTACCGACAGCAGAACCTGTAACAATACCAATATCTTGTCTGCTCATATTGCAACCACTTAGGCTAGCGAGTGATATCAGTGCGCTAGCGCTGATCAAGGTCAATTTACGCATGGCAATGCTCCTTTAATTCGGTTTAACGAATATAGAAAAGCAGATAATATGCCAAAAATGCATTGTGCAATAAAAAAGGGACTCTGTTAGAGTCCCATAATCGCTGCTTCAAGCTTTCGCTTAAATTTCATTCCAGCCTCTGCGTCTTGGTGCGCGGGCAAAACGACCAATTAGCCAACCCATAAAGAGAATACCAGCTCCAACCATCACCCAAGCGCGTTGATTTTTTCCTTCAACATCGCTGGCTTCTTGTTCTAGGATGTCGTTGCGTTGACGTAAGGCTTCAATTTCCGTTTTCAGTCGACGGTTGTCTTCATTAACGATCAGGGTTTGTGTTGATAGCGTTTTGACGTAATCGAGCTCTTGTTTGAGTTCATAATTTTCTTTACGTAAGCTAGCCACTTCCGTTTCTGCATTTTCAGCGCGGTTTTTAAGCGCATCCATTTCCGTTTTGAGCGCTTCATGAGCTCGCATAGTTTCGAGTGATTGACGCTGAACGCCTTCTAATTGTTGGCTGGCAACAGGGGTAGTTTGCAGATAGCGTTTGGGCAGATAGCCTTTAGTATTACCACTGGTCACTAACGCCCAACCATCATTAGTGACACCGATGAGGGTAGTTTCAAAACCAGGCTTAACGATTTTCACCACTTTACAACGATCACCTGGGCATGAGCGCAAAGGTACTTCCAAGCGATCGCTTACCCACTGTTTGGTGGCGGGAACCGCTTTCACATCCCAAGCTGGTTTTTTAGCGGTAACGGCGGCTTCTTTGTTGGTTGCTTCCGTTGCTGCATTGGCAGGCGCTGGATCAACTGCCCAAGCAGTCCATTGAAAGCTGAGCAATAGGGTTGCTAGTGCGAATCGATTAAAATGCCGCATATTGTTTCTCCAAGTTGCTTTTCGCGTTTTGCAATTCAGCCAGGCGCGCCTTTTCTTTTTCTACTAAGGCTGCTGGCGCTTTGTCGACAAAACCAGAGTGATTCAGTTTGCCGGTGAGTTTTTCAATTTCGACATCCAGTTTGCCCATCTCTTTTTGCAAGCGTGCTTTTTCCGCTTCAAAATCAATGAGGCCTGCCATGGGTAAGAAGAGTTTCAGATTGCCGCCCACGACAGCAACGGCTGCTTGTGTCGGATCTTCGTTCGCCAGTTCAATGCCTTCTACTTTAGCGAGGAAACGTAAATAGGGGGCAAATTCACTCAGGCGTTGTTGGTCTTGTGCGTTGGCATCAACGGCAATCAGGTTAATGGGTTTGCTGGGAGCAAGGCTTAAATCGGCACGTAGGCGACGCACCGCTAAAATCGCTTCTTGTAACCAAGCAATATTAGCTAACGCAATTGGGCAAATGCCCTCAGCGCGCGGCTGCGGATAAGCCTGCGTACTGATGGTGTCGCCAGACTTGCCCGCTAAAGGTGCGACTTTTTGCCAAATTTCTTCGGTAATAAAGGGCACGATTGGATGCAAAAGACGCAGTGTCGCTTCTAATACCCTGACCAGTGTTTTACGGGCAGCACGTTTTTGTGCATCGCTGCTGTCTGGGTTGTTCAGTACGGGTTTGGTCAGTTCCAAATACCAGTCACAGTAGTCCGACCAGAAGAAATCATAGACTGCTTGCGAGAGTAAGTCTAAACGATACTGTTCAAAATGGCGAATGACTTCACTTTCAGTTTGTTGTAATCGAGAGATCACCCATTTGTCGGCTTGGCTATAATCGCAGGGCAAAGTAGCATCTAAGCCGGTATCTTGCCCTTCGGTATTCATCAGCACATAACGGGTGGCGTTCCACAGCTTGTTACAGAAGTTGCGGTAGCCTTCGCAACGCTTTTGATCGAAGCGAATATCACGTCCGTTGCTGGCAAGGGAAGCGAAGGTAAAGCGCAGGGCATCGGTGCCGTAAGCAGGAATACCCCTTTCAAATTCTTTGCGCGTTTTAACTTCAATTTTTTTCGCCATTTCTGGTTGCATCAGACCCGTGGTGCGTTTAACCACTAAGTCTTCAAGTGTAATGCCATCGATTAGGTCAATCGGGTCGAGGACGTTGCCTTTCGATTTGGACATTTTTTGTCCTTCGGCATCGCGCACCAGTCCGTGTACATAAACGGTTTTGAAAGGCACATCTTTAGCAAAGTACAAGCCAAACATGACCATGCGTGCGACCCAGAAGAAGATGATATCAAAACCCGTTACCAGCGTGCTGGTGGGGTAGAAGTCTTTCAGTTCAGCGGTTTGGTTTGGCCAACCCAGTGTGCTGAATGGCCATAGGGCAGATGAAAACCAGGTGTCGAGTACATCCGTGTCTTGGCGCAAGGCCAAGTGAGCGGGCAAGTTGTATTTGCTGCGTGCTTCGTCTTCGGTACGGGCGACATAAACACTGCCGTTATCGTCGTACCAAGCAGGAATGCGGTGTCCCCACCAAATTTGACGTGAAATACACCAGTCTTGAATGTTGTTTAGCCATTGGTTGTAAGTATTTGACCAGTTGTCGGGTACAAACTTAACACGACCATCAGCAACGCAAGCGAGCGCAGGGTCGGTAATGGCTTGCTTGCCACCCATACGACCATCGGCTTGGGTGTCGCGCGTCAAATCAACAAACCATTGGTCGGTGAGCATGGGTTCGATGACCGACTGGGTGCGATCGCCACGGGGAACCATTAACGTATGAGGTTTGATTTCCACCAATAATCCTAAGGCATCTAAATCGGCAACGACGCGTTTGCGTGCTTCAAAACGATCTAAGCCTCGGTATGCTTCGGGTGCATTGTCATTAATATGCGCTGTCGGCGTGAGGATAGTAATCATCGGCAACGCATGACGCTGACCAATGGCGTAGTCGTTAAAGTCGTGCGCTGGCGTGATTTTAACGCAACCCGTGCCGAAAGCAGGGTCAACGTAGCTGTCGGCAATAATGGGTATTTCACGACCGACTAAGGGCAGGGTAATGGTTTTGCCAATAAAGCTGGCGTAGCGCTCATCATCGGGGCTGACCGCAACCGCTGTATCACCGAGCATGGTTTCGGGACGGGTTGTCGCTACTACCAGTGAACCTGAACCATCGGTGAGTGGATAACGGAAATGCCACATGCTGCCTTGTTCTTCTTCGCTGATGACTTCCAGATCGGAAATGGCGGTTTGCAATACGGGATCCCAGTTGACCAAGCGTTTGCCACGATAGATCAGACCATCATCGAACAGACGCACGAACACTTCTTTCACCGCATCGTTCAGCCCATCATCCATAGTGAAGCGTTCACGTGACCAATCACAGCTGGCACCTAAACGACGCATTTGACGCATAATGGTGCCGCCCGATTCCGCTTTCCATTCCCAGACTTTGGTTAAGAACTCATCACGCCCTAAATCGTGACGGCTGACCCCTTGCGCGGCCAAGCGACGCTCCACCACCATTTGCGTGGCAATACCAGCATGATCAGTACCCGGTTGCCAGAGTGTGCGTTTGCCCGACATACGATGGTAGCGAATGAGTGCGTCCATGATGGTGTCTTGAAAGGCGTGCCCCATGTGCAGGCTACCCGTGACGTTAGGTGGTGGCAACATGACACAATAGCTGTCCTTGCCTTGTGCAGCGGGTTTAAAATGTCCGTTATTTTCCCAAATGGCGTACCATTTGCCTTCGATGCTAGAGGGGTCGTATGTTTTATCCATGAAAGCGGTGTCGTATTCAGTAATCAAATGCTGATAATTATAACACGAAGCTTTCTGTGTTATGGGGTGCTCTACGCGATAAGCCGGCTGATATTAAGCGCTTAATGAATGTATTAAGCAATGGGTTTCAGTTCCGGCGTTAAGCCTTGCTGCTGATAATGCCGCCAACGGCTACGACTGGCGTCGCGGCTTTCGGGGTTGATGATTTCGACAATGCGCTGATAACCCGTAACGGTCAATAGTTCATCGGTTAGGTTGAGCAAAATATCCCCTTGTGACGGAAACGATGTTGTGACCAGTTGAATCGGAGCTGGGCAAGCAAAGTTGACGCTATGGGCGACAAAGCTGGTCGGCGATGTGTGCGTCCAGAGGAGGTCATCAAGGGTTTCGGCTTGTGCATCCGAATCACAATAAATGAGCGCTTGGCGGTGACGCTTAATGACCATTTCACCAAAACGGCAGATGAACTGCTGGCGCGTTGCTTGCGTCGCATCGGCCAGCAGGTAAAACCAGACTTCGCTCATGCCTCTGCTTGAGCTTGATTAATCAGGTATTGCACCAGTAGGGGAACGGGGCGCCCGCTAGCGCCCTTTTTCGCGCCCGATACCCAAGCCGTGCCAGCGATATCTAAATGCGCCCAAGGGGTGTCATTTTCAATAAAGCGTTTCAAGAAACAGGCGGCGGTGATGGTACCTGCTTCACGACCACCGATGTTGCCCATGTCAGCAAAATTCGATTTCAGTTGTTCGTCGTATTCATCAAACAAGGGTAAGCGCCATGCGCGATCATAGGTCTGTTCACTCGCTGCCAGCAGGTCATTAGCCAGCGCATCGTCATTACCCATTAAGCCACTGGTGTGGTTGCCTAACGCAATAATACACGCGCCCGTTAAGGTGGCCATATCAATAACCTGTTTGGGTTTGAATTCGCGTTGAGTCCAGGTTAAAGCATCACAAAGAATGAGACGGCCTTCGGCATCGGTGTTGAGGATTTCAATGGTTTGACCGCTCATGCTGGTCACCACATCGCCCGGACGAGCGGCATTGCCTGCGGGCATATTTTCTACCGAAGGAATGACACCAACGACGTTGATGGGTAACTTTAATTCGGCTACTGCTTGCATAACACCGACCACGGTAGCAGCACCACACATGTCGAATTTCATTTCATCCATGCCTGCGCCTGGTTTCAAGCTGATACCACCGGTATCGAAGGTCACCCCTTTGCCAACAAGAGCAATGGGTGCGCCTTTACCGCCTTTGTATTCAAGGGCGATGATGCGTGGCGCTGTCGTTGAGCCTTGTGCTACAGCCAGCAAACTACCCATGCCCAGTTTTTCCATGTCGGCACGTTTGAGAATAGTGCATTTGAGTCCGTGTGTTTTGGCCATGGCTTTAGCATGCTCCGCCAAGGCTTCGGGATTGAGCAGATTAGGTGGTAAATTGCCCAAGGTACGTGTCGTTGCCATGCCTAAAGCAGTTAATTGGCCTTGTGCAATAGCGGTTTGTGCTTCAACTTCAGATAAACCAACAGCGGGGAAAGTTAACCGAGACAAAACGGGTGCTGGGTCCTTAGCGGCTTTGCCACGGCTTTCGTCGTTGTAGCGATACTGACTGTTCTGAAAAATAAGGCTAGCGTGTGTTAAGGCTTGTTGAGCGTCAATGCCAACATATTCAGCTTGTGGCAGGGTGCAATGAACGTCGGTGTGCTTACTAGAGTTGACCGCTTCTGCTGCTGCTTCGAGTACTTCACGGTAGTGGCGAAGGGTGAGGGGTGTGTCACCCACACCGACCAAGAGTAAATTAGGCTCTTTGGCATTAACGCGCATTACAAACTGCGTGTTACCCTTTTTACCACTGATAATACCGTCGCTAATGGCTTGACTCAGCTGGCCTTTGCGCAACTTATCTTGTTGCATAAATTCGGCATTCTGCTCACCAGCACTGGTGACGCCGATAATCAATAATTGTTGTGCGCTGGCTTTTTGGCTTAATTCGATGCTCAGTTTATTCATTTCATTAGTGTCCTTGACTGTTTTTTTCTTAGGAAAGTCTGAATAATGCGCTCTGCTTTTTATTCAGACTGCCTATTTTGGTTCTTTGCGTGGTGGGAAGGGCATAAATTAATCGGTTTTAGGCTGTTATGGCCTAGCCCTTCCCCCACACTTTAGTGCACCGCAAGGTGACACCCTCATCCCTTTTGTATTTTGCACATATTAACTTACAATACTCAATTTGTGTCTAATGCACAAGCACTGGCACTAATCATTAATGAGCAAAGTTATCCACCCATGCGTTTACTAACCGCTTATATCAGTCGAGAAATGACCCTATCCTTCGTGGCGGTGTTGGGAGTATTGCTATTGGTCATCATGGGCGGAGAAGTTGCTCGTTTGCTGACTGAAGCTTTGGAAGGCCGATTGAGTCCCGACTTGGTATTGCAATTGGTGTTGTTGAAAATCCCGATGGCGATGGAAATTTTATTGCCGTTATCAGTGCTCTTGGCGGTAATGCTCACTTTTGGTCGTTTGTATCATGATCGAGAAATGGACGTTTTGGCTGCCAGTGGCGTAGCGCCAGGCTACTTTGTTCGTTTGGTCATGCTGCTGGCGTTAATGGCCGCCTTAATGGCAGGCTTCTTTTCCTTGTTCGGCGCTTCTTGGTCGATGCAACAGGAACGGAATATTTTGGCAGAAGGTCAGTTGCGAACACATATAAAATCACTGGTTGGTGGGCGTTTTACGCCCTTGCCCTCGTCGCAAGGGGTGTTTTATGCGGAAACCGTGAGTGCTAAAGGCGAATTAACGGATATTTTCATTCAATTGCGCACCCCAGAAAAGCTCGATCAATTGTTGTTGGCGCCACGTGGTTATTTTGAGCAACAACAGGGGCGAACACAGCTCATTTTGCTTAATGGTCGGGTGATGAGTGGTTTGCTGGGCCAAGAAGAGTTGATGAGTCAAGGTTTTGAACGAATGACGGTTTGGTTGCCAGATTGGCAAGTAACCTTGTCGGCGTTAGATATTGAAGCCATGGACACGCTAACGCTATGGCAGAAGCGCGATGAACCCCGTGCCATGGCGCATTTGCAGTGGCGTTTTTTTGTTATGGCAAGTGTATTAGTGCTGGCGTTTGTCGGTTGGCGTTTAGCGAGAGTGGGGCCGCGTAAAGGGCGTTATTCACGCATAGCTTTGGGGCTGGGTTTTTATTTGCTCTTTATGCAGGTAGCCATTGCCATGCGTTCACAAATTCAGAGCAGTGGTTTGCCGATGTTTCCAGGAATGTTGGTCATGTTGGTTTTTCCCATACTGGTTGTGCTGCCGATTGCCCATTGGTGGTGGTTGCTCAAGCGCCGCTTAATTAGGTAAATAGGCTTATGTGGTTCGGTAAAATAGAACGTTATTTAGCGCAGTCCGTTGTTTGGCCTGTGTTAGCTGCTATGTTATTGCTCACCGCTTTGCTGGGTTTTTCAGAGTTATTGTCCCAACTGGGGCGTTTGTCAGAAAATTATCCACTCACCAAAGCCTTGTTGTTTGCGTTACTAAAAATGCCTGCATATGCCTATGAAGTTTTTCCCATGGCGTTGCTGATTGGTGTGTTGGCGGGCATGGGGCAGTTGGCTGCACAAAGTGAGCTAACCATTATTCGTGCTAGTGGTTGGTCGCCTTCTCGTATTTTGTTCGCCTTGGCTAAGGGATTGTTGCTGATTTGGTTAATGATGCTTTTGGTGGGTGAAAGTTTAGCGCCTTGGGCAGAGAAAACAGCGTTGCAATTGCGTTTGGTGAATGGGGCGCAACATTTATCCTTAGCGGGTGCAACGGGCTTTTGGACGAAAGATCAGCGGCGTTACATTACAGCACAAACTGTGGTGAAGCAAGACCAACTGGCAGGTGTCATTATTTACGAGCTGGATACTGCTCAAGATCATTATCATGTGATTCAAGCGCAACAGGCTGATTTTGACGCCACAAGTCGTCAATGGATTTTGCGCGAAGTACGTCAGCAACAGGTCGCAACAGAAGCGATTGGTGGCGATTTTCCGTTTACAGGGTTAAGCTGGCAACAAACGCAACAGGCAAGCCTAGCAGTGACTTTGCCTTTTGAACCCATGGCATTGTCTCTAATGGCACAGGATAAGAAAAATTGGTCTTGGATTGAGCTGCGTTCACAAATCGACAGTATGAAGGCAAGCGGATTACAGACACAGACGCTAGAGCTGGCTTTGTGGCGTAAGCTTGCTCATCCTATTTCATTGCTGGCCATGCTGGCGTTGGCGCTTACCTTATTGCTTAGCGCGGGTCGTAGCGCCAGTATGGGTGGGCGCGTGTTATTGGGCATTGTCATTGGATTGGTATTCTTTTTACTGAATCGTGTCGTTGGTGACATGGTGGCTTTGGCACATTTGCCGGCGCTGATCAGTGCCTTCTTGTTGCCAACGACAATTTTATTGGTCAGTTTGATGCTGCTGTCGAGGATGCGTTAGGATTTTTTTATGAGACCTTCGCATAAACTAGGGAATCTCTGAAAAATACAAAAGGGATGGAGGTGTCACCTTGCGGTGCACTAAAGTGTGGGGGAAGGACTGCATTATAGTGACAGCTAACCACGTGATTTAATGTCCTTCCACCAAGCAAAAAATGAGAATGGGAAGTCTGAATGAGAAGCGACGCTTTAGCGCTGCGAAGCAGAAGCCATTATTCAGACCTTCCCTAGCTTTTTGAGTTTCATAACGATTTTCATTGAAAATCGAAAAAAACTCCATTATTTTTTCACTCAAAAATCGCTAATAATGCATGGGTGCCTCCAAAAATCGGCCTTGTTGCTTTTTTCGATCATGATAATGCTCTATTTAGTAAACGGCATCCATGATGGCAAAAGTTAGGATCGAATCAAATGTGCTACGGTCGGACGCTTACCAATTAGCGATCGAATTCACACCAACTTTCCTTGAGCCTGCAAATCGGCATGATAACTCGACCTAACCATCGGACCTGAAGCGACTTGCACAAAGCCAAGCGCTTTCGCTTGTTTGGCAAAAGCATCGAAGGCTTCGGGGGTGACATAACGCTCGACGGGGAGGTGATGGGGAGTTGGCTGTAAATATTGACCCAGTGTGAGCCATTCGACTTGATGAGCACGTAAATCCTGTAATACTTGTAGCAGTTCTTCGTCGGTTTCACCAACACCCAGCATTAAGCCCGATTTAGTGGGTACAGCCGGTAGGTGTTGTTTGATGCTCTGTAGTAGTCGTAACGAATGAGCATAGTCGGCGCCGGGGCGAACGCGGCGGTAAATCTTGGGTACAGTTTCTAAATTGTGGTTGAATACGTCGGGCGGGTCTTGTACCAAAATTTCGACTGCTGTTTCTAAACAGCCACGAAAATCGGGTGTTAAAATTTCAATGGTTAGGCTAGGGCAGGTGGTACGTAAGGCGCGAATCACGGCGGCAAAATGCCCAGCACCGCCATCGGGTAAGTCGTCACGGTCAACCGAAGTAATGACCACGTATTTTAGTCCCATGCGGGCAACGGTTTCGGCCAGTTTGCGCGGTTCATCGGCATCTGGTGCATTGGGGCGACCATGAGTGACATCGCAAAACGGACATTTTCGCGTACAAATATCCCCTAAAATCATAAAAGTGGCTGTGCCATGACCAAAGCATTCGGGCAGATTAGGGCAGCTGGCTTCTTCGCACACGCTATGCAGTTTTTGTTCGCGCATAATGCCTTTTAGTTCGCTAATGCGATGAATGTCTTGTGCTTTGGGCAGTTGAGCTTTGATCCAACGCGGCTTTTGGCTTCGCGGTGCGTTGGGGTCGTGATCTAGCCGTAAGGATTTGACCTTTTTTTCTGCCAGTGCGTAAGGATTGGTGGTCACTACGGGGATGTCGGACAGTGCCATGATGTTTCCTGAGCCTCAAGTCTAAGTGATGAATAATGAAAAGTCTGTTCGACAATACGGATAAGCTGTTGGCAAAGCCAGTACCAGTCGGGTATGGGTGCGTGTGCCGACCATTGTGTCATGTTCATGCCCGTTAAGCCACAAGGTGTGATGCGATGAAACGGGGTTAAATCCATATCGATGTTCATCGACATGCCATGATAACTGCAACCACGTTTAATTTTAAGCCCTAACGAGGCGATTTTATCGCCATGAACATAGAGTCCCGGTTTGCCTGTTAATCGGCTGGCGCTAATACCACCGCAAGCTAACAATTCCATGCCGATCGTTTCTAATTGCTCGACAAAGGCTTTAACACCTAACGCATGGCGATTGAGTTGGAATAGTGGGTAAAACACCAGTTGTCCTGGCCCGTGATAAGTCACTTGACCACCTCGGTCGGTGGCAACCAAAGGAATGTCTCCTAATTGACCTAGGTGAGCAGCATCACCTGCTTGTCCTTGGGTAAATACGGGGGGATGCTGACACAACCAAAGCTCATCGGGCGTTTGCTCGTCACGCTTTTGTGTGAAGTCTTGCATGCGTTGCCAAACATTTTGATAGTCTTGGCAACCCAGTGTTCGTACGATTAGCAATGCATTAAAGCGCCATCAGCACGTCGGGATGTCCGGTCAGTGCGTAATAAACCTTGTCGATTTGATCTTTGCTGTGGGCCGTAAAGGTCACAGTCACGGCGGTAAAGTTGCCTGCTTTAGATGGTCGGGTTTTCACGGCGCCTTCGCCTAAGTCGGGTACAAAAGGACGCATTAAACTAACGACTAAGGCATCAAAATCACTGCCTGAACGTCCCATCGCTTTAACCGCAAATGAGCAAGGAAACTCCAGCAAGGTTTCTTTTTGGTCTTCGGGTAGCGAGTGGATTTTTGTTTCTTCCATAATCGTTTTCCTTGTTATTTGCTTATACGCATAATGGCGAGTTTCGCTTGGTCAATAACGCGTTTAAAAAAACCACCCTCGCTCACATCATTCATGGCGACTAATGGCAAGTTAGCCAGTTCTTTGTCGGCTAGCGTCACTTTTAAGGTGCCAATGGTTTGACCTTTTTGAATGGGCGCGACTAAATCGGGTTGAAACTCAATCACCGGTTTGAGCTTGTCGTATTGACCACGAGGAATGGTTAAATATAGCGCTTGCTGTGTGCCTATGGCTACTTCATCGGCATCGCCTTGCCAAACGCGCACTTGTTGTAAGGCTTGATTTGCTTGGTAAAGTGGGTGAGTTTCGTAAAATCGGAAGCCGTAGTTGAGCAGTTTTTGCGTTTCCTGAATGCGCGCTTTTTCGCTATCTGCTCCTAAAATAACCGTTACTAAGCGCATATTACCACGCTTGGCCGAAGCGACCAAACAGTAGCCAGCTGAATTGGTGTGTCCCGTTTTCATGCCATCGACGCTTTCATCTTGCCAGAGCAGGCGGTTACGGTTTTGCTGCTTAATGCCGTTCCAAGTGTATTCTTTTTTGGCGTAAATTTTGTAAATGTCGGGATATTCTTTAATTTCGGCGATGGCAATTTTAGCCATATCTTCGGCAGTGGTGTAATGGTCTGGATGTGGCAAGCCAGTCGGGTTAACGAAGTTGGTATTTTTAGCCCCTAGGCGTTTAGCGTGTTCGTTCATCAATTGTGAAAAAACCTCACTACTACCCGCGACTTTTTCTGCAAGGGCGACGGTAGCGTCATTGCCCGATTGAATAATCATGCCATGAATCAAGACTTCGACAGGAATTTTTGCACCGACATTAACAAACGAGCGAGAGCCTTCTTGCTTCCAAGCTGTTTGACTGATGGTTACCATATCGTTCATTGCCAAGCGCTTATTGGCCAACTCTCGTGCAACAATATAGCTACTCATGATTTTCGTTAGTGAAGCAGGCTCAACGCGCATGGAAGCGTTAGACTCGGCCAATACGCGACCACTATCGTAATCGACCATAATCCATGATTTGGCTGCTAATTGAGGTGGGTCGGGTACAACAACACTATCTGCGATGCTAGATGCTGAGTAGCAAGCAATGACGCCAACGAATAATCCAATAAAATGCGTTTTAACGGTTGAGAAGGGGCTTTGCATGAGGTTTTGATCCTTTTACCGTAAAAATAGGCTGGTTATTTTAACAGATGCGACTCTGTGACTAAAGGCTAATTATGACTGGTAGTGTCGTTTAGCCTGACGTTTATGTTCAGCATGAATCGACATCAGGATACCAAAACCGAGCATCAGCGTGACAAGTGAAGTGCCGCCGTAACTAATAATGGGCAAAGGGACACCAACCACAGGCAGCAGTCCAGACACCATACCAATATTAATGAACACATAAATGAAAAAGCTCATGGTGATGGCGCCCGCCATCAGTTGACCGAAGCTATCGCGTGCATACCAAGCGATATACAAGCCACGCAGAATGACAAAGGCATAAAGTGTCAGCAGCAGGCTAACGCCAAGCAGTCCCCATTCTTCGGCCAATACCGAGAATACAAAATCTGTATGGCTTTCGGGTAGAAAATCGAGTTGGGTTTGGCTGCCATTACGCCAGCCTTTACCTTCTAGTCCGCCAGAACCAATGGCAATTTTAGATTGAATAATGTGATAGCCAGCACCTAAGGGGTCGCTTTCTGGATCAAGGAACATGAGTAGCCGTTTCTGTTGATAGTCGTGTAAAAAATGCCAAGCAACGGGAGCCGACACGGCGATCAATGCAATGATCGTCGTAATCAGTTTCCATGAAAGTCCGGCGAAAAAGATGACTGCGCCACCTGAAACGACCACCAAAATAGCCGTGCCTAAGTCGGGCTGTTTAACGATGAGTGCAACTGGAATCAGTAAAATTAGCAAGGCAATTGCGAGCTGTGACCAATTGGGGGGCAGGGATTGTTTGGCCAATAACCAAGCAATGGTTGCGGGCATGGCCAATTTCATAATTTCCGAGGGCTGAAAGCGAAACACGCCAAAATCCAGCCAGCGTTGTGCGCCTTTACTGATTTCGCCAAAAAACATCACCCCCAGCAGTAAGGCCAACCCCAGTAAGTAAAGCGGAACCGAAAATTGCCGATACCAACCTAACGGAACCTGTGCCGCAATGATCATAATGCCCATTGCCAGTATTAATTTCGTTAAATGAGCTTCAACAAAAGCCATATCGCCATCGGAAGCACTGTAAACAACAATACTACCAAAACAGGCTAATGCCAGAATGCCAAACAGCAACCAAGGGTCGATGTAGAATCGCCATTTTGTCAATGCTTGTTGCGAGGGATCAATTAAGGTCATTAGGGATTACTCGTTTGCGTTTGCCGCTTTAACCAAAAATCGACCATTAAGCCAGCTAACGGACTGGCCGTTCCACCACCTGAACCCCCATTTTCAACCATCACAGCTATGGCAATACTTGGGTCTTTGGCGGGGGCAAAACCGACAAAAAGGGCATGGTCACGTTGTTCTTCGGGTAATAAATCAGCGTTGTATTTGGCATCCTTAGCAAAGGCAATAACCTGTGCAGTTCCGGTTTTACCTGCCATGATGGTGTTGGCTAAAGCGCCGCCTCTTTTACCCGTACCGTTCGGGGCGTGCATGACATGAATCATGGCATCAATCACCGTTTGCCAATGGTCAGGATTTTTTAAGGTAATGGGTTCCAAGACACTTTCGGCTTGCTGAGCTAAATGGGGTTTGAATGCTTTGCCATGCATAGCCAATGTCGCTGTGGCATGAGCCAATTGCAATGGGGTGCTCAACATATATCCTTGACCGATGCCAGCAATAATGGTTTCACCAGGATACCAAGGTTTATTGTGTACACGGCGCTTCCATGCAGGATTAGGTCTCAACCCAGCCGATTCTGAGTTTAAATCTATGCCCGTCTTTTCACCAAAACCAAACTGTTGTAATCCGAAATCCATGCGGTTAATGGTGAGGTCGAGCGCCAACTCATAAAAAAAGACATCCGACGATTGGGTAATCGCAAGGTCTAAATCCACCATACCATGACCTTCTTTTTTCCAGTCGCGATAAATCATGCCTTTGTACTCAAACGAAGGACCAGCATATTTACGTGTTTTAGCCGTAATGACGTTAGCTTCTAAGCCCACAATACCCATGAAGGGTTTAATGGTTGAGCCTGGTGGGTAGCGACTTTGCGTGGCGCGGTTGAGTAGCGGTTTAGTGGGGTCTTTAATCAGTTGTTGATAGTCCTGAACAGACATGCCGGTAACGAATTGGTTGGGGTCAAAAGTCGGTGTCGAGGCCATGGCGAGAATGCCACCATTGCGAGGATCAATAGCAACGATGGCACCCTTGCGGTTGCCCAGTAAGTCTTCAGCAAAGTTTTGTAAGGGTAAGTCAAGGGTGAGGAGTAAGTCTTTGCCAGAGGTGGGCGGAATGCGTTCTAACTCGCGAATAGCACGACCTTTGGCATCGACTTCTAAGTATCTGAGCCCTGTTTGACCGTGAAGCTCTGCCTCGTAACTTTGCTCAATGCCACTGCGTCCGACAAAGTCGGTGTTACGATAGTTTTCTGGATCGAGCGTTTTTAAGTCTTCGATGGTGGTGCGTCCGACGTAGCCAACCACATGCGAAGCCCGCTTCCCTTGTGGATAAGTGCGTTGTGCTACAGCATTAATGGAAAATCCGGGATGTTTCCATTCATCAACAGCAAAGGTCGCAGCCTCCGTTTCTGTAATGCGGGTAATAATAAAAGGTTGATGTCGATTCATGCGTGCCCATTGCTGGCTCAAGTTGCGAATGGCGGTTTCGTCAAGGCTGCTAAAGTAGGGACTTAGCTGTTCGAGCTTGGCTTTAACTGCTTCGAGTGTGCGCGGGCGGGGCAGGGCATCACGATGCAATTCGAGTACATGCACTATTTGATTGTCGGCCAATACAATGCCATTGCGGTCGAGGATACGCCCCCTAATGGGCGCAATCGGTTCGACGCGAATGCGATTACCATCAGCCAGTTCTTGATACTTTTCATGGTGGGTGATTTGTAACCAAATCATACGCAGCATCAAAATAGTCATCATGATGACCATAACAAGCAAGGCAACCAACAGGCGATGGCGAACCAGTTTTTTACTATCGGTATGTCGAGCGGTGAAGTGCATCATATTGCCCTTGAGTGTTGCTTAACGTACGCGCATGTGGCGACGTAAACTACGCAAACTGATGAACAATAAGGGCCACAACAACATGGCGACTAGGCTGGCCAGCCAAAAAGAAAGTTGTTGTTCGCTGCCAATTCGCCCTAAGTGTAATAGCCAGCTGAGAGCTTGATGTGCCAGCATCCATAGCCCAACAATCAGTGACATTTGGAACAAGGTGCCATTGCGTAACTGCAATCGAATAAACAGCATGGGGTAAAGTAGTGCCAAATAAATCAGTGCATGAGAGCCGAGACTGCTGTGATAGAGGACATCGTGCGCAATACCCAATATCACGGCTGTAATAATGAAGTTGCGTTGTGCGATGGCCATGACCCAATAGAGCAACACTAAGGGTGTTAAGTCTGGAATAGCTGCGCTCCAAGGGGCAGGCCAGTTAAAACTGTCTATTATGATGCCCAACAGCAAGGTGAGCCAAATCACCCAGTGGCGTTGATGATAAATTTGTGCGCCTTCTCCGCCAGAAAAAATCATGGTTGTTCCTCTGAATTTTCAGTGGGTTTCTTAGCGTCCAAAACAATTAAGACTTCACGACTACTATTGAGCTTGGCTAAAGGTTGCGCAGTGATTTTCCAAAAAATGGCACCTGCTTGAGATTCAACATCGACCACCTCAGCAACGGGTAAACCACGGGGATAGCGACCGTCGATGCCTGAGGTTTCTAATAGGTCGCCTTCACGAATATTAGCGGTAGTGGGTAAAAATTTAAGCGTTAATTCGTCACTATCACCCTTGCCTTGTAAAATGCCTCGTGCCCCAGTACGCTGTACCATCACCGGAATTTGCGTGTCGATGTCGGTTATGAGAAGCAGATCACTTTCTTGGTAAGCAGTACTGATAATCTGCCCCATCATACCCTGTGCATCCATAACGGGTAGTCCAACGGTTACGCCATCAGCCATGCCTTTATTCAGCTTTACCAAGCGTTTATAAGGACTGGGATTGTGGTCGACGACCGAGCTGATTATCAGTTTGCCTTGATTGATGTGTGAAGAAACACCCAGTAGCATGCGTAAACGTTCGTTTTCTTTAACGATTTGCGCCGCTTGCTGTTTTTCATAGTTGAGCAATAACAGCTGGTTGCGTAATCGTTCTACTTCATTGCGCAGGCTAGCTTTATCGGTGATGACCTGATTGCCTTGTGAAGCCCAGTTTTCAGGCAATCGCGCAAGTTGCTCAATCGGTTGCATAAGCGTCGAGAGCACCATACGCACCTGCGTCATCAGTTGCGTTTGTTCGTCAACGATGAGCAGGGTTAGGGATAGTGCGCAGGCAATGAGAAATTGCCATTGATCGCGAGCGCTCACATTTTTGAGCGCTGAAACCAACATCATAGTGGTAAGTTACCCTTATTCGTGGGTAAAGAGTTCCTTGCCATGCTCATCCATTAACTCAAGCGCACGACCACCACCGCGAGCGACGCAGGTTAGTGGATCATCGGCGACGACGCAAGGAATGCCCGTTTCTTCAGAAATTAAGCGATTGAGGTTGCGCAGCAAGGCGCCACCGCCTGTTAGCACAATGCCGCGTTCAGAAATATCGGCACCTAATTCTGGAGGTGTGTGTTCCAAGGCGGTGCGCACTGCGTTCACGATTTGTTGTAAGGGTTGTTGTAGAGCTTCAAGCGTTTCGCTAGAGTTAATAATAAAGCTGCGTGGTACACCTTCGGCTAGGTTGCGACCACGAACTTCCACTTCTTTGGGATCTTCTTCCGGATAAGCAGTACCAATTTCCATTTTGATACGCTCTGCCGTCGCTTCACCAATGAGCATACCGTAGGTTTTACGTACATAAGCAATAATAGCTTCGTCGAACTTATCGCCACCTACTTTGACTGAATCTGAATAAACAATGCCATTCAAAGAAAGGGTGGCGACTTCAGTGGTGCCACCACCAATATCAACCACCATTGAGCCTGAAGCTTCAGAAACGGGCATGCCGGCACCGATAGCAGCAGCCATGGGCTCTTCAATGAGATAAACTTCACGCGCGCCTGCACCCGCTGCTGATTCACGAATGGCACGGCGTTCTACCTGCGTCGAGCCACAAGGCACACAAACCAATACACGAGGACTGGGGCGCAAGAAACGCGTTGAGTGAATTTTACGAATAAAATGCTGTAGCATTTTTTCCGTGACCATAAAATCAGCGATAACACCGTCTTTCATCGGACGAATGGCAGAAATATTGCCCGGTGTGCGTCCCAACATGCGTTTGGCATCACTTCCGACGGCAACGATTTGACGATTGCCCGCACCACCGTCGCGAATGGCTACCACCGAAGGCTCATCCAACACAATGCCCTTACCTTTAACATAGATGAGTGTGTTAGCTGTTCCTAAATCGATGGATAAATCGTTTGAAAATAAACCTCTTAAGCGTCCGAACATAATGAATCCCTTTTCTCTCTGCTATGGCGTCGTGCGCCTGATCCTGTAGTCTAATTTTGCACTCTTTTACATTGTGTGCGATAAACCAAGCTATTTTACCGAAAAAATGACGAGCTGTGTTTTAAGAGTGAAGGCTTTAAACCGAAATAGACAACCCAGCATTGGCGATAACCGTTAAAATAGACCATTATTGTTATTACTGCTCGGAACCTTTCCCCATGCCTTTACTGATGTTGCAAGAAGCACACCTCGCCTTTGGCGATAATCCTTTATTGAATGCTGAAAACCTAAGCTTAGAAAATGGCGATCGACTAGGGGTGATTGGTCGCAATGGTGCGGGTAAGTCGAGCATGCTTAAAGTGCTGGCGGGCACTCAGCCTTTAGACAGTGGTTTGCGTGTGGTACAAAAAGACGTGAACATGGTTTATGTGCCACAAGAGAGCGTGTTTAGTGAAGGCGAGACCATTCGCAGTGTGTTAACGCAAGGCGTAGCCGCGGTAGCTGCTCTGGTAGATCGCTATTATGCGGTATCGGCGGCGATGGCTGAGGATTACGAAAATGAAGCCTTAATGGAAGAGATGCAACACTTGCAGCATCAAATCGACTTGCGCGATGGTTGGCGTGTCGATGCTGCCGTCGATGAGGCGATTATGGGTTTTGGATTAGCAGGCGATATTTTGGTTGATGATTTGTCGGGCGGTTGGAAAAAGCGTCTGGCTATTGCACAAGCACTGATTGCTAAACCCGATGTGCTGCTACTCGATGAGCCAACCAACCACTTAGATGTGGCGGGTATCGAGGTGCTGGAGCAGACGTTAAAGAATTTTTCGGGTGCGGTTATTTTGATCAGTCATGATCGACGCTTTTTGGATAACACGGTTAATGGTTTGTTAGAGTTGGATCGCGGCGTATTGCGTCGTTATCCCGGCAGTTTTAGCGTCTATCAAGAACGTAAAGCAGCGGAATTGGCCTCTGAGGAGGTGACTAACGCCTTGTTCGATAAACACTTAGCACAAGAAGAAGTGTGGATTCGTCAGGGTATCAAAGCGCGTCGCACTCGTAACGAAGGACGGGTGCGTCAGTTGGAACAGTTGCGTCGCGAGCGAGCTGAACGCCGCAAACGTCAGGGTATGGCCAAAATAGCGGTTGATACGGGTAAAAAATCGGGCGCGCTTGTGGCTGAATTAGAGAACGTGAATTTGGCTTACGATGGTTGGACGATTTTCAAAGATGTTTCTACATTAATTCAACGCGGCGATAAAGTCGGTTTGATTGGACCAAATGGGGTAGGTAAAACCACCTTTATTAAATTAGTGCTGGGAGAAATTCAGCCCGATAGGGGCACGGTTAAAACGGGAACGCAGCTACAAGTCGCTTATTTAGACCAGCAACGCGCGGTGCTGAATGATGAGGATATGCTCATTGATGCCGTGCGTGAGGGGAGTGACTTTATCGAAATCAATGGTCAGAAAAAACATATTTTGGGCTATCTCGAAGACTTCCTTTTTCCGCCGCATCGTGCGCGTGTCAAGGTGGGAAGTCTTTCTGGTGGTGAACGTGCCCGACTGCTCTTGGCAAAACTCTTTACCAAACCGGCCAATATGCTCATTCTCGATGAGCCAACCAACGACTTAGACCTAGAAACCTTGGAGCTGTTGGAAGAGCTGATCCAGAATTACAAGGGTACGGTATTGCTGGTCAGCCATGACCGTAGTTTTGTTGATAACGTGGTGACGCAAAGTTTGGCCTTTGTTGGTGATGGTCGCATTGTTGAAGTCGCAGGAGGTTATGAAGACTGGGCGATGATTAAACACCAGTACGTGCCAGAGCCTCAAGCCGCTGCAGAAAGCCTCAAGCCGGTGAAAGCAGTAGATAGTGCTCCACTAGGGGTATCTCAACAATCAGTAAAAAAACCCAAATTATCATACAAAGAACAGAAGCAATTGGATACACTACCTGAGACCATTGCCACATTAGAAGCAGAGCAAGCGAGTTTGGGTGAGCAGTTATCTGACCCAACCCTTTTCGCAGACAGCAGTAAAGTGCAGGCGATTCAGTTGCGTCTGCAGCAATTAGAACAGGAAATTGAGGCAGCTATGACAACTTGGGCAGAGCTGGAAGCCAAACAAGCTCTATAAGTTTGACTGGATTGTTAATGCAGTGGTCTTTTCGCTAGGGTTATTATGCTTGCGCTAACTACAGGAAAAATCAATGAAAACACAGTCTCACAATGAATGGCAAAATTTTTGCGCTTTTTGGCTGCAGCAGGGTTATGTTGTGGTTGAAGAGTGGCATGATGCGAAATGGGCTAATGCAACCTTGGCGCAGAGTGGGCAGCACGTATGGTTACGCATGCGCAAATCAGATGAAAAGGTTACGGCAGCACAGCTCGACAAATTCATGTACAGCCTAGAAAGCCAGCAAGATCAGCAATTGATTGGTTGCATGGCTTCTAGTAAGGGTTTTACCAAGGCAGCGATCACGCAAGTGACGCGCGAAGCACCTGAACGATTGGTGTTATTGACTGAGCATAAGCAAAAAGTGGTGTCCGCTTACCCTTTCACGCAATTTAGTGAATCTCAGGCAATTGCTGCTTCTGCACCAGCTTATGTCGGTGTCTTTACTGCCAAAGGTGGTGTGGGTAAGACCACCATAGCAGCCCATTTAGCGGGCGCTTTTGCTTTGATGGGGCAGTCGGTAGTACTACTTGACCTAGATCCAGACCAAAATTTACGTAAACTCTTCGCACAAGAAAACCAACCGGAATTGGCTGAGCTTCATGTTCCTGCGGTGAACAAACACGAAGCAGGTGCGATGATTCGCGTGTTAACACCCGAGCAGTGGCGTGAGAGTCAATATCCCGATGTGCGCATTGTCATCGCCGATTGTTCACCAGTATTGTCCGAAAACCCAATTAAGCTAGTGAAGCGAATGGATGTGTGTTTGATGCCAACCAGTTTGAACCCGCTGGGTATTTCAAAACATGGTGATGTCATTCAGCGTACCTTTGCGCATATTCGCAGTATTAACCAAAAAGCGCGCCTGTTAGCGGTAATTAATCAGTTTGATGCCAGTAAAGCCTTTCAAGAGCGCAATGATGTCTTGCTGGCGTATTTGCAATCGGCATTAACAGACTATCTAAAGCAAGATGAACTGGCAACCCTCATTCATCCCGATGAAGCCAAAATTCGTTACAGTCATGCCTTGCTTTATTGGGGATTTCATATCATTGAGGGCAGTGCGCCTCAATTGGCTTTCAAGCTGACAGGTGGTCGCAGTTATCCGCGTAGTGATTTTTTGCAGTTGGCCGATGTTGTAGAACATACTTTGGCTTCTAGCAAAACCTAGTTGCTCTGTGAGGAACTTTTTGCAGCTGCCATAAGTGTATTTGATTACGAACAGGCTGACGCTTAGGGAAGGTCTGAATAATGGCTTCTGCTTCGCTGCGCTAAAGCGTCGCTTCTTATTCAGACTTCCCATTTTCATTTTTGGGTTGGTGGAAGGACATTAAATCACGTGGTTACCTGTTTCTAAAATGCAGTCCTTCCCCCAACTTTAGTGCACCGCAAGGTGACACCCCCATCCCTTTTGTATTTTTCAGACCTTCCTTAGGTTACAATGATGACTTAATGAATCGTTTGGAGAGTGGTTTATGTTTTCATCTATAAAAAGTTTCTTGCAAGTGGCCCTGTTAACAGTGTCGGCTTTATTTTCAGCAGCGGCCTTATCCGCACCCGCAAAGGTGGTTTATCACGTCGATTTTAATGATGTGACGCGTTATTCGGCAACCTTAACCTCTATTGCTAATATCATTACCGCTTATGAAGCAGAATTGCGTGATTATGAAGTGACTTTGGTGTTTGTTGGGCATGGTATTCGTTTTGTCACCGATGATGTACTTAAAGGTACACCTTATGCGACCAATGCCGATTTGGATAAGCGCCGTGCCGAATTAAAAGGACGTCTGGAAACCTTGGTTAAAGTGCGTGGTGTGAAAGCCTTGTTGTGTGATAAAACCCGTGACGAAATTGCGTTGGACAAAAGCAAAGTATATTCCATGGTGGGATTGACTCCTTCAGGGGTTGCTACCATTGCCGACCTGCAAATGCAGGGCGCGGCTTACTTAAAAATTCAGTAAACACCTTACGCGAGTTTATCATCGGTGTTTCAAGCAGCAGACTTGGGTCGTTGGTTAAGTAAAACCGATTTTGAAGCCGAGTTGCCGAGTTTGCGGGCCAATTTGTTGCAAGGTCTGGGAGTATTTTCAGCGTTTAAGTGTATTGAAAAAGTAATGAATAAATCAAAGAGCCCTTATGCATAAACCCATTCTTGGTCGTATCACCCGTGCTGCCACTCTTCGTCAGCTACAAGTTTTCGAGGCTTTGGCTCGCTTGAACAGCTTCACGCGTGTTGCTGAAGAAATGCATTTAACACAACCGACGATTTCCATGCAGGTTAAAAAGCTGGTGGAAGCGGTTGGCTTGCCGCTCACGGAGCAAGTAGGTAAAGAAGTTTATTTAACGGACGCCGGTCATGAACTGGCAGCCGTTTGTCGAGAAGTGCTAACGGCATTTGAACACTTAGAAGAGCGCATTAATGACTTGAAAGGCTTAGAAGGTGGTCGAGTGCGTATTGCTGTTATTTCGACAGCGCAGTACTTTTTACCGCAAGTGATTCAATCCTTTTTAGAACAATATCCCAACATTGCCATTGTGTTAGAAGTGGTTAACCGCGAGCATCTATTAGAACGTTTAGCGAATAACCAGGATGATATTTATATTCTGGGTCAACCTTCCGACTCCATTCCAGTGATGTCGGAACGTTTGGCCATTAACCCATTGGTTTTTATTGCGAAACGTGATTTTGATTTGCCCGATGGACGGCTATTATCGATTGACGACTTGGCTGGAGTGCCTTTTCTGATGCGTGAATCGGGTTCTGGGATTCGAGCACAGATAGAGCAAGTGTTTCGTCATATGGGTTATGAACCGAATGTGCGTATGGTGTTAGGGTCCAACGAGGCCATTCGTATGGGCGTGCTCTCAGGATTGGGTATTTCGGTTGTTTCGATGCACACGGTTAGGGAAGAGTTGAAACGTCGTGAATTACGTATTCTGCCCATTCATGGTTTCCCAGTCGAACGCTATTGGTATTTGGTTTGGCCTAAAGGCAAGGCTCTATCTTTGTCGGCGGCTCGATTTGTTGAAACCTTGCGTTTTCAGGCGATGGCGCTCGATGCGACCATAAGGCCGTTATTGGCGCGTGTACGTCGTGAACAACAGCAGGTCGCGAAAGAAGATTGACGCTAATTTAAATGGCTGTGCAGATGTTTAATCATATTGTACAAGCCATTGGCTCGACTGGGTGAGAGGTGTTGCATTAAGCCAATCTTGCCTAGGAAGTCTAAAGGTGTGGTTAATATTTCTTCTTTAGTGCGCCCATTGTAAACCCATAGAAGTAAGGCAATCATGCCAGCGACAATGGAAGCTTCGCTTTTAGCACGAAGATAATAGCGACCCGCTTCGCAATCAATTTTTAGCCAAACTTGAGATTGACAGCCATGAATTTGATTGTCTTCAGTTTGCCAAGCAGCATCGAATTCAGGTAGTTTCTTGCCAAGATCTATTAGGTATTGATAACGTTCTTTCCAATCGTTAAAAAAGGCAAAACGCTCAACCAATTGATCAATCGTAGTTTGAATATCGTTTTTGGGCGGGGTATTTACAGGATTATCCATCGGCGACCTCTAAAAACCTTAATGGGAAGGGGGCTGGAGGAAGGGGTGCTGGGAAAATACAGTGACCATTTTATTTAGCTCTTCCACCAGAGATAAAAAATAGATCGGGGAACCTAAAAATGCGATGAAATCGGCTTTTTAGGAGTGTCCCATTGTCTAAATTACTCAGCTAAGCTACATTATACGCTGAATGTGAAATGCGTGCCACGCATGAAATGACAGAACAAAAAAGAGGAAAGTAAAATGGGTAACACAGATTCAGTGTTAGGTTTGCAGCGACGTCAACTCATTAAAGGTGCATTGGCTGTGTCGGCAGGTATGGCAGGTTTTTCGGTACTGAAACCAGTCTATGCAGCCGACGACATGGTGGTTAAAGGCCCACGCGTTCCAGATGTCAAACCGAGCAAGGTATCTGCTCGTTGTCATGTTATCATCGCCAAAGACCCAGAGCCAACACCTGAGAATCAGGGTATGTTTTCCAACATGGGTTTTATCATCACGCAAAAGGGTGTCGTTGTTTTTGATTCGGGCGGCTCGGTACAAATTGGTGAAATGCTGATTCGTCAAATTAAGAAAATGACAGATAAACCTGTTGTTAAAGTTTTTAACTCTCACATGCATGGCGACCATTGGTTAGGCAATCATGCCTTTGTGCAAGAGTGGCCCAATGTAGAAATTTATGCTCACGAAAACATGCATAAAGCAATCAAAGAGGGTGTGGGCGAGTTTTGGGTTAACATGCAAGCGCGTGCCACGAATAACGCAACAGCGGGTACCGTGATCACAGCGCCTAATCAAGTGTTAAAAGGTGGCGAAGTGTTCGATATGGGTGATACCTTATTGCGCGTTCATTATTATGGAAAATGCCATACCGATTCGGATATTTGTTTAGAAGTGACGGCCGATAAAACGGTTTATGCTGGCGATATAGTGATGACCGGACGTGTTGCCAATATGGATGATGGTACCTATACCGGCTCAATTGAAGGTATTAAAAAACTGAAGGCCGATACGCAAGCGACTAACTATGTACAAGGTCATTTTAAGTTTGGTCCTAAGCAAGCAGATATATATTTAGAGTTTTTAGAAACGCTATATGGTTCTGTTGTTGAATTTCAGAAGCAAGGCGTTGGACCTAGTGAGATGAAGGACAAAGTATTACCAAAGTTGAAGAAATATCGTGATTGGAAGGGCTTTGATGGTGTTATTGGTCGTTACATCGCCTTAGCTTATACCGAAGCAGAAGCAAATAACTTTTGACCTGTTTTGATTGAGGTATCACTGAAAACCACTCCATTGTGAGTGGTTTTTTTTATGAGTCGGTATCGTGTTTGAAAATGAAAAGCCCGCGAATTTCGCGGGCTTTTCAACAAGCTAACTCGTAAAATGATTAGCTTATATAGTCAATAATTTATTTCCAAAGAATTTTGTAGTCACTGCTGATCGCCATTTGAGACAACTGAGCGTCAGCTAATTCATTTGCTTCTTTGACTTTTTTCATGGCTGTTTTTTCGTCGCCTTTTTTCAATGCTTGCTCGCCTTCAAACAGAGCAACATCGACTAAGGTTAATTTGCGGCCGCTTTTTTTAAAAGCTTTGCCTGCTTCTGTTTTAGGGTCATACTTGGTTTTAACACCTTTAGAGGTCCAAGCGTAACCAGCTTTCATCGCTTTGGCATTTTTTTCCATCGCAACCTTCGCTGCTTCGTAGAATGCTGCGTAACCTGTACCTTGCGCGGTGTCACCAGTGGTTGCACAACCAGTCAGTAGTGCAAGAGATAGAAGTGTTGTTAATGTGAGCGTTTTTGTCATTATCTTTTCTCCGGTGAGGGGTTAGTCTTACCAGGCAATTTGCCCAGAAGCGTGTTGAATTATATAATGGTCAACATGTATGCATGCAATACCTAAATACAAATAACAAGTATTATTTTACGGTAGATTGACCCAGCAGGCAGAAAAAGTTTTTTATCACGTCATAATCAAAATTAATTAGGTGAACCCATATGCGAATTCTTGAAGAAGCCCTGACTTTTGACGATGTGTTGTTGGTGCCAGCACACTCGACGGTTTTACCGAAAGATGTGAATTTGGCCACTCAGCTAACGCGCAACATTACTTTGAATGTCCCTTTTATTTCGGCAGCCATGGATACCGTGACTGAGGCGCGTTTAGCCATTGCACTAGCGCAAGAGGGCGGCATTGGTATCATTCATAAAAATATGACCGTACAACAACAAGCGGCTGAAGTAGCTAAAGTTAAGAAATACGAAAGTGGCGTGATTCGAGATCCCATCACGGTCTCTTCTAGTGCAACCATTGCGGAAGTAAAAGCCATCACGCTGCAAGCCAACATTTCGGGCATGCCGGTGGTGGACAATGGTGAACTGGTCGGTATTGTTACTGGTCGTGATTTACGTTTCGAGAAAAACACGTCGGCTGCGGTAGCAACGGTGATGACACCAAAAGAAAGATTGGTTACGGTTCCTGAAGGCACCTCGCGTGAACAAGTGCTGGATTTATTGCATCATCATCGTATTGAGCGCGTATTGGTTGTGAATGCGCAGGGTAAACTCAGCGGTATGATTACGGTCAAAGATATTCGCAAAGCGCGCGACTACCCAAATGCCTGTAAAGACGATCAAGGTCGTTTGCGCGTCGGTGCTGCTGTCGGTGCTGGTGAGGGAACAGATGTTCGGGTTGCCGCACTCATTGAAGCGGGTGTTGACGTTTTAATTATCGATACGGCTCATGGTCACTCGCAAGGGGTGATTGATCGTGTACGCTGGGTAAAAGATCATTTTCCACAGGTGCAAGTCATTGGTGGTAACATCGCTACGGGTGAAGCCGCTTTAGCGTTGGTTGAAGCTGGGGCAGATGCGGTTAAAGTCGGTATTGGCCCAGGTTCGATTTGTACTACGCGTATCGTCGCCGGTGTTGGTGTACCGCAAATTTCAGCGGTAGCGAATGTGGCCAAGGCGTTAGAAGGTACTGGTGTGCCCTTAATTGCCGATGGCGGTATCCGCTACTCAGGTGATGTGGCTAAGGCGTTAGCGGCTGGTGCTTACTGCGTCATGTTAGGGTCTATGTTCGCTGGTACCGATGAAGCACCGGGTGAAATTGAATACTACCAAGGCCGTGCTTACAAAAACTATCGTGGTATGGGTTCCCTAGGTGCGATGGCACAAACGCAAGGCTCATCAGATCGTTATTTCCAATCAACCAATGCGGAAGATAAGCTCGTACCGGAAGGGATTGAGGGTCGTTTGCCTTATAAAGGTCCATTAGCGCCCATTCTTCACCAAATGTCGGGCGGCTTGCGTGCCAGCATGGGCTATACCGGTTGCGCTACTATTGAACAGATGCGTACCAAGCCTTTCTTTGTGCGCATTACCAACGCGGGTATTGTCGAAAGTCATGTGCATGATGTCACTATCACCAAAGAAGCACCCAATTACAGGGTCTAAAACCGCTAAAGTCGCGCTAACTTTGTTGAAAGCCTTTTCGATTTGTGCACTTACTTCAGTAAGCTCGCGCATCTGCGTCGGCTTTCGCCTCGTTATCATCGACTTTAATCGGCTTTATTTACACTGCCTAACGCAGTATCGTTTTAGTCATTTAAGGAACAAAAATGTCCCATTCCAATATTCATGACGACAAAATTTTGGTTTTAGATTTTGGTTCGCAATATACCCAACTCATTGCGCGTCGTGTTCGTGAAATTGGGGTGTTTACCGAGATTGTCCCATGTGATGTGGATGATGCCTTTATTCGTGCTTATGGTGCTAAGGGGATTATTTTGTCGGGGGGGCCTGAATCGGCCTACGCAGAAGATACCCTAAAAGCGCCGCAAGCGGTGTTTGAGTTGAGTGTGCCTGTATTAGGTATATGCTATGGTATGCAAACCATGGCGCAACAGTTGGGCGGACAAGTCGAGCCTGCAGAAGCGCATGAATATGGTCATGCTAAAGTCCGTGCGCGAGGTCATACCAGCCTGCTTAAGGATATTGAAGATGAGGTGACGCCCGAAGGCTATGGTTTGCTGGATGTGTGGATGAGTCATGGTGATCAAGTGGTGACCATGCCTGAAGGTTTTAAGCTGATGGCCAGTACCGATACCTGTCCTATTGCTGGTATGGCCGATGAAACTCGTCGTTTTTATGCAGTGCAGTTTCATCCTGAGGTGACGCATTCCAAACAAGGTGGTCGCATTTTAGAGCGCTTTGTCGCTGATATTTGTGGCTGTGCCAAATTATGGGATACCAAACACATTATCGAAGACCAGATTACGCGTGTACGCGAGTTGGTCGGTTCTGATGCCGTGATGTTGGGGCTGTCGGGTGGTGTTGATTCTTCGGTCGTCGCGGCCTTGTTGCATAAAGCCATTGGCGATCAGTTGACTTGTATCTTCGTCGATCATGGGCTGTTGCGTTATCAAGAAGGTGATGCGGTGATGGCGATGTTTGCACAAAACATGGGTATTAAAGTCATTCGTGTCGATGCGACGGAACAGTTCATAAATGCCTTGGCGGGTGAATCGGATCCCGAAGCCAAGCGTAAAATCATTGGTCGTGAATTTATTAATGTATTCGAAGCGCAGGCGCGTGCAATGGCCGCTTCGGGTGTTAAATGGTTAGCGCAAGGCACTATTTATCCCGACGTCATTGAGTCGGCCAGTACGAAAAATGGTAAGGCTAAAGTCATTAAGTCGCATCACAATGTGGGCGGCTTGCCCGACGATCTCGCCTTTAAGTTAGTAGAGCCCTTGCGCGAATTGTTCAAAGATGAGGTGCGTAAGCTCGGTGTTGAATTAGGCTTGCCCTACAACATGGTTTACCGTCATCCTTTCCCAGGACCTGGTTTGGGTGTACGCATTTTGGGTGAAATTAAGCAGGAATATGCCGATATTTTGCGTTTAGCCGATCATATCTTCATCGAAGAGCTACATAACAGCGGTTGGTACGATAAGGTATCACAAGCTTTTGCTGTTTTCTTGCCCGTGAAGTCGGTGGGTGTGGTGGGCGACTTCCGTCGTTATGATTATGTGGTGTCTTTACGTGCGGTGGAAACCATCGACTTTATGACCGCTCGTTGGGCACACTTGCCTTATGAGTTGTTAGAAAAAGTTTCGGGACGCATCATCAACGAGATTCCGCGCATTTCGCGCGTCGTTTATGATGTCTCTAGTAAGCCACCTGCGACAATTGAATGGGAGTAGAGCTATTAAGCCTTCGCATTTTGTAGGTTTATCAGCTCCCTCTGATTTGGATCGGGCGGAGATTGATGCCTTTTGGATGCAGCTGGCCTTACAGTTAGCTCAGCAGGCAGAAGCTTTGGGTGAAGTACCAGTGGGGGCTGTGGTGGTAATCGACGGTGTTTGTGTGTCGGCTGCGTTTAATCAGACCATTAGCCAGTCTGACCCAACCGCCCATGCTGAGATGCTGGCCTTGCGTGAAGCGGCAAAAAAAGTACAAAATCATCGGCTGGTGAACGCCACCCTTTATGTCACGCTAGAGCCATGCACCATGTGTGCAGGAGCTATGATTCATGCACGGGTGCAGCGGGTCGTCTACGCTACCCCTGAACCGAGAACGGGGGCGGCAGGGTCGGTGTTTAATATCCTGCAAAGCGAGCAGTTGAATCATCGTTGCGAGGTGCATTCAGGGCTGATGGCTGATCATGCCAGCGAACAGTTACGACGGTTTTTTAAGGCGAGACGCTGATTCATAATGAAAAACATCAGAGAAAAATGCTAATGAGTAGAACAGATGCAAAAATCGATTGATCCCAGTGATAACCTTATGTCAATTAAGATTTTGCCGGGTGAGTTTTATGTGACTCAGCAAAATGAGAAAATTGAGACGGTATTGGGTTCGTGTATTTCGGCTTGTGTGCGTGATCCGGTCGCAGGCGTTGGCGGAATGAATCATTTCATGTTGCCCGTCGAAAAGCAATCCAGTGCTGTGCGCGCTGAGTTGGCCGATGCCAATCGCTATGGCAACTATGCCATGGAAAACATGGTCAACGCCCTGCTAAAATTGGGTGCACAGCGTAAACGCCTAGAGTTTAAGGTGTTTGGTGGTGGTCGTATCATGAGTCAAATGACCAATGTGGGTTGGTACAATATCGGTTTCACTTTCGACTATTTATACACTGAGGGTTTCCGCATCGTGTCACAAGACATTGGTGACATTTACCCGCGCAAAGTTGTTTTTTACCCAACGACGGGGCGCGTTAGAGTGCGTAAACTGAATGCAATGCATACACAGACTCTCGTCGATCAAGAAATTCAGTATCGTCATAATGTCGATAGTAAGCCTGTTGAAGGTGATGTTGAACTCTTTTAAGTGGTTAAATCACGTATAATGGGCTTTAAGAAAAGGTCATAGTAAAAGGAAGCATAGATTCATGTCAGTGCCAGAAGTAAAGCATAAATTAGAGTGGAAAGAGCTAACTCAAACGATTATGACTCTTAACATGTCTATTGCCCAAATTGATTTGTCGATGACCGAAGGTAGTTATTCAATTGATACCCTAATTGATAGCTTTAATTTTATGCGTGAAGGCTTAGATCAACTTAGCCATTCAGTGCTCAATGATGAAGTGCAAGATCTTGCCGAGTTGAAAGCACGGTTACTACAAGAAAGTCAGATATTGTCTGAGAAGGTGACTGCTAGTATTGTTGCTTTCCAGTTTTATGACAAGTTGAGTCAGCGCTTACAACATGTTTCTAAAAGCCTTTCAAGTCTTTCCGACATTATCTCCCATGAAGATCGTACCGTAGATGAAGCGACTTGGAACAACTTTCGTGAAAAAATGGCCAAATATGCGGCTATGCGCGAAGAATATGAGCTTTACGAATTGATTTTCAATAAGGGACTCAGCGGTGAACAGGCCATAGAGGTCATGAAGAATCGTATGAGAGAGCGTATGGAAGCGCGTAAAAATCAACCGATAGATGACGATATCGAATTGTTCTAAGTGTTGCTGATTGATTGCCATAGGTGTTTAAGTCGCACACCTATGGCTTGATCAATTAGGAAATTAGAGTGCCACTTCGTCCGTTTCACCCGTGCGAATGCGAATGACTTGTTCTAATGCGGTGACAAAAATCTTACCGTCCCCGATCTTGCCAGTTTGTGCGGCTCCCATAATGGCTTCAATGACTCCTTCCACCTGATTCTCTTTAACACCCACCTCTAGTTTCAGTTTAGGCAAAAAGTCGACCACATACTCTGCACCACGGTACATTTCAGTGTGTCCTTTTTGACGACCAAAACCCTTCACTTCGGTAACCGTCATGCCATGTACGCCCATATCGGCAAGGGCATCACGCACATCATCTAGTTTGAAGGGTTTGATAATAGCAGTAACGAGTTTCATAACAGCAGTTCCTTGTACAGGTTTTTAGAGTGATTTTAAGCGCTAGCGTAATCAATGGCATCATCATTAGAGTCATTGACATCCTTGGCAGGTGCGTTATCCTGCTTATCCTTGTTAACGATGCTGGCAATTGCTTGCCCCATCAAAACAGGGTTATCATCATGAAGATTCAAGCCATAGGTTTTACCGGCTGGTAACAACATCACCACCGTCGAGCCCATGTTGAAACGACCAATTTCTTCGCCTTTAGCAAAGTGTAATGATTGATCCGTGTAGTCCCAGTATTTTAGGCTGGTTCCATAATCGGGTGTAATTTTTCCTTGCCACACAGTTTCCATGCTACCAACAAAAATCGCACCGACCATGACCAGTACCATTGGGCCAATCGCAGTTTCAAATGACAGAACCAAACGTTCGTTGCGTGCGAAGAGATCGGGAACCATGCGCACCGTAGCAGGATTTACGGCAAATAAATCACCAGGAACGTAGGTCATACTCAATAATTGGCCATCCATGGGCATGTGAATGCGATGGTAGTCTTTTGGGCTTAGATAAACCACAGCAAAGTCACCATCATAAAAAGACTTAGCTAAACTAATATCACCACCCAATAAGGCTTCAACGCTGTAATCATAGCCTTTGGCTTGAATGATTTGATTGTGCTTTAGACTGCCCGATTGACTGATTTTACCGTCGGCAGGAGAAACGATGCTGTTCAAGTTAGTGTCGATTGGACGGGCGTCTGCGGCTAGGCTGCGCGTGAAAAAGTCATTCACGCTGCGGTAATCTTCGATAGCAGTGCGTTCTGCTTCTGCTAGGTTAACGCCATAAAAAGCCACAAACTGCTTGATGATAAATTGACTAAACCAAGGTGTTTCACGATTCATCAGCCAGTGCATGAGTGTCGATAAAAAGTGTTTTGGCACAAGGTATTGCCAAAAAGTTTTGAGGAAATCGATCATGAAAGCGGCTCTTATTAGTGAAAATAACAATAGGGATATATTATCACGCTTGAAGCTGCCCGTGGCGCTTCACTATTTTGTATAATGGCGTTTATTTTTTGCATTGTGTTACAGGGTGTGGATGATGTCGTCAAATAAGTCGTCGATTAACAAGGTGGTTTTGGCCTATTCTGGTGGTTTAGATACATCAATTATTTTGCGTTGGTTGCAAGAAGAGTACAACTGTGAAGTCGTGACTTTTACTGCTGATATTGGTCAGGGTGAAGAGGTTGAGCCAGCGCGCGCTAAAGCCATCAAAATGGGTATTAAGCCTGAGAATATTTTTATCGATGATTTGCGCGAAGAGTTTGTGCGCGATTTTGTCTTTCCGATGTTCCGCGCCAACACCCTTTATGAGGGTGAATACTTACTAGGTACGTCGATTGCCCGTCCGTTGATTGCTAAGCGTCTCATTGATATTGCCCGTCAAACGGGTGCAGATGCCATTGCTCATGGCGCGACAGGTAAGGGCAATGACCAAGTGCGTTTTGAATTAGGTGCTTATGCGCTGATGCCAGAGGTGAAAGTGATCGCGCCTTGGCGTGAGTGGGACTTGAACTCACGTGAGAAATTGATGGCCTATGCTGCCAAGCACGATATTCCGATCGATTTTAATAAGGGTAAGAAGTCACCCTATTCAATGGATGCCAACTTGTTGCATATCTCTTATGAAGGCGGCGTACTAGAAGACCCAGCAGCAGAGCATGAAGAGGACATGTGGCGTTGGTCGGTTTCTCCTGAAAAAGCACCCGATACTGCGACGGTGATTGATATTGCCTTTGAGAAGGGCGATCCGGTTGCCTTGAATGGCGAGCGTTTGTCGCCTGCGACCATGCTGGCAACACTCAATAAGTTGGGCGGCGCTAACGGCATTGGTCGTTTGGATTTGGTTGAAAATCGTTATGTCGGTATGAAGTCACGTGGCTGTTATGAAACTCCAGGTGGTACGATTTTATTGCGCGCGCATCGTGCTATTGAATCGATTACCCTTGATAAAGGCTCAGCTCATTTGAAAGATGAGCTAATGCCGCGATATGCTGAGCTGATTTACAACGGTTATTGGTGGAGTCCAGAGCGTTTAATGTTGCAAGCTGCAATTGATGCCAGTCAAGTTCATGTTAATGGCAGCGTGCGTTTGAAACTCTACAAGGGTAATGTCATTGTCATGGGTCGTTCTTCAGGCGAAAGCCTGTTCGATGCCGCTATTGCCACTTTTGATGATGATGCCGGTGCTTACAATCAGAAAGATGCGGAAGGTTTTATTCGTTTGAATGCCTTGCGCTTACGTTTGGCTGCCCGCAAGCATGGCCCGATTCGTTAATGCCTTAGGCTACTGGTTAGCCGTTGGCTTTGGGAGTGGGTTGCTGAAACCTGCTCCTGGTACTTGGGGCTCCCTTGCGGGAGCTCTTGTCTTTTGGGGCTTGTTGTCGCTATCCCAAGGGATAACCTGGGCGCTGCTCTTCGTTGGTACTGTCTTGGGTGCATGGGTGTGTCGTATGGGTGGCGAGCGTTTGGGTGAGGTGGATCATGGCAGCATTGTTTGGGATGAAATCATCGCCATGGGTTGGTTGCTAGCGGTTATTACTCAGTGGTATGAGCTGACACTGGTTAATGTGGCTATTGCTTTGGTGTTGTTTAGGGTATTCGATATTCTCAAGCCGTTTCCCATAAATCGGGTTGATGCTTGGCATACGCCGTGGGGCGTGATGCTGGATGACCTATTAGCTTTTGCTTATGCGGTCATTTGTTTTTTTAGCTTGATGTACCTCATAAGCTAAATTACAATCTATCTATTAAAATAAGTAATCAGAGAGAAATTTCTCATGTTCATTTCATGTGATGAAACAAAAAAGCTCATTAACGAGCGCAATGCTCAGTTCGTTGATGTGCGTACACCAGAAGAATTTATATCGAGTCAGTTACCTGGTGCGAAAAATATTCCACTGCATGTTATTGAAGATCAGTGTGATGCCGCTCTCGATAAATCGCGCCCTGTGGTGGTGTTTTGCCGTTCGGGTCAGCGTAGCCAGATGGCGCTACAAATTCTGAAGTCTAAAGGATTTTCAGAAGTTTATAATATGGGTTCTTATATGGCTTGGAACCAGTGCTAAACTGGCTGCAGTCTTAATCTTCATCGTTGCCGCGCATACTCGAACTGCGTCATCTAGTGATCTACACTCCTTGTTCTGCGTTGCTTGCGCCTTGAATATGAAGACTTCGCTGCGTTTAGAGAACCAAACTGGCTGCAAAGCTGAACCTCTAAATCAACCCCAGTATCATGCTGGGGTTGTTTGTTTTCGCGCTAGGTTGAGTGTTAAGGCAATAAGGATGGCGGCTAATAATAAGCTCAGCAAGACAATCAATGAGATAACGTCAACACTACCAATAATCAATCCATAGAGACTGACAGCAACAAACATAGCCACATTTTCCCATAAGTTTTGTACAGCTAAGGCACGCCCCGTTCCCATGTGCGCTTGCCCATGATGTTGTAAAGCGGCATTGAGTGGTACAATAAACCAACCGCCTGCGGCACCAATCGCAATTAACAGCAGCACTGCTAATAACAGATTGTTGGTGTAGGCGAGCGCGAATAAGAGGGGGCTGAGTAGCAGTCCGCCAATTAATGCATGCATTAATTGGTTGTGCTGTAAGCGCCAAGCAGCAAAGCCAGCGCCGATCATAATGCCAATCGATACCATGCCCATTAGGGTGGCGGGTAGTTGATTGTCTTCGACCAGCAGTGCCACCGGAACCCAAGCAAAGAGCATCAGGCGAAGTGTGCTGCCCGTTGCCCAAAAGGCACTGGTGCCAATGAGTGTGGCACGCGCTTGTGGATGTCGCCACAGAGCGCTAACTTCTTGCACAAAACTAAACACTAGCTGCCTTAAAGATTCGCCCTGATAAGGACGCTCGGCAGCCAGTTTGGGAATGCCTAGGTTGAGCAAAGCTGCTAGCATATAAACGCCCATTAACAGCCAAAGACTGGCTACGACAGACCAATCTGCTAAAAAACCTCCGATAACCACCCCTAATAAGATGGCCACCAGCGTACTGCCTTCCATCCAAGCATTAGCTTTAACTAAGCGTTCAGAGCTAACTAACTGCGACAGAATACCGTATTTTGCAGGTGAATAAATAGCTGCGCCAATCCCCACTAGCGCATAACCCCATAGCGGATAAAGGTCGAAGATCAGGCTTGCAGCACCGAGCAGTTTTAAGCCATTGCCCAGCATCATGACCCGACCTTTAGCGTGACTATCGGCAAAGACGCCGACAAAAGGTGCCAGCAAGACAAAGGGCAGTACAAAAAGCGCTTGTAGCCAAGGGATATGTTGACTTTGATCCATGCTTTTAAGCAATGCGATAGCCGTAATTAAGAGGGCATTGTCGGCAAACGCAGAGCAAAACTGAGCGCTGTAGACCGCTAGCAGGGGACCTTGTGTGAGTATCATAGCTTGGGCTTTCCCCATTTTCTTGGTAAAAACGATTGAAAGACGTATTATTATGCACTTTATTGTTGCTGGAGTGGCGAAATTGACTTGCCAAGTCTTTCCCGAAATCTATCATGCGCAACTGAGTGAAAAAGTTGAGCGGGTAAAAAACTTGTTGAATTTGCCGCAGTCAATGCCGTTAACCGTGGCGGAGTCGGCAACCAGCCACTATCGTATGCGTGCCGAATTTCGCGTCTGGCACAAGGGTGATGAGTGGTTTTATGCTATGTTTGATGCGCAGAATAAGCGCCCAGTGTTTATTGAGCACTGCCCCATGGTGCATCAATCCATTGCGACCTTAATGCAGCCGTTACGGACTCAATTATTGGCTCATGCTTTGCTGTCGCATAAGTTATATGCCATTGATTTTATGGCTAGCTCCGATGGTGAAGTGTTGGTAACACTGATTTATAAAACGCCACTAACAGATGAATGGCAACAACTGGCAGCGTCCTTGTCTTTGCCGGAAAAGGTAATGCTCATGGGGCGTTCTCGTGGTAAGAAGCGGGTGTTGTTGCGTGATTATGTTGAAGAGCCTTTGCAACTTGCTTCTGGCGCGGGTATTCGTTTGCGTCATGTTGAAAATGCCTTTAGCCAGCCCAATGCTGGCATCAATCGGCAAATGCTGGATTGGGTGCATGATTTTTGGCGAAGCCAACCGCGAGCTCCGGCGTTATTAGAATTGTATGGTGGGGCAGGTAATTTTACCTGGGTATTGGCCCAGCACGCTGATGCTGTGGTGATGACTGAATTATCAACGCAAGCAGTCGAAGCGGCGCAGCAGGCGTTTGTGCAAGCAGGACTCAGTCATGTTTCGATTGCTGCCATGGACAGCGCAGCTGTATCGGCTGCTTTATCAGAAACCTCTGCCACGGGTACGCAATTCAGTTGGCAGGGGCGAGTGTATGACTTTGCGGGTATTTTAGTTGATCCACCACGTGCCGGTTTAGATGAGCTGACCAGAAGATTAACCCAGCGCTTTGATATCATCGTTTACATTTCGTGCAACCCAGAAACCCTAGCAAGAGATTTGCATGCTTGGCAAGATACCCATGAGTTGACTCGTGCAGCAGTATTTGACCAGTTTCCTTATACACACCATATTGAAGTGGGCGTTGTGTTGCAGCGAAAATGAGTGTTGTTTTTTAAGCTTTCGGTTAAAATAAATTTCGAGAATTTTAATGTGTCATTGACTAGAGGATTGTCTAGATGTGTAATGTCGGATTGTTTGATCGTATCTTCCGTGGCGTATTGGGCTTTGCTTTAATCGTTGCAGCGCTTTCTGGTTTTGAATGGGGCTGGTTAGGCTTGATTCCACTGGCTACAGCGTTTATGGGTTTTTGTCCTGCTTATACGTTAGTTGGTATGAATACAGGTTGTAAAGTGAGCGAATCGCAAGCTTAAGTGCTTATGCATTTAAAAAGCGGTCTTTCAGGCCGCTTTTTGTTTTTATGGTCTTTGACATTGCCGAGGTGAGTCGCTTGTTACAAAAAATCCTGAAGGGTGCCGCGACCGTAGGTAGCATGACGTTAATTTCGCGCGTGCTGGGTTTTGTGCGCGATATGATCATTGCGCGCGTATTCGGTGCTTCTGCCGAAGCGGATGCGTTTTTTGTTGCTTTCAAAATCCCCAATTTTTTCCGACGACTTACGGCTGAAGGCGCTTTTTCTCAGGCATTTGTGCCGGTGCTGTCTGATGTGCGTCATCAGTCGGGTGAAGCCGAAGCGCATCGATTGTTAGATGCGGTTTGGACGCGATTAGCACTTTTCTTAGTACTACTGACCCTATTGGGTATGCTGTTTGCCGAGCCTTTAATGTGGTTATTTGCTCCTGGTTTTGCCGATGATGCGCGTTTACCGATGGCTGTGGATATGTTGCGCATCACTTTTCCTTATTTATTATTTATTTCGCTCACTGCAATGTTAGCAGCGGTATTAAATACCTATGAGCGTTATTGGGAGCCTGCATTTAATCCAGTTTGGTTAAATGTAGCGATGATTGCGGCGGCGCTATTGTTGGCGCCACTCTTAGATATTCCCGCCATGAGTTTGGCGTGGGGGGTAGTCATCGCTGGCATGATTCAATTGGTTTGGGTGTGGTGGGCGCTGACACCAGTGGGTTGGCGACCGAGATGGTCGTTAGCGAAACATGACGGTGTTGGGCGGGTATTGCGCAATATGGCACCCGCTTTATTAGGGGTGAGTGTGGCGCAGATTAATCTGCTGGTTTCGACGATTCTTGCCTCTTTTTTGATTGCGGGTAGTGTTTCATGGCTTTACTATGCTGATCGGCTGTTAGAGTTCCCAGTGGGTATTTTGGGTGTGGCTTTGGCAACCGTGGTGCTACCTGGGCTTTCTAAAGCACGTTCGGCACAAGACTGGTCTGCCTACAACCGAACCTTAGATGTTGCCTTGCGTCTGATTTGGGTGATTGGCTTACCGGCGACGGTGGCGCTGGCGTTGTTAGCGGAACCCTTGATGTTTACCTTGTTTGCTTACGGTGCTTTTACCGCGGATGATGCGCGTTTTGCTGGTCAGGCATTAACGGCTTATGGTGTCGGTTTGCTGGGGTTTCTAGCGGTGAAAGTCTTAGCGCCCGCATTTTATGCGCGTGAGGAAATGCGCTGGCCTGTGAAGATTTCTATTGTAGCGTTGCTGGTAAATTTGATGCTGGCATTGTCACTGATTCAGCCTTTGGCGCATATTGGGCTGGCGCTGGCGGTGAGTATATCAGCTTTAGTGAATGCGGGCTTGCTGTGG
Source organism: Gammaproteobacteria bacterium (assembly GCA_014763665.1). Classification (GTDB taxonomy): domain Bacteria; phylum Pseudomonadota; class Gammaproteobacteria; order Thiomicrospirales; family Thiomicrospiraceae. Next base: position 60,205 of record JACXUY010000004.1, read on the forward strand.
TGGGTGTTGCGTCGCCAAGATTATTATCGCCCTGAAGCGGGCTGGTTACGACTTGTGCTGCAAAGCCTCATAGCGGTAGTATTGATGGCGCTTCTATTAATGGGGTTGTCTAAATATTGGTTACCTAACTGGGCGTTAGTAACAGGGTGGGAGCGTGCAGGGGTATTATGTTCATTGGTCGTTGTCGGTGTTTTAAGCTATGCTTTCTCTTTGCTACTCTTCGGTATGCGTAAACGTCATT